>CAZDKD010000081.1:0-1009 GCA_964506305.1 uncultured Candidatus Saccharibacteria bacterium | reverse complement strand
GCTTGCTGAAACGGTTCAACATCAACTTTTTTAATTTCTCTAACTTCCCCGACTAAAAGCCCCTGGGGAAAAATCCCGCCAAGAACAATAGTTATAACCACATCTCCCTGAAACAATTTTTTTTCCATGGGAACAAGATCAAATAGAACACCGAAATTTCCTTTTCCTTTTATCACCCCGGAAATATCTTCTCTTTGCTCTCCTCCGTCCAGAGCAAGAATTTCAGCATTAAAAGAACTTTTTTTGTCAGAAATAAGCATCACTTTTGAAAAATTTTCATAAACCTCACTAATTCTACCGACTAAAACTTTCTTTTGGGTAATAACCGGCATATCTTTCAAAATACCATCTTCAGACCCCTTGTTGATTAAGATAAAATCCCGAGAAACATCCTTGCTGATTATCTGAGATAAGACTAGTCTAAAATCTTTTTGGAGCCCAATTCCTAACGCTTCTCTTAAAATCTCATTTTCTTCTTTTAAATTCTTCAAAGCAGCGTTTTGAGCAAGCAACTCTTGATTTTCATTTCGAAGTCCCTCTATTTCACTCTTCAAACTTCCTGTTTTAATAATTGACTCAAAAAAATCAGATGTCCTATCCCCCGCCCTCCAAAGAACTTTCTGAATCGGAGAGGAAAACGAATAAAAAAAACTTCTAACTTCTTTCTGAAAAAAATTCAATAGGCAAACAGCCAAAACTGCCAATAAAATCCCAACTAAATACTTTTTCTTCTTAAAAAGAAGGTTCATAATAATTTTAATACTCTATTTTATCCTATCTTACCTTATTAAAGGTGTAAATTCAAACTTTGTTTCCTTTCAAAAAAAACTATGTTTAACCCGTCGGGTTAAACATAGTTTTTTAATTTGAATACAAATATGGGGGTAACCTACTTTCGCCCAAAAGGACTATCATCGGCCCTGAGGTATTTCACTTCCGAGTTCGGTATGAGATCGGGTGGGACAACCTCGGTATTGCCCCCATATTTATATTCAAATATCTCAAAGAG
>CAZDKD010000080.1:0-1040 GCA_964506305.1 uncultured Candidatus Saccharibacteria bacterium | reverse complement strand
TGTTTTTCACTCTTTTCTTCACCGATTCAAAAAGCTGCTTAGCTTCTCGTAAAGTCTGAGGATTACATTTCCAGTTTGCGACAATCAATGGTTTCATGGATTCATTTTTTTACCCCGTAGCATCTCGAGCAAAAGCGAGAAATTGCTATGGGGCCAATTGGCTATAATTAAAGGTTTCATATATTAGTAATTAGAAATTGGTTATTTTATTGATAGTCCTCTCTTCTCTGCCCCTTCCATATAAAGTTTTCTGATTTGGGACAAAGACAGGCCTTCGCTATAAATACGGACTTCGTCAACTAAACCATTAGAGCGATAACCAATAAGCAGTGGATTGCTAACATCATTTCTTATTGTTATTCCGCTAGGATCTCCGGTTAATGTACAACCGGTCATTTTTTTACCGTCCATAAATATATCCATATTAGAACCATTAAAACTGGCTGCTAAGAAATGCCACTGGCCTGATTGGAAAAAACCAGATTTAATCGGACAAGTTACGTGATATATAGCTGAACTATCGTCATAAATGGCAAATCTCATATTGTTAAAAATTTTTTGGAAAGAAAAGTTATTTGTTTTTGAGGCAAGCTTTGCAAAAATACCTGCTGTCGTATTTATCCATCCACTGATTGTTATAGATTTCAAGCCTTCGGCGCTAAAGTCAGACACTTCAAGTATGCTATTAAAGGGATCGGCAGTAGTATTCATTGCCTCGCCTACTATCCCTCCGCCGGTAACAACAGCGCCGTTTAGAAGAGTACCATCCTTACCATTGCCGCTAGTATCTTTTACTGTTGTTCCGACAACACTATCAAAAGTCCACTCTCCTAATATGTATGCTCCTAAGGCGTGTTTAATACTGGCATCAAATTGAAGACTCGCTGTAACCTTCGCTCTTTCTCTCACGTTTTTTACAGCCACTAAAGTAATAGCGGATAAAAGCCCGATAATGGCAATTACCACCAAGAGTTCAATCAAAGTGAATCCAGTTTTTTTAATATTATTTTTCATCTTATTGTTTTCTTAAATATTCAGCT
>CAZDKD010000079.1:0-1043 GCA_964506305.1 uncultured Candidatus Saccharibacteria bacterium | reverse complement strand
TGTTTTAGGCAAGGACATTTGTCGGTTTGATTAGTTTGTAGTTCGTTGCTTTGGATAGCTTGTAATCAGAAAGAAATTCAAAAGGAGTTTTGCCATTCAAACCACAATGCTCCAGATTATTATATTCATCATTCCATAATTGCATCTTTCTTTGCAGATCCTTAATATTTCTAAACTCATTTCTTTCATAGAACTTTTCTTGATCTTCTCTATGGCTTCTTTCAACAGTTCCGTTCTGCGCAGGCTTTCCAGGGTCGATTAAATAGTGGATAATGTTGTGTTTAGCGCAGCAAACATCAAAAGCGTGAAGTTTTCTAGGAGATAAGTCTTCTCTCTTGTATGTTCCATTATACCTATTAGTGAAAATAGCTCCATTATCTGTTTTGACCGATCCTATTTTATACTCGAATCTATCAATAACATCCTCAAGAAAGACAACAGAGTGATAATTAGATTGTTCTTCAAAGACTCTCAAATATCTCCAACGAGAAGCTATGTCTATGGCGGTATATTGATAATATCTCTTATTCTTAATTCTACCTGGGACATATTTAACGTCTATTTCAATAAGTTCTCCTGGTTGCCTCGTTGCTTTAATATATTTATACACAACCTTTTTAATTCTGTACTTTCTGGTCAGTCCTTCATCTTTTATGATTTTGCCAATTGTCCTTACAGGAATATCCAACCCTTCTTTTTTTAATCTCCAATGAATCTTTTGGGCGCACAGCTTGGTTTCTTTTCTCTTTTTAATTACAACTTCTTTTATCCAGATAGATGTCTCTCCGGGGCTTGTTTTCGGAATAGTTGTTTTGGGAATTAAGGCTTCTTCGCCACCTTGCCTATGTGTTTGACACCATCTTTCTAGGCTTCTTTTTGAGTAAGGACATATCTTTGATACGTCCACTAACCTCATTTCTTTGTTGATAATTGGAAGAATCCATCTTAATCTCTCCTCTTTAATTGTTTTAGACATATTTATACACATATCCAAGATAGTAATCTATCTTGGTAAAAACCGCCATATGTCCTTGCACATTACC
>CAZDKD010000078.1:0-1066 GCA_964506305.1 uncultured Candidatus Saccharibacteria bacterium | reverse complement strand
GGAGCGATTCTAAAACATCGCGGTGGAATTCAGGAAATTCATCAAGAAATAAAACACCACGGTGGGATAGAGTTATTTCTCCCGGCCTCGGTGGGTTTCCTCCGCCAATTAATGCTGGTTCAGAGGTGGTATGGTGGGGAGAACGAAAGGGCCGATAATTAATCAGGGGTTTTTCTTTAGGCAAAAGGCCGGCAATGCTGTAGATTTTAGTGACTTCCAGAGCTTCCTTAAAAGAAAGTTCAGGCAGGATAGAAGGAAGAGCTTTAGCTAAAAGGCTTTTTCCGGCTCCGGGAGGTCCAACCATAAGTAAATTATGCGCTCCGGCAGCAGCGATTTCCAGAGCTCTTTTGGAGCTTTCCTGGCCCTTAACCCAGCCGAGGTCTATTGCATAATTAGGTTTTTGGAGAAAATCTTTGATATTAACCTCCAAAGGATTTATTTTAATTTTTCCTTCCAAATAATCAATAGTTTCTTTTAAAGAACTTACTCCAATCACCTTAAGTTTTTTTCCGGCTTGGTCGAGAGATGAGATTAAAGCGGCTTCCGAGGCGTTAATTTTTGGTAGAATAATCTCTTCAAAACTGTTCTTTTTTGCTTTTAAGGCCAAAGAGAGCACTCCTTTAACCGGCCTCAATTTTCCGTCTAAACCCAATTCCCCGACTAAAATTTTATTTTGAGAATCAAATTTAATTTGGCCGGTGGCCATTAAACATCCTAAAGCGATAGGAAGATCGTATAAAGAACCTTCTTTTTTGAGATCGGCCGGGGCTAAACTCACCAAAACTCTTTGGGGCCGGCCGTGGGGAGATTGAAAATTAGAACTTTTGATTGCCGAGGCCACTCTTTCTTTTGATTCCTGAACCGCTTTGTCGGGCAGGCCCACAATCTCAAAATGCCTCAAACCATATGAGGCATCTACTTCTATTTCAATAATTTGGCTGTCAAGTCCGACCACTGCTGCTGAGAAGACCTTAGAAGACATTGGTTTATTGTAGCAGGTAGCTTTAATATTTAATATAGTCGGGCAGGAACTTTTCTTTTTTTTAGAATTTTGCTATAATTACAA
>CAZDKD010000077.1:0-1080 GCA_964506305.1 uncultured Candidatus Saccharibacteria bacterium | reverse complement strand
GTTCGAATTCCACACTCTAAAAAAAATGAAGTATTTTTCAATTATAGTATTAATATTTGTTATAGTTGTTTTACTGGCTTGCTTTTTTGTTTTTCACGAAATTTATTCGCCAAAAGAGCCGGGTTCTGATAAAACAGTGAGTTTTTTAGTTAAGCAGGGAGAGGGAACCGGAGAGATTTCAATTAATTTAAAAGAGCAGGGAATTATTAAAAACAGCTATCTTTTTAGAGTTTATGCTTTAATTTTGGGGCAGGCAGAAAAACTTCAAGCCGGAGAATATGAGTTGTCGCCGGGAATGAATGTTCCTGAAATTGTAGATAAGTTAGCTTCTGGAGAAGCTGTTAAAAAAACAATTATTATAATTGAAGGTTGGAATTTGAGAGATATTGGCTGGTATTTTGAAAACAAAGGAATGTTTGTAGCTGAAGAGCTGTTTGAATTAGTGGGCTTTCCATTAATAGATTACTCAGAAGCAATTGATATGCCCGAACCAAAGGACTTTAGCGAGGAATTTGATTTCTTAGGAGATAAGCCAAAAAACATCAGCTTGGAGGGTTATCTTTTCCCTGACACATATGAGATTTTCCCCGAGGAAGGGATAGAAGAGATTGTAATAAGAATGCTGGCTAATTTTGATAAGAAATTGAACTCGGAACTAAGAGAAGAGATTATTTCTCAAGGGAAATCAATTTTTGAAATAGTAACAATGGCTTCTTTAATTGAGAAAGAAGTCAGAACTTTTGAAGACAAAAAAATTGTTTCCGGGATTTTATGGAAAAGATTAGAAAGTAAAATGCCTTTGCAGGTAGATGCAACTATTAGTTACATTACTGGGCGTAAGACCACAAAAATTACTAAAGAAGAACTTAAAATTGATTCTCTATATAATACTTATAAATATAAAGGTTTGCCCTTGGGTCCTATTTCAAATCCCGGGATAGAAAGCATAATAGCAGCAGTCTATCCCGAGAAAAGCGAGTTTTGGTTTTATCTTTCTACCCCTAAAGGAGAAACAATTTTCAGCCAGACCTTAAAAGAACATAGCGAAGCTGCTGCGAAGTATTTAAAATAATTCTAAAA
>CAZDKD010000076.1:0-1087 GCA_964506305.1 uncultured Candidatus Saccharibacteria bacterium | reverse complement strand
CCTCGGACCTCGTCATTATCAGTGACGCGCTCTAACCAGCTGAGCTACACGCCCTTACTTTAAGAAATTTTAGCAAAAAACTGTAAAAATGTCTATATAATTGCGGCATTCAGTCGTCCCGTTTAATGAAGCTCCCTTTTTTGCAATTATGACTTCGAAATAATTGCTTCGTTCGATTGAAATGTGAGCAAGCTCTCATTTCTTCCTCTTTTGCAATTATAAAAAGCCCGTAAAGGGCTCTTTATTAAAATTTCAGTTTCTTAGAGTTGCTCCGATTTGCCCTGTCTTAGCAGGGCTGAGAATAATCGACATTTAAGGTTATCGATCAATACCTTAGAGTTCAGAAGAGAATTCTCACTTCTCAATTCTAGTCAACACTAATTCGTCAAAAACGAATTTAAATATATAGAGATGATCCACGGACAGGTTCCCCTACCCGTGCCTTGTTACGACTTCACCCTTATTACTGACCTTACCTTAGGCCTCGCTAAAGCGGGGACTTCGGGTATTGCCAGCTCTCTTGGTGTGACGGGCGACTGTTTGTTGGAAACTCAACAGTGACGTTCCCACCTAGCATGCGGATTTCCCGCACTAGGCGAGCTCTAATGCATTTTTTGCTTAAGTTGATACAAACCTTTTAGTCCCGATCTGGTCAAGTGTTCTTTTCTTTTAATCTTTTTCATTATCTGGCAAAAGATTTTGAAATCTTTTTTCTTAGATACCAATCTCAGCTGATGCTTTTTGAAAAATGGGATAATAACTTTTTCTAAATCATTACGATTTGCTACCTCATAGCGATAGCAATTCTGATGATTTTTTCGTTTATCTCTCTGAAAATATACATTTCCACAATCAAAAAATTTTTTCAGCTCATAAAGAATATTCTTATCTTTCTCGGCAAGCTTTAAATAAAACCTTGGCTCGGCTTTAACTCGCCTTTTTATATTTTCATTCAAGTCAGGATTTCGAATATACGCGGTAAAACTTCCTTCTCCATCTACTAAACCAATAATATAATCTGGATTAAGCATAACATTAGAGTAGATCCTTTTTGAATATATAAATTTTATATACTCAATACTATGAT
>CAZDKD010000075.1:0-1089 GCA_964506305.1 uncultured Candidatus Saccharibacteria bacterium | reverse complement strand
TTAAAAAAGAAAAAGCCGAGCTTGAAATTTTGGAGAAGTATTTACCGGAACAGCTCTCAGAAGAAGAAATTAAAAAAATGGTCAAAGAGATTATAGAAAAAAGCGGGACAAGTGAAATGAAAGACATGGGAAAAATAATGAGTGAAATAATGCCAAAAGTTAAAGGAAAAGCAGACGGAAATTTAGTAAGCGGGATAATTAAAAAGTTGTTGTCGGAGGCCGAATAATATTTAAATTAATACTAATATTTATGCAAAAATTACATCCTAAAGCAATTTGGATATTCTTTTTTAGATTTCTTCTCGGGGGGTTGTTTTTTTTCCTGTTTCTTTCTTTTTGGCTAGCAGCAGCTTTAACTAATTTGTTAATTGAATCTGGGAAAGGAATAGCTTATTTATGGTGGTTGCTTTTAATTTTTATTTTTCTTATTGCTTTCTTCGCAATTTTCTCTTGGATTTGGGCGAAACTGACCTATCGTTTCTGGAAGTATGAATTAACAGAAGACGCTTTTAAAAAAGAGAGCGGGGTTATATGGAAAAAATATGTTTCTATTCCCTATGAAAGAATTCAAAATGTAGATATTCATAGAGGCCTGATTGCCAGGATTCTGGGATTAAGTGATCTTAAAATTCAGACAGCTGGCGCTAGCGCTGTAGTTTACGGAAGAAGAATGGCGGGGATAGGAGCTGAAGGATGTTTGCCAGGACTTGGCATAGGCGTAGCAGAGAAATTAAGGACCGAGCTTATTAAAAGAGCAAAAGGAACTAAGCAGGGTTTGTGAGGTATGATTGAAATTAACAATCTAACTCCGCTCGGCGGGGTTGATAAGAAGTTTTTAAAAAGGGTTGCCAAAACGATTTTAAAAGGTGAGAATAAAAAAGAAGCAGGATTATCCGTTGCCTTGGTGGGTCCGGAAAGAATAAAAAAACTTAATAAAAAATATAGAGGAAAAGATAAAATAACAGATGTGCTATCTTTTGGCCAGAACAAAAAATTTCCACTTTTCCCTGAAACCAAAAAAGATTTAGGAGAAGTAATTATTTGCCTCGAAGCAGTTAAAAGAAACGCTAAAAAGTATAATGTGACATT
>CAZDKD010000074.1:0-1121 GCA_964506305.1 uncultured Candidatus Saccharibacteria bacterium | reverse complement strand
ATGCAGAAACTGCTGTTATGTTAATCATCATTTTATCAATTGGCATGATTGGAATTATTAATAATGTTATTCTATCTGCCTTGGAGAGGACTAGAGAAATCGGTATGATGAAAGCCCTGGGTATGAGAGAATGGGAAATCGTTTCGGTCTTTATGGTAGAGGCAACCGGTCTAGGCATCTTTGGTGGATTAGCCGGCTGCCTTTTAGGCTTTGCAGGAGTATGGTGGATAACAGAAATCGGATATGATTTAAGCTATATTGGTGGAGATATGTCTGAGTGGGGCGTTCCCATTCTCGATAAAGTTTATGGGGTCTGGAAATTTTCTTCTTTTGTTTTCATATTCTTTTTTGGAATAGTTGTTGCTTTATTTTCCAGCATAGCACCTGCCTATTGGGCAGCCCATAAAGAACCGGTAAAAGCAATTTATCATCGGTAGGTGGAAAAAATTGAAATAAAGAGTAAAATAATTAAAATATAAAAAGGAATCATTAATGAATTCGAATTTAATAAAGGAGGAAAAGCAAATGGCTTTATTGGAATTAAATAAGGTGAAAAAGATTTATCAACAAGGGAAAATAGAGGTCCCCGCTTTGCGGGGGATTGACTTGACAGTAGAACCGGGAGAGTTTACCACTATTTTTGGTCCTTCCGGTTCGGGAAAAACTACGCTTCTAAATATGGTAGGTTGTCTGGATACACCTACAGAAGGAGAGATTCGCCTAAATGACAAGAAAGTAAGTGATCTTTCCAGAAAAGAACTCGCTATGACGCGGCGCTACAATATCGGTTTTGTATTCCAAAGTTATAACTTGATTCCGGTGTTGACGGCCTATGAAAATGTAGAATTTGCCATCCGGTTAATTGACCATTCTTCGGAATTACAAATTAAAGAAAAAGTATTAAAAATGTTAGAAGAAGTGGGGCTTAAGGGATTGGAATCCCGAAGACCGAATGAACTTTCCGGTGGGGAGAAACAGAGAGTAGCCATCGCCAGAGCGTTAGTGAAAGAACCCAAGCTTATCCTGGCGGATGAACCGACTGCTAATCTTGATTCTGAAAATGCTGCTGGTGTTGTAGACATTATGAGGAAAATGAATAAAGAATTAAACACTACTTTTAT
>CAZDKD010000073.1:0-1182 GCA_964506305.1 uncultured Candidatus Saccharibacteria bacterium | reverse complement strand
TCGGCCGCTTCTCTCAATATGCTCTCCGTAATATCAGATTCTCTTTCCCTGGCAATAGTTCCTGCTCTGGACATTAACCTCTCCGTCATTTGCCTGTAACTTGACATCCCGGCACCTCCATTGTGCTCTATCGGTGCCGAGGACCAGAATCGAACTGGTGACACGCGGATTTTCAGTCCTTATCCGTGTCTGGCGATTTAGTTTATTATAGCATAACTTTTGTTTTTGCAAACACGTATTTCAAGGGCGAATACTGGTTATGTTGCCGGGATAGAAACTCGGTTCTAAGATGGCGGTAAAGTAGTGTCGTAGTCAAAGAAGAATGTCCCATGATTCTCTGTAGTGCGAACTCATCACCATCCCAGAGAGTGCCGAAAGTATGACGGAGTGTTATCGAGCTGCCTTTTATATGAGCATCTTTAAAAGCACGCGCTATTTTTATTCTTAATCTGTAAGGTGTGAAGGGTAAAGGTATATATGGAATGATTGATTTATAAACCTCTGGTGAAATCGGCAATAATCTTTCTCCTGTTTTACCCTTGACCTTAACCAGATAGCCCCAGGGTGTCTCTATGAAATTTCCCAACCTCACGCTGAGCAGCTCACTTATACGGCACCCGGTATCCACCAGGAACATCAGGCAGGCTTTTATAACGGGAATATGCGGGTAAGATAGCAACTGGTCTATCTGGTCCGGCATGAGAAAGGATTTTATCTTCACGCTTCTTTTTGGAGGTTCTACTATATCCAGAGGATTGTTTTTTATTTTTCGAATTTTTTTAAGCCAGCGATAAAACGCTCTCAAGGTGCGGTAGTAACCGTGTCTTCTTTCATCGCCAACCTGGAGAGCTCCGATAAATTCCTCTATTTGTCTCGGGTTTCCAGGCAATTTACGGTAATTATGTGCGAATTTAAGCAGTATTTCCCGATACCACTTAATTGTCATTGTAGATAGCCCTTTGAACTGTCTGGATTGAATAAACAGATTTACGGCATCAAATGTTTTCAAAGGATAATGCCCCCTTTCAAATTACCCTTCACTCCGGTTTATCCAATGAAAAGCAAACAGAAATATTACCACTGGATAAGCCAAATGGCAAATTTTATGATTAAGGCTTGACAACCCGCATTTTATGTTATATTGTGAAAAAAAGAGAATAAAAGAAAGGCACGGGGGAAGTC
>CAZDKD010000072.1:0-1186 GCA_964506305.1 uncultured Candidatus Saccharibacteria bacterium | reverse complement strand
CAAATAAAAGAAGATTATCAAAAAGGAGATTATTCTCAAGCTTTGGAGAAGATTTTACTCTTAAATTCAGAATAAGATAAAGTTTTATTATGCGACAGGTGAAGGTTAAGATGAAAAATTGACTGGGACGAGAGGTTGACAGGCAATAAGGGTGGTTTAAAATAGATAAAATAAGAACCTGTTTTGCTAACGCTCCGCAGAACCTTGTATGTTTGCCCTTCGGGCAAGCCATTGACTAAGAACCTGCTCAACTTCGTTCGCAGAACCTTGATTTAGTTCACAGCGAATTCACTACGAGCTGCTAAGGTATAAATGTATAATCTTAAAATAACTTGTTAAAAATTTGGTTGGAGTATTTTTTCTTTGAATACAGGACGTATCCAAAGAGAGAATACAGACAAAAAAAAGATCGTTAATCTTGATTTTTTGAATAGTTGGCGCCCCGCTTTTAGCGGGGTAAACCCACGTGAGGGCTTTCTTTCGTAAAAGGAAAACCGCCAAAAAATTTTTATATCCAAAAAACCAAGACAGAAAATGTCGGTTAGCGATCGCGATAAATAATTAAATTAAATTAAAAAACAAAATGAAAAAAATATTTGCGATTGTAACGAGTTTAGCGATTGCTGGAATGATTGTTGCTCCTTCACCAACTCAAGCTGTTACAGCTGCCGAGCTTCAAGCTCAAATTGATGCCTTAATGGCTACTTTAGCCGACTTACAGGATCAATTAGCTGATCTTACGGGCGGAAACGGCGGAGGTGTAGGTGTTACTTGTAACTTTACTCGGAGTCTTTATCCAGGAATGAGTGGTTCCGATGTTAAATGCTTGCAGGAATACCTAAACGACGCTGGTTATACTGTAGCTTCTAGTGGTGCCGGTTCTCCCGGCAATGAGACCGAATATTACGGTCCTCTTACTAAAGCTGCCGTAGGAGCCTGGCAAGACGGCGAAGGCGTTGCTTATGGATCCTGGCAGGGTTATTTCGGCCCTGTTTCTCAGGCGAAATACGATGCTTTAGCCGCAGCTGGTGAAGAAGAGGAAGAAGAGGAGGAAGAAGAAGAGGAAGAATCTGGTTTAACCGTCAAATTAGCTTCTGATACTCCAGAGGCAGCCATAGTGGCCGCAACCGGTAATGCTAACTTTACTAAGTTTAAGTTAACAGCTGGTTCTGAAGGAAGTGTTTCT
>CAZDKD010000071.1:0-1203 GCA_964506305.1 uncultured Candidatus Saccharibacteria bacterium | reverse complement strand
GGAAAAAATATGACATTTATTTTAATAAGCATTTTTTATTTTATAGTGGTTATTCTGCCAATAGGGTTCTGGATGTGGTTTTTTTTGCGGCAAGACCGGGCGGAGCCCGAACCCCGCCGCCTTTTAGTTAAAGTTTTTTTTGCTGGAATAGGAGTAGCTTTTTTAGCTATGGTAGTGGAGGGGGTTATTTTCTCGGTCATTTTCCCTGATCAATATCAAGAAGGGCTGAAAGGAGACACAATCTCTATTGGAATTTTAATTACTACGATTTTAATGTATTTTCTGGCCGGTCCTATCGAGGAAGGTCTTAAGCTTTTAGGATTGGGAGGATTTGTCTATCGAAAAAGAGATTTTAATCAAATTGCCGACGGTGTAATTTATGGAATAACTTTGGCTTTGGGATTTGTTCTTGTTGAAAATACTTCTTATTTTCTGAAACTGTATTTTTCTTTGTCTACTCCCCTTTTCGTTTTCACTACTTCAATCCGGGGGATAGCCACCGTTTTGCTTCATGTGGTCTGCGCAGGAATAATGGGTCTTTATTTAGGTAGAGCTAAGTTCGCTGTTAAAGACAAGGGAAGGATTATTTTAAAGGGCTTGATCGGCGTTTCAATTTTTCACGGTCTTTATAATCTTATCCTCTTTTTGCCAAATGGGTTATTGCTTGTCTTTCCTTTAATTTTCGGAGCTCTCATTTATCTCGTAATACAGCTCAGGAAACCTAACGTTCAAATGATCTGGAAGCTGGTTACTCCTCCAAAGCCTGCGAGACTCGAACCAGAGTCAACTTTAGAAGAGAAAGAATGAGTCAAGTTCGAGAAAGGACGACGAAGGAGTATTAATAAATAATACTTCGAGGAGGAGTGACGAAGAAATTGACTCATTCTTTCTCTTCCCTACGGGCGGGCGTATTTTATCCAGCTTTTTCGTTATTCGTCGCTTATGTATCCTCTGGATACATTTCACTCCTCACGCCTTGAATCTGAATAAAATACGCTCCGCTAAATTAACTCTGGTTCGAGTCTCGCAGGCTAAAATGGGCCTATGGTCTAATGGTAGAACACGGCATTCGCATTGCCGAGATGGTGGTTCGATTCCACCTAGGTCCACTTCAAAAACTTTTTGAATAGCGGTAAAAATATGATAAAGAAAAATGAAAAAACTAAAAAAAGGCAAATTTATTTAGATTATGCTGCCACAACT
>CAZDKD010000070.1:0-1223 GCA_964506305.1 uncultured Candidatus Saccharibacteria bacterium | reverse complement strand
ATAGTGAGTGTTTCCCGTTAGGGAACTCCACCTAGGTTGACAAAAGCCCTGCTTTGCAGGGCTTTTGTTTACCGGGCTAGTGTTGCTATAAATTTGTGAGTTGCTATAATATAGTTGGATCGGGAGCAGCACTCACTAAAAACTTAGAATTGGAGTAACTCTCCCGATCCTTAAAAATGAGTATCAAAGAGTTTCTCCCCAAAATTAAAGAAAATGTTTCTTTATCCAAATACACCACTTTTAAAATCGGCGGGCCAGCCCGTTATTTTTTTGTAGCCGGAAATAAAGAAGATTTAATCAAAGCGATTAGGGCAGCAAAAAAGCTTAGAATACCTTTTTTCATTTTAGGCGGAGGAAGTAATGTATTATTTTCTGACAAGGGATTCAAGGGTTTAGTAATAAGGTTTTCCGCCAGAGGCGGAATCCCGCCTTGGCGGGACAACTCAGAAGTTAAAACTATCTATGCCGAAGCAGGAGTAAAACTAGAAGATGTGGCAAAGTTAGCCGTAAAAAAGTCCTTAACCGGTTTAGAATGGGCGGCTGGAATTCCCGGAACGGTTGGCGGCGCGGTTTATGGAAATGCCGGCGCTTTTAAATCGGTAACCGGTGATATAGTTAAAAGCGTTGAGGTTTTAGATTTTAAGACTTTAAGAATTAAAAATTTTTCGCAAAAAGATTGTAAATTCTCTCCAAAAAACACTGTCTTTAAAAACAGAAAAAATTTGATAATTCTTTCAGTTATTTTGAAACTAAAAAAAGGAAACAAAAAACAAATTCAAAAAAAGATTAAAGAATATTTAAGTTATAGAAAGAAAAGCCATCCCTTTAATTTTTCTTCAGCGGGCTGCGCATTTAAAAATTATAAAAAGAAAGTGAAAAATAAAAAGTTATTAGAAAAGTTCCCGGAGTTAGAAAAATTTAATAAAATGGGAATAATTCCAGCTTCTTATTTGGTTGAAAAAAGCGGGCTTAAAGGAAAAAAGATGGGGGGCGCTCAAATCTCTGCCAAGCATGCTAATTTCATTGTTAATTTAAAAAAAGCTAAAGCTAAAGATGTGATAAAATTAATAAAATTAGCCAAGCAAAAAGTCAAAAAGGAGTTTGGAGTTAATTTGGAAGAAGAAGTGCAGATAATTAATTAAAAATTATTTATTAACTATTGACATAATGTGTTGAAATGAGAAAATATATTAATAGAAAGTTTTTATATTTTTTACAAATAG
>CAZDKD010000069.1:0-1325 GCA_964506305.1 uncultured Candidatus Saccharibacteria bacterium | reverse complement strand
ATATTCTCATGTGTTTCTAATATAGGATGCTTCCGCACCATTATGCACCTGCAGTTATGCACCGCCATGTTGTTGTGTCCTATACAATATGATTCGTCTTCTGCTACGCTGAGATTGTAAACAAACCCTTTATATCTCATATTGTCGATGTGTGTTATTGGTGATTGTGATTGACTAAGCAACCTCTCAGAATTACTGGTTTGCCAATTACTGAAATCGTTAAACTCTACACAGTCAAGGGGTGGAGCGAAAACCGAATTGCTAAACATTTCAATGTTAGTAGAAACGTTATTTGCTGTAGACTCAAAAGAGCGGGGATAATTAGAAGAACTCAAAGCGAAGCTGAAACCTTGAAATGGACTCAAATGAGTGCCCAACAGAGACTTAATCAAGTCAAGTTTGCACATGATAAAGTTAGAGGAATGAAGCGCTCTCATGAGAACCTTATGAATAGGGCTAAAGGAGTTCAAGCGAAACATAGACTTAGCGAGCTTGAACAAACCTTTTTTAATGCTTTCAAAAATGCTGGAATTCACGTTATCCCACAGTTTGCTATTGATGTTTACAATATTGACTTCGCTATTCCCCTCCATAAAATTGCTATCGAAATAGATGGAGGAAACTGGCATAATACTCCACGTAAAGTTCGGCAAGACAGACGAAAAGTGAGATATTTGATTACATATGATTGGAGACTCTATAGATTCAGAGACAATATTGATGGTGCTGTCGCCCTCATTAAGAAGGCTTGCGACAATCCATCCTTTAGAAGTTAAAACAGGGTGATTGCCTGTTAACCAGTTATCTTGAATGTTAAAGATTAATCCATCATATTTGTTTCTGTGAAGCTGTATTACTCTTCGGTAACGTCCTTTATGAGTAAGAACCAAATCGTCCACATGCACTTGTTCTATTGGAATTAAACCCCTATCTGTAGTTACTAGAGTACCCGCCAACAAGCAATTAGGATGCTGATTCACTTTGATGGTGTTGATGTCTAAGATTTCATGGTAGGGAAAGAAGCCTCGTATGCGGTTGCCCTTGTATTCGCCCCCTTCCATGTGTGCGTTTGCGTGGCAGACATCACATAGTTTGTCGTCGCTTATTTCTATGTAGAGCCAGATGTCGTTTACGCTGTAGAATGTGGCTCCGCCTATGAAGATGCGCTGTTTTGCCTCTCTGACCGCGATTACGGCAGCCACAACTTCTTTAACCAACTGTGACATTGAATGTTTCCTTCCCCTTTTGTTCTCCTATGAGCTTTCTTGCAAACTCCTGAAACTTGCTGTCCCTGTGATCTCGCCATCCATTCGGGTAAGCACGCT
>CAZDKD010000068.1:0-1334 GCA_964506305.1 uncultured Candidatus Saccharibacteria bacterium | reverse complement strand
TTGCCGTCTGTATCATCAATAAAGGGGCCGATTTTTAAAGTAACGGCTGTATCTGCTTTCAAAATTAACATTTATTTTCTCCTAATCTGCTACCCTAGTCCTTAACTGTTGGTAGTAATGCATCATAATGGGTATGCTTACCCCACCCCCACTTGGTGTATAGGTTGCATATATGTCAAGCCACTCATTATATGCGGCTTTCCCGTGACTCCAACCACAGGGGTCAGGCGGAGCGTTTGTAGCGTGATAAGTTTCGGATTCTTTCGCAGTTTTATAAGTAGCGTGGCTATCATAATAAAGGGATGTCGAAGCATCTATCCACACACAAAGAATGTACTCCGTGCTACCCACCACCGAACCGCTTAGAGCTAGGTTGTTTGAACTGTTCGCATCTAAGCTAACTTGGTCGCCATAACAAACTAAAGTATCATCGCCATTTTTGTAAATGATTGGTCTTGCATAGCGTGCATTACTACCTATGCGAACCGTTAATTGGGTTACTGTCCCGCTAGAGGCTGGAGTACAGGGTTGCAATCCCCAAATATAATCAAATGAATAATTGTATGACGACCCACCTCCCCCTGTCCAACCAAACGTATCATCTATCGTGACGGGGTAGGCGGCGTTATCAAGGAAGCCCTGCGGAACGGTAACGGTTCTTAGCCCCTGTCGGACATCCAAAATTCCCCAACAGGTATGACCCACATTGTCATAAATTAAAGGTCTATACCAGTGGAAGGCTTTGCCAGTCCCGTAATTGGTCTGCCCAAGAATGTGGTCTCTTTTGGTGGTGTGAAAGACTGCATAAGAGCCGACTACGTTTTCAGGGCGAAAACGTCCTTCGGCGATTTCTTCGGAGGTTAGTTCGGGCTGGTAATGGAACGTAAGATTATCAGACTGAAAGTCAAGCGGGAAAACATTTGTAGAGGGCTTCTTGGGTAGGATAATGTTGAACTTAAACCCATCCGTTCCTTGATAGAACTCCGCCCCATAGTCCCTACCAGTCCAGAGTATCTTCTCACCTTGAATAGTAGGCGCAATCTTTTCTGTGGTAGGGATAGACAGGACAAGGGAACATTCCTCGCCCCACCGCTTCAGCTTGGCAGTAGGTTTGAAGTCAACGGAGTCCTTATCGCCTATCTCAACCTTACCATTGGGCAGTTCCCTCTCATAGGTTGTATCGTTTATCTTGACAGGGGTTCTTATTGGTTCTCTGAACATCTACAACACCCATAACCCATTTAGATTAGTTATCCAAGCTATAATCACGAGAAGTGCAGTCCCCCCGACTCCGACAATTACTCTTCTCCAGACAGTATTTGTGCCGGTGCGGT
>CAZDKD010000067.1:0-1341 GCA_964506305.1 uncultured Candidatus Saccharibacteria bacterium | reverse complement strand
CAATAACCTTCCATAATATTATATTTTAAGTTACCAATTTTAAAAATCGACCTTTCCGCTCAGTTAAATAAAACTTGAAAGATTTTAATTTGCGAAGTAAATTATTTAACTGGATAAAGTTTTCCACAGCCTTACTCTACATTAATACATCTTATTTTAGCTTAAAGCATTAGTCAAGCCCTTAATAATTCTCAACTTTAATCTCTTTGATAATTTCCCTAATTATTTTAGCGCTATCTAATCTTTTCTCCAGCTCTTTTACCGTTTCGATTCTGCCTTCAGCAGTCTGGTTCTTTGAAGCAAATAAACTGCAACAATCTTCATGAGGCCTTATAGAAATATCGTAACTTCCTATTTTTTTAGCTATTCTAATTATTTCTTCTTTATCATAAGCAATCAAGGGCCTTAAAATAGGGATATTTACCGCACTTTTGACAATTCCTATATTAGGCAAGGTCTGAGAGCTTACCTGTCCTAAGCTCTCCCCAGTAACTAAAGCCCCGCACTTATTCTCCAAAGCAACCTTTTCGGCTATCCTCAGCATCATTCTTCTATAAAGCAAAACTCTGTAGCTTAAAGGAGTTTTTGCTCTAATTTCAAAATGAGCTTTCTGAAAAGGAATAAAATAAACTTGAAGGCGAGGCTGATATTTTAAATGAATTTTCACCAAATCCTTCACTTTTTCAATACTAGACTTAGAGACTACGGGGAAGGCATGAAAATGAAGCCAAACGCTCTCCAGGCCCCTTTTAGCGCTTAAAAAAGAAGAAACAGGAGAATCAATGCCCCCAGACATTAAAGATAAAACTTTTCCGCTGCTTCCTATCGGAAGTCCGCCTGCTCCCCTCCTCTTCTTAAAATAGAGAAACCATCCCCCTTTCCTAACCTCAATAAAGATTTCTCTTTTTGGTCTATCTAAATCAACTTTTCTATTAATCTCTTCGGCAATCTTATTAATAATCTTTTCTCTATTCTCTTCCAATATTCCTTTTTCTAATTTTAATCTAATTGCAAAAGTTTCGTTTTTTTTAATCCAATCGGGATAATTTTTACTGATAAAATCTGAGAATTCTTTCAGATTAATTTTTGGGAAGAAAAGACTTTCAGCTACCCAAGCAATCCCAAAAACTCTTTTTACTATTTTTAGGGCTGCTTTAGCTTGTTCTGTTTCTATAAAAATCCTCTCCCGAGAAAAAATTAAGCTAAAATCAACCTCCTCCTTTCTAAGAAAAAAGCGAAGATTGTTAATTAATCTTTTTTGAAAAAGTTTCCTTACTCCTTCTGACTTTAAAAACAATTCTCCGTATGCAATTAATATTCCTTTTTTGGGTTGATTTTTCA
>CAZDKD010000066.1:0-1411 GCA_964506305.1 uncultured Candidatus Saccharibacteria bacterium | reverse complement strand
AATCACCTGTGGGATTAACTATGGTTAGACCACACAAAGAGAGTTTACATTCAACTAATACGGGAGTGAAAAAATGAAGAAATGGGATTTTGTTTCATACATTCTTAATGGGGTTTTATGTGCTTCTATTTTGGTGCTTATTGATTCCCCCATAAATGTAATCGTAATAATATTGGCTTTTGTTACAATGTTTGTAAATTTCATTGATGGATTAAAAAGATAAGTGTTAGAGGAGGACTCGCAGAAATGAGCTACACACGATTCCTTGACCCCGCCCAAGACTACAGTGTAAGCAACGCGGAAATAAAGATTTTCTCTGAACTTTGTGTCTCTGAAGTAGGCTTACAGCCGATAGAGACTCAGAAAGAGTTCTGTCTCTTATCCACAAAACCAGACTTCTATTTCCCAGACGTGAACTTGGCAGTGTACATCGACGGAGAACAGATTCACCAGAAACGGGAAGCTAAAGACACCGAACTTAGACGGTTGCTGAAGAAAAGATTCGGCTGCACAGTCAGGAGCTACAGCTACAAGGCGCCGATAACAAAGAAGCGACTATCTGAGATTGTTGATGCGATTCGAGACGACGTTGAGGGACTCAGGAGGATGCGGGCATAATGGCAAAGAAGTACGAATGTGAGAACTGCAACAGAAAGTTTCTGTATGCGGCAACCAAAACAATCACATCTGAAATTGATAAGGAAATTGAAGCCACTGAGTATCGGTGCTGCCCCTACTGCGGAAGCATGGATTTTGACGAAATCGTGAAAGAGGAATCAGAGATTGTCAGCGTCAAATCGGTGAATCTTGATGAGGTTGACGATTGGTTAAGCAAGGGCTACACGGTTCAAAGTCTCTACGCCAAAAATGCCGTATTAATTAAGAAAGCAGAGACAATCGATTGCGGAACCACACAGTTGGAGGCTGCCGAAGAATGAAGGAACAGAATAAAGGAGAGACCCCGAAGCTGGAAAAACAGAAAGTTCCAGAGCCGAAGCTAATCGATGTTATGCGGGAAATCAAAACCCTGAGCAACGATTTGGCGAAGAGGCTTTTGCTGATAAACAAGTGTCATCTGTTCTTTTTTGGCGAAAGTTTCAGATGAAAAACTTTGATGTTGTCGCTTTCTATGGCTATCTTGATGAAGCATACAAAAAGGTGTTTCTAACTTATCTTGAAAAACTGTTAGAGGAGAAAAAATAATGGCAAGCCAAAAACAGCGACAAATAATAGAATTAAGGAATCTAAACATAAAAATGGACAACCTTAAAAAGGACATAAAAAATTTAGAAATAAAACTTCTTGATTTTTTGTCAAGAATCGAAAACAATACAAATAATGGCATAACATATCTTATAGAGGAGAATAGAGAAGGATGATTATGAAGGATTGGGAGTTTAAGCGTATGCTT
>CAZDKD010000065.1:0-1480 GCA_964506305.1 uncultured Candidatus Saccharibacteria bacterium | reverse complement strand
TCAACGCGCGCACACGCGATCGAGTTGATATCTACATCTTGATTTCGATATCAACTCCAGCGGGTAAAGTCAAATTCATTAAGGCGTCAATTATATTCGAGCCCGGATTCAAAATATCAATTAATCTTTTGTGGACTCTCATTTCAAATTGCTCCCGGCTGTCTTTGTGAACAAAAGATGAGCGGTTTACGGTATATTTATGAATCTCAGTCGGCAAAGGGACAGGACCAGAAACCTCAGCTCCATGCCTCAAAGCAGTCTCAACAATCTGTCGAGCGCTATTATCAATTACTTTATAATCATAAGCTTTCAGCTTTATCCTAAGCCTGGGTTTTATCTTTTCTTCAACTGCTTTCTTTTTAGCCTTAGTAGCCATTACTCAAAAGAACACTTAGCCCGACATAGAGAACGAGCAGCCCCGCCAAGGCGGGGCTAGTTTAATTTATTTCGTTATTTTTATTACTACTCCTGCTCCTACTGTTTTACCTCCTTCTCTGATTGCAAACCTTTGCTGTTCTTCGAGAGCAACTGGAGCAATTAATTTAATCTTTAAATTAACAGTATCGCCCGGCATTACCATTTCTGTCCCCTCAGGCAAAGCAACATCACCTGTTACATCAGTAGTTCGAATGAAAAACTGAGGCTTATACCCCTTAAAGAAAGGAGTATGACGGCCGCCCTCTTCTTTGGTCAAAATATAAATTTCAGCTTCAAATTCTGTATGAGGAGTAACCGAACCTGGTTTGGCTAACACTTGCCCCCTTTCCACACTCTCTTTTTTAAGACCGCGAAGGAGTATCCCAACATTATCTCCAGCTCTTCCATCGTCAAGAATTTTGTTGAACATCTCAACGCTAACTGCCGTAGTTTTAACAGTTTCTTTTATTCCGACCAATTCAACTTCTTCGTTAGATTTAATTATTCCCCTCTCAATCCTCCCAGTAGCAACAGTTCCTCGGCCTTCAATAGAAAAAACATCTTCAATTGCCATCAAAAACGGCTTATCAACATCTCTGACAGGTTCGGGAATATATTCGTCAAGAGCTTTAACTAATTCTAAAATCGGCTTGGCTGCTTCATCATCCGCAGAACTTATTTCTAAAGCCTTAATAGCAGAACCGCGAATTATAGGAGTCTCGTCTCCGGGATATTTGTACTTCTTTAGAAGTTCCCGGATCTCAGATTCAACTAAATCAATCATCTCTGGATCGTCTACCTGGTCGCATTTATTTAAAAAGACAACCATTGAAGGTATACCTACCTGGCGAGCAAGTAAAATATGCTCTCTGGTTTGAGGCATGGGTCCGTCAGGAGCCGAAACAACCAAAATCGCCCCATCCATCTGAGCGGCTCCGGTGACCATATTTTTAATATAATCAGCGTGGCCAGGACAGTCAATGTGGGCATAATGCCTTTTCTCCGATTCATATTCCAAATGAGAAACAGAAATCGTAAGGCCTCTTGCCTTCTCTTCCGGAGC
>CAZDKD010000064.1:0-1488 GCA_964506305.1 uncultured Candidatus Saccharibacteria bacterium | reverse complement strand
CGCTCGAACGCCGTAATTATTTATATTATTAAGAACATAATTAAATTGATGATGAAAAAAATACTTGCTGGATTTTTTTTGGTAGTGTTTTTGACTTCTATCGGCGGTTTTGTTTATGGATCATGCCAATATGGCGATCCTCCAAAGACTTGTTCTGATTGCCCTAAACCGGGAGGGTTGGTTCCCTGCGGAAGGAGCTGTGATGATCCAGATACAGACAGCATATGTGAATGCGAACCCTGCACTCTTTGTGACTTTTTTGTGATGCTCGATAGGATGATAGACTTTGCTTTATTGAAAATTGTTCCTTCTTTAGCTGCTCTAATGATAGCAATTGGCGGAGGGATGTATATTCTTTCTCTTGGCGATCCGGAAAAACTTTCCCAGGTTAAAAAACTATTTACTTCTATTGTTATTGGTATTTTGATAATTTACGGCGCTTTTCTTATTATCGGCATTTTCCTTTCGCTTATTGGGTTAGCTAGCGGTCCGGTTAATTGGCACGATTTCTATCAAAGTTGGTGGAAAGATGGGATTTTTAGAATTGATTGCCATTAAATCTTAGCTTTGGTAGTATTTTCTTGACCGGTCGAAAAAAATAGTTTATGATTAACTGCCAATAAGTTTTAGCCCCGTTAGCTCAATTGGAAGGATTGGGTCCGTAGCTCAATCGGTAGAGCAGATCCCTCTTAAGGATAAGGTTGAGCGTTCGATTCGCTCCGGACCCACACGATGTATTACTATATGTATATTTTACAGAGTAAAAAGGATCTGTGGACATATGTTGGATATACTAGAAATTTAAGACAAAGATTACAAGAACATAATAATGGGAAAGTTATAGCTACTCGGGACAGAAGACCATTAGGGCTTATTTATTCTGAAAATTGTAGCACCAAAAAAGAAGCACAAAAAAGAGAAAAATATTGGAAGAGCGGTGCAGGCAGAAGAAATCTAAGACGAATGTTTGATGGGTTCCCGCCTCGTTTTTGGAAACGAGGCGAGGCTCGCTCCAATTAACTAATTGGAGCGGCAAGCCCCTCACGGGGCACTTATTTGAGGAAGTTATTTACTTTCTTTTTATTTTTATTAAGAATGTAGTATAATTAAAAGAACTAAAACCATGTTAAAACCAGGAAAAAAAGAAAAAGTAATTAAAAAATATGAACTTCATAAGACAGACACAGGGTCTACTGAAGTTCAAATTGCTTTATTGTCGGAAGAAATTAAAGAACTGCTTTCGCATTTGAAAAAGCACCCCAAAGATCTTCATTCAAAGAGGGGTCTTTTAAAAATGGTGTCTAAGAGAAGAAGCCTTTTGAAGTATTTAAAAAAAGAGAGCGAAAGAAGATATAATAAAATTATAAAAGCGATAGGACTTAAAAAATAATTTTTATTTATGGTTATTAAACATATAGGGCAAAGAGTCGGGGTTTTAATTGATGTTCAAAACCTTTATTATTCGGCTAAAAATTTATATAGTTCCCG
>CAZDKD010000063.1:0-1490 GCA_964506305.1 uncultured Candidatus Saccharibacteria bacterium | reverse complement strand
TTGATGAAAATTGGTGGAGTTCTAGCCCTCAGGATGAGATTTACTATGCTTTAAGTGATTTAGGAAATGAGTTCCAAAATGAAATTTATCCTATTATAACATCTACTTTTGGCCCAGAATGGAATCCCGGAGTTGATAAAGACTCAAGAATAACTGTTTTAATTCACCCAATGAAAAAAGATAATGGTGGATATTTTAGTTCTAAAGATGAATATCTTAAACTTCAAGTGACCAACTCTAATGAAAAAGAAATGATTTATCTTAATGCGGATTATATTGTAAGTCCCTTAGTTAAAAGTTTTTTAGCTCACGAGTTTACCCACTTGATTACCTTTAATCAAAAAGAAAACACTTATGATATATCTGAAGAAATCTGGTTGAATGAAGCTCGGGCAGAATACGTTCCTACTTTAATGGGTTACGACGATATTTATAAAGGAAGCAATTTAGAGAGAAGAGTTGAGATTTTTTCTGAAAATCCTTCAGACCCTTTACTGGAATGGAGGGGGTCAAAATATGATTACGGAAGTGTGAATCTTTTTATTCACTATTTAGTTGACCATTATGGAATTGAAATTTTGGTAGATTCTTTACAATCTTCCAAAACCGGAATAGAGAGTATAAATTATGCCTTAGAGAAAAACGGATTTGAAGAAGATTTTTCCCAGATTTTTCTTGACTGGACAATCGCCGTATTAATTAACGATTGTAACTATGGTAATAAATACTGCTATTTAAATCCAGAGTTAAGAAAGTTTCATATTTCTTCTCAGCTTAATTATTTACCCCAAAGCAGAGAGACTATCTTGACTATTACTGATTTAACTCAGATGTGGACAGGGAATTGGTATAAAATTATCGGAGGAAAGAAAACTCTTAAAGTTGAGTTTAGAGGAGGTCTGGAAGCAAAATTTCAAGTTCCTTATATTATAAGAAGTTCAGTGGGTGCCTATAAGGTGGGTTTTTTGGATCTTGACAGCGAGCAAAAAGGAGAAATTAGGATAGAAGAATTTGGCAAAGAGGCAACCGCTCTATATATTTTGCCGTTTGCTGAAAAACTTCAGTCACCCGATGGTTTTTTTGCTTATTTTACCTGGTCAGCTTCGATTGAAGAAGATCAAAAAGAATCAGAATTAATCCAAAGACTTTTAGCAAAAATTACCGAGTTAAAAATAGAAATTGCCAGAATTCAAGCGGAGATTAATATTATTCTAAATAATGAAGGAGGAGAACTATTAGTCCAGAAATTTGAAAATAATTTATACTATAATTTAAGAGAAAATCAAGAAGTAAGCCATCTTCAAGAATTTTTAAAAAACCAAGGACCGGAAATTTATCCCGAAGGATTAATTACTGGTAACTTTCTTTCTCTTACTAGAGCGGCTGTTGTTCGTTTTCAGGAAAGATATGCTTCTGAAATTTTAGTTCCTTTAGGATTAATTAAAGGAACAGGTTTTGTCGGCAGAGCTACCAGAACTAAAATTAATAAT
>CAZDKD010000062.1:0-1532 GCA_964506305.1 uncultured Candidatus Saccharibacteria bacterium | reverse complement strand
AAAATGGTAATTTGCGGATAAAAAATTAAAGGCATCCTATTTAGGATGCCTTTTTGGTTTTCCACAGATTTTATTTACTAAGTTCTTAAAAAGAGGTAGAATACAAAAAGATTATGGGTTTTATTAAACCCATTAGAATAAAGTAGCTAATATGAAAAAAACAATTCCCGCTCCAATAGCAATAATCATTCTTCTCCTTCTTACTCTTTCGACTATAGGGTTTGTAATTTATCAACACTGGCTTCTTTTAAAAGAAATATCAACTTCTCCTATCTTTCTTTCATCTTCATCGGAAGACGAAGCCGCCGATTTAACTGAAAAAGGACAAGCTTGTGTAAACTCGGGTGGAACGGTAAGAATGGCGATGTGTTGTGAGAGCACTGGTGATTTTCCCAATCTTTGCCTTATAGGTCCTTGTGGCTGCTCGCCGGATAATAGCCACGAAGTAAAGATTTGTGAGTGCGAGGAAGGCAAATGTTTTGACGGAGAAAGCTGTGTAATAATGGATTAAAACAGATTGTTTTATTGCTTTGTTCCGAGTCCGCCAGCTGGCGGACTTTTTCTTGGAGTTTTATTTATGCTAAAATAATGAAACATGCCTTTAACGCCGTTTCATTTGGGACCGAGTTCCTGGATAGGATTGCTTTTATTTAAGATCTTAGATTTTGCTACTTTTATGGTGAGCAGCGTTATAGTTGATATTGAACCTTTTTGTATTCTGCTTTTTAACTTAGGCTATCCTTATCATAGGTTCTTTCATACTTTTTTAGGCGGCTCGATCGCAGCGGTATTGACCGCCATAGTCTTATATCTTTTGAGAACTCAAATTAAGAAAATAATGGCTATTTTCAGATTGGCTCAGGACTCCTCATTTAAAAAAATCCTCTGGACTTCATTTGCCGGTGTTTATTTTCATATTTTTCTGGATTCATTTATCAATAAGGATATGAAGCCGTTTTATCCTTTTGAAACTAATCCATTTCTTGGAGTATTTTCCGCTCTTCAGATTTATTTTTTTTGCGGGATATCCTTTTTCGTCGGACTATTATTGTATTTAATTAAGTCGGCAACTACTAAAAGAGAAAACAAATAGTTCTTTTTTATAGTTCTTTTTGGATTGTTCTTTAAAAAATTTGAAAATAGGATCAAGCCGGGCTACTACCGGAGATTTGGTGCCAGGATGTTAAGATAATTTATAAGAACCTCTCGTTTCGCTCGAGAACCTTGATTCGCTATTGTATAGATATATAATCTTGAATTTAGGAATTATGATAGTTGCTTCCAATATTTTAGAAAACCTTATAAAAAGGTGTTTTTTATATATTTTTCTGCTAATTTTTGTAGGAGGATTTTTGCTTTGGGCCGGTTTTTTTAATACCAAAGGAATATCTAATAAAATAAAATCAATTTTTTCGGGAAATCTTTCTGGAGCAGTAAGCAGTTTATCCCCGGTTTTTAAGAGAGAAGAAATTAATTTCGAAAATTTATTACCAGAGGAAAAATTGGTCTCAGAGCTTTCACCCGCCCCCGCC
>CAZDKD010000061.1:0-1551 GCA_964506305.1 uncultured Candidatus Saccharibacteria bacterium | reverse complement strand
ATAGAACGTTTTCTCCCCATATCACTTTGGGAAGAATTAGGCAGTGGGAGTGGAAGCGAATTGAGCCTGAAGAAAGACCGGAAGTAGATGAAGATATTAATTTAAGTTTTTCCGTTAATTCTATTGAAATAATGGAGAGCGTCTTAAAAAAAGCCGGTCCGGAATACACAATTTTGGAATCTTACGATTTAAGATCTGAGATATGAAAATACATTTTATTGGTATTGGCGGGATAGGCGTATCTGCGCTTGCCCGATATTATTTAGCAAAAGGCCACAAAGTTAGCGGTTCTGATTTGGCATCTTCGGAAATTACTGATTCTTTGAGAGAAAAAGGAGCCAAGCTCCTTTTTGGGACGCATTTAGCTAAAAATCTGCCGGAGGATGTTGATTTGGTAATTTATAGTCCGGCAGTTCAATCTGACAATCCAGAAATTAAAAAAGCAAAAAAGTTACAGGTTACGGGCTATAAGTTACAAGTGTTAAGTTATCCTCAGGCATTGGGGGAGTTAACCAAAAAGTATTTTACTATTGCGGTTTCCGGAACTCATGGCAAAAGCACAACAGTAGCAATGACAGCTTCTATTTTAATAAAAGCCGGGCTTGATCCAACAGTAATTGTGGGCACGAAATTAAAAGAGTTTAATGGAAGCAATTTTAGGGCAGGGGAGAGTAAATATCTTGTTATTGAAGCAGATGAATGGCAGGCCTCTTTTTTAAATTATTGGCCCAAAATTATTGTTTTAACCAATATTGAAAGAGAACATCTTGATTATTATAAGGATTTGAAGCATATTCTAAGAACTTACAAAGAATATGTAAGCCATCTTCCGAGAGGTGGATTATTGGTGGTAAACGAGGATGATAAAAATATATCAAGAATCAAGAAGCAAGAAGCAACCCTACGGGGAGTCCGCCTGAAGGCGTCCAGAAGAATTAAGAAATTTTCTTTAGCGCAGAAAGAAGTAAAAAAGCTTAGAGAAATCTTGAAAGTGCCGGGAGAACACAATATTTATAATGCCCTATCTGCTTTAACAGTGGCTCGGGCTTTGAAAATTTCAGACAAAATTTCATTTAAAGCACTGTCAGAATATAAAGGATGTTGGCGGCGCTTCGAAGTGAAGAAGGGAAGAATTGATAGCAGAAATTTTATAATCATTAGCGATTATGCCCATCATCCAACCGAAGTTAAAGCAGCGTTGGAAGCTGCTCGGGAGAAGTTTCCAAGTAAAGAAATTTGGTGCATTTTTCAACCTCACCAATATCAGAGAACTTTTTACTTGTTTAATGATTTTGTCAGAGTTTTTTTAGGAGTTCTTCGACGGGATCAGGGTAAGCCTACGTTAGACAGATTGATAATTACTGATATTTACGATGTGGCCGGCAGGGAAGAGGGGGGAATAAAGAAGAAGGTTAGCTCAAAAAAATTAATTAAGAAACTCAACAAGCCTTGGGCAATTCATTTAGCGAAAGAAAAAGTGAAAAATTACTTAAAAAGAGAATTAAAGGGTGGAGAAATAATAATAATCATGGGAGCCGGAGACGTGTATAA
>CAZDKD010000060.1:0-1664 GCA_964506305.1 uncultured Candidatus Saccharibacteria bacterium | reverse complement strand
GTAGCCGGGCTTTGTTTCATTAAAAGCATTAAAGATGAGTTGGTAACGATTGGCTGGCCGTATTCAGATTTCATAAAGTCATTAACGTCCTGAGTAATAGTGGTTACTCCCAACCAGTATTTTCGAGCTCTCTTTACTGTCCCGAACAAGAAAGAGGCGCCGTCTTCGTTTTTCATTAGCCACCAGGCCTCATCAACTATTAACATTCTCTTTTTTAATGTAGACCTGATTGTATTCCAAATATATCTTAGAACCATAAATAAGGCCATAGGCCTTAGTTCGTCTTCCATATCTCTGATGCCGAAAACAACCAGTCTGTTTTCCATATCTACGTTAGAAGGCTGGTTGAAAAAATCAGCATAAACGCCTTTGGTAAATCTTCGGAGCCGTCTGACTAAAGATTCTGTTCCTTCCATCGTAGAAAGCACTGCTTCAAGGTCTGACATTAAAGGAAAAGGAAGTTCTTTCCCCCAGTTTTTCGGATCGCTTTTTGAGGTAATGTCTTTTGCTGCATAAGTTGCGCTTAAAGCCTGGTCCATAATGCCGTCTTCTTCCGGAGTTAAGCCGCCAAGCATTACTCTCATTAACCCAACCAGACCGACGATGTTTGTCCTCAAGACGTCGTCGGGTTTTTCGTCTTCTCTAGGGGTGGGTAGATCAAAAGGATTAATGTGGTAAGAAGAAGCCAGGGAGATATTAAAAAAAGATCCTCCGACCGCATCCGCTAAGAACTTGTACTCATTTTCCGGATCTATAATTATCGCGTCTACGCCCAGCATTAAATATCTTAGTATCTCTAACTTAACAGCGTAACTCTTGCCTGCTCCTGATACTGCAAAGATTACCGCATTAGCATTAGCTAAAGTGAAACGGTCAAATAAAACTAAGGAATTATTGTGTTTGTTAATTCCGTAAAGAATTCCCTCGTTAGAACTCAAGTCAAAAGAGATAAAAGGAAAGGTGCTTGAGAGAGGAGCAGTGTTCATTAAATTATTTACCATTAGCTGGTCTAGGTTGTAAGGGGAGGTGGAAATAAATCCTTTTTCCTGTTGGTAAAGAGTAGGCTTGATATAAATTAATCTGGATTCCAAAATAGACCTTAAGCTAGTTTCGATATTTCTTAATCCTTTTTCCGTATCGCTATAGATAGTGATATAAAGACCGAAACGGAACATTCTTTCCTGGGCTGTTTGAAGCTTATCTCTCAAATCTTCTAAATCTTGATAAGCGGTTTCTAGGGTAGGGTCGCGAATTAGTCCTTTTTCTTCTCTTTCAGCAATTTCCGCTTGCACCTCAGTAACTCTTCTCCTTAATTTTTTTAAGATTTTTTCACTGGCAATCGGGTGGAGATAAAAAGAAATATCTATTGGAGTATTTAAGTTTATTATCGGAGAAAGCCAGCCGGTGCTTAAATATCGGGGATAAGAAAAGATAAAATAACTTCTGGAAAACCGCTCTCCTATTTTAAGGTAACTCTGCTTAACTTCAATAGAAGACGGAGCGACAATATCGGCGATTCTTAAAGGTTCTTCAGCAAAGAATTCCTCCGGGATTTTTGTTTTTCTTTTTAAAAGCTTGTTAAAAATTGGTATTTTCATAGTAATCTCAGACAATGGCTTGCCCGAAGGGCAAACATTCAAGGTTCTGACGAAGTCAGGTTCTTA
>CAZDKD010000059.1:0-1733 GCA_964506305.1 uncultured Candidatus Saccharibacteria bacterium | reverse complement strand
CCTTTTAAAAAACACTCTTTTTATTTAGTAGCGAGTTTGGTTGTTATTTTGTTTGTAGTTTTGGTTTTTGGCTCAAAGGCAACTTTAAAATCCCTTTCCATCCGGGATTTTTCTTTTCTGGCTGCCTCGGTTAGCGATACTTCTTCTCAAAATCTATTTGCTCAACCGCCAGAAAATTTTGTAAACGGGTCTCCAGAAATGACTGTCATCCAAAATAACAGCTTAGTTGGAATTTCACCTCCGATAACGATTAAACCTCAGGTTTTGGGAAGTATTTTAGGAGGAACCGAAAGTAGAACAAAGGAAAGAGGGGGGGTTACCGAATATAGCGTGAAAGCAGGAGACAGCCTTTCTTCTATTGCGGCAAACTTTAATATTTCCATTGAAACTATTTTGTGGGCTAATGATTTAACCAGGAGGTCTGTAATTAAACCCGGCCAAAAACTGGTTATTCTGCCAGTTTCAGGAGCTTTTCATCTTGTTAAAAAAGGCGATACTATAAGTGAAATATCCGAGGCCTATAAAGGAAAAACTGAGGAAATTATTGCCCTTAACAATCTTTCTGGCGAAGGAGACATTTTTATCGGCGACATTTTAGTTATTCCGGGCGGAGAGAAACCCTCAAAAGTTTCTCATATCGCCTCGGTTTCTTCATCTGCTTCAGCCGACTTTTATATGTTTCCCTGCGAAGGGGTAATAACTCAAGGGCTTCATTATTATAATGCTATTGATGTTGCGAATAAATGCGGTTCGCCGATAGTAGCAGCTTCGGGCGGGACAGTACAGAGAGCTGGCTGGGGGTTTAAAGTTGAGGGGCAGAGAGTTACGATTCAGCACTCAAACGGTGTGGTTACTTTCTATGGTCATTTATCCAGAATTATTGTTGCCCCCGGACAGACTGTGAATAGAGGAGATATTATTGGATATATGGGCGAGACCGGGCATGCTACCGGCTGCCATCTTCACTTTGATGTTAGGGGAGCAACAAACTTTTTAAGCAGGTATTCGTTAGGAGATTATATAAGTTGGAAGAATTAAAAGATTAAAACAAAAAACAAAAACACCCCTATTAGATATTAGGGGTGTTTTTTTAAAATTGCGGGAGATCGGGTCTACGGCGCTTAACTTTCTCTGGCTCTATACATTAAAGCCTCGGTTAGATGGCTGTAGGAGATATTTTCTGAATTATCTAAATCGGCGATAGTTCTGGCTACCTTCAGAACCCGATGATAGCCACGGGCAGAAAGCTTACCCGAATCTACAAAACGTTTGAGAATGTTTTGAGATTTAATATCAACCCGGCAGTATTTTTTGATTTGAGGAATTTGTATTTCAGAATTGGTGGTCTCTGCCGAGAACCGTTCTCGCTGAATTTGACGGGCCTTTTCTACTCTTTCTTTTATTTTAATACTACTGTTTTTTTCATCGGGAGCGGTCAGTTTCTCAAACTTCATCTGGGGAACTTCAATAAAAAGATCAATTCTGTCAATTAGAGGCCCTGAAAGTTTTCTTCGATATCTGGCAATTTGGGAAGGCAGACAGGTGCAAGCTCTGTTTGGATCACCGTAATAACCGCAAGGGCAGGGGTTGGCAGCAGCGATTAAAGTAAATCGGGCCGGAAGAACTAAGTGGTGCTTAGCTCTTAAAATATTAATCTCGCCGTCTTCTAATGGTTGGCGGAGCGATTCTAAAACATCGCGGTGGAATTCAGGAAATTCATCAAGAAATAAAAC
>CAZDKD010000058.1:0-1919 GCA_964506305.1 uncultured Candidatus Saccharibacteria bacterium | reverse complement strand
ACATTAGAGTAGATCCTTTTTGAATATATAAATTTTATATACTCAATACTATGATCTAGCTGACTTCTGACGCAGCGTCAGTTTCATTATACTACATCAGATCTCCCCGGGTCAATATATAAACTATTCTTGACATCCCGAATTGAGTTTACAAATATAATCTTCTCCACGCTCACCACCCAATCGTGGATCGATTAACTCTTAATAATTCGGGCTACCATTTGTTTTCGGATCCTCTGCCATTTACCTCGCGATAAATGACTATCCTTCAACTACTCTCTATTAAAACAATAGAGGAAGAGATTTTAACTCTTTAGCTTAAATATCTGCCGGGCGCGTTTACTTGTGAGTACAAGCTTCAGGAACATATTCATCGCCACATGGCTGATTGGCGATTACTAGCGATTCCGGCTTCATGAGGTCGGATTGCAGACCTCAATTCGAACTAAGGGACCGTTTGATGGGATTACCTCCGCCTTGCGGCTTCGCCCATTGTCAGTCCCATTGTACCACGTGTGCGGCCCAGGGCGTCAAAGGGCCATGCTGATTTGGCGTTATCCTCACCTTCCTCCCAATTATCTCGGGCAGTTCCCTATGACAAATAAAACATAGGGCGAGGGTTGCGCAGGTTTCCCCATTTAAGGGAGCACTTCAAAGCACCTGCTGACGACAACCATGCAGCACCTGAACTAGTGCCTTGTGGGAGTCTCGCTTTTCGGCGAGATTTCACTAGTTTGTCAAGCCCTGGTAAGGTTCTTCGCTTATTGTCGAATTAAGCCACGTGGTCCACCGCTTGTGTGAAGCCCCGTCTATTCCTTTGAGTTTTAGCCTTGCGGCCGTACTTCCCAGGCGGGACACTTAACGCGTTAGCTTCGCCACTTGAAGGGTCGACACTTCAAATAGCTAGTGTCCATCGTTTACGGCGTGGACTACCGGGGTATCTAATCCCGTTCGCTACCCACGCTTTCGTCCCTCAGCGTCAGGACCGTCCCAGCTGAATGCCTTCGCATTTGGTGTTCCGGTCGATATCAACGGATTTCACCCCTACACCGACCGTTCCATCAGCCTCTAACGTCCTCTATTCCGTCAGTTTTTCCTGCAGTTCTAAGGTTAAGCCTTAGGATTTAACAGAAAACTTGGCGGAACGCCTACGGACTCTTTACGCCCAATAAATTCGGATAACGCTTGGAGATCACGTATTACCGCTGCTGCTGGCACGTGATTAGCATCTCCTTATTCCTGGAGTACCGTCACCCGAAGGTTCTTCCTCCAGAAAAGCTCTTTACGCCCCGAAGGGTTTCTTCAAGCACGCGGCGTCGCTCGATCAGGCTTTCGCCCATTGTCGAATATTCTCGACTGCTGCCTCCCGTAGGAGTAGGGCCCGTGTCGCAGTGCCCTTGTTGGGGAACACACTCTTATATCCCCTACCCGTCATAGCCTTGGTAAGCCATTACCTTACCAACAAGCTGATAAGCCGCAGACCATTCCTCTACCGGAATCCTTTACCCCGCTCTCTAATCTCAATGAAAATTACATAAAGTATAGAGAACTGGGACTATCAGGAATTAGTCCCGCTTTCGCGAGATTATGCCTGAGTAGAGGGTGTGTATCTACGTGTTACTAACCCGTTCGCCACTATCCCGCAAAGTGCGGGACCGTTCGACTTGCATGCCTTATCCACGCCGCTAGCGTTCATCCTGAGCCAGGATCAAACTCTCAAAATGAAAGACAATAAATGTCTTATAAAAATCGGAACAACTCTAAAAAACTGAACCCCGTAGAAGAAATTTAACAAGATTTTCAAAGAAAATCTAATTATTACAAACAGTCAAACTTTCTCTACCGGGTAAATTGCTTAATTACTATTTAATTATCAAAGATCTTTCTAATTCAGCATTTTTCTAAAAAACAACCGCGAA
>CAZDKD010000057.1:0-1954 GCA_964506305.1 uncultured Candidatus Saccharibacteria bacterium | reverse complement strand
CATTTCTTACCCATTTTTTATACAAATACAAGCTTTGGCGCAAAGAGGTTAGAACTAAATCAATAGACGGTAAAGAGCTTGCTTTTTTTCAGAAATTTCACGCTAAAGAAGAAAGGCGCGTTCCGAGATTTGGAGGATTGCTTATTTTAGGAAGCACTTTAATTTTAGCTGTTTTTTTCCTTTTACTTTCTAAAACTAATATCTGGTGGCTTGAAAAATTAAATTTCTTAAACAGATCACAAACATGGCTGCCTCTTTTTGCATTATTTGCTGCCTCTGGGGTTGGATTGTTAGATGATGTTTTGCAAGTCTTTAATAAAGGAAAATACATCGGTGGCGGCTTAAGATTAAAATACCGAATAATTTTAGTCGCTCTAATAGGATTAATCGGCGCTTGGTGGTTTTATTCTAAATTAGGTTATAATACTATTCATATTCCCGGGAACGGAGATTTCTTTATTGGGTGGTGGTACATACCACTTTTTATTTTAGTAATGATGGCAACTTACAGTGGAGGAGTAATTGATGGTTTAGACGGTTTAGCTGGGGGAGCTTTTGCTACAATTTTTGCTGCTTTTGGGGGAATTGCTCTTTTCCAGGGATCAATCAACTTAGCCGCTTTTTGCGCAGTAGTTACCGGAGCAATTTTAGCTTTTTTATGGTTTAATATTCCTCCGGCTAGATTTTATATGGGAGAAACCGGCGTATTGGGGCTTTGCTGCGCCTTAACCGTAGTTGCTTTTTTAACCGATTCAATTTTAGTTTTACCAATAATCGGTTTCCTATTAGTTATTGAATCTGCTTCAGTAATTATTCAACTCCTTTCTAAAAAATTTCGGCATAAAAAAGTTTTTTTAGCTGCACCTATTCATTATCACTTTGAGGCTAAGGGATGGCCCCACTATAAGATTACGATGCGTTTTTGGGTTGTGGGTATTGTTATGGCTATTATAGGAGTAGCTATAAGGCTGCTTGGTTAAATAGGTAAAACCTCCGCCAAGGCGGGGCAAGCAAAAAGGGACTTGAATTTCTATTCTTGTCCCTTTTTTAATTTTTTGATTTCCTCAGTAGCCGATAAAATGTTCAAGACAATTTTAAGATTCGGCTCTTTTCTTCTAAGTTTTTTTCTGAGTAAGCTCCGAAGTTTTTCTGGTAAAAACGGAATAGAGTTAATGTAGGGAAAATTATAAATCTCGGACAGCTCTTGATAAGTGGGATCTAATTTTTCAAACTCTTTTAAAGCAATTGCTGCCAATCCTGGCACATGTTCAATAACCTGAAGTAAGATCTGTTTAAGGTGGTTTTTTCCGCCTATCTGATTTTTATGAAGCCTTTTAGAAAATTCTTTCCAGGCGTCTTTCTTAAGATTTTCATTTTCTTTGAATCTAACTAGACAAAGCAGATCATCGGGAGTAGCTAATTCTAAAGCCCTTTTAAAAATTTCCTTTTTTAGAGAAACATCGCCAATTCTATCAATTGCTTCAAATGCTTCATAGAATTCATTAAATTCAAGATCTTCTCGTTTTGAAAGTTCTTCCCAGGCCCAAACCCAGAGTGACTCCCGATCTATATTTGTGACAATATACCAGAGATTTGGTTTGGTGGGCCCTTTTTCTATCAGACGCTGCTGCAGTTTTTTCAATAATCCTTCTAGTTTTTCTAATTTTTCCTGCTTATTTAAAGATTTTTTTCTTATTTTTTTAAAACTTTTAAGCCGTTTTTGTGTTTCTTGATCTATTTTACGATTATGCGAATCTTTCATTTTCTGTATCCTTTCTTTAAATACAATACTATTTTAAAGAACTAATTACTATTAAAACCTTACAACTTATTTTAAAATTTGTCAATTTTATTTGAGAAAAAGACACTATTTTGATATACTTAAAGTACCCGCTCTTACAAATACAACACTGCATTGGCCAGAAAGATTTTTTCTTCTGGCTAGGCGCGAGGA
>CAZDKD010000056.1:0-2069 GCA_964506305.1 uncultured Candidatus Saccharibacteria bacterium | reverse complement strand
AAATAAAACAATGAAGCCATTAAATATTTTAGGGTTAACAATTTTTTTTGCCGGGTTGCTTGCTTTGATTGGGTTTGGTTTGTATAAATTTTTTGAGGATTCAACTGTTCCTACCGTAGTCAGGTGGGGAATTATAGCTGTAATATTAGGAGTAATTATTATTTTAATCTCTCTTATTAAAGAAAGGTTAAAAGAAAGAGAAAAAAATTTATGATACTTGTAACTTCAGATAAAATTCCTGGAAGAGAGATAAGAGAAACCTTAGGTTTAGTTCGAGGCAATACTATTAGAGCTAAACATATTGGTAAGGATATTTTAGCCGGTTTAAGAAGTATTGTTGGCGGAGAGATTAAAGAGTATACTGAAGCACTAAGTGAAGCAAGAGAAGTAGCGATGAAAAGAATGATTGAAGAAGCAGAGAAATTAGGAGCAGGTGCGATTATTTGTATCCGATTTACTACCTCTCAGGTTATGGCGGGAGCGGCCGAATTGTTGGTTTACGGAACTGCAGTAAAATTAGTTTAAGTAGGGACAGAAAAACCTTTAACTAAATACTTTCCACTTTCAAATTTATAAATTCAAAAGTAAACCGAGTTTAAGTAAACCCGGTTTACTTTTGATAAAAAGCTTAGATATGGTTATGACAAAACAAGTAAAAATTCTTTTAGGAGAACCCAAAAAAGCGATTTTGAAATTATCTATTCCCATAATGATTGGTATGTTGATGCAGGCTGTTTATAATTTGACTGACGGTATTTGGGTAGCTGGTCTTGGGACGGATGCGCTTGCTGCTATCGGCCTCTTTTTCCCCTTTTTTATTGTTATAACGGCCCTAGGAGCCGGAATAGGAGTAGGAGGAAGTTCTGCTATTTCCAGAAAAATCGGGGCGGGAATAAAAGAAGATGCCGAAAACACAGCTTTGCACACCTTTATTATAGCCCTTGTTGTCAGCGCTTTATTTTCTTTGTTGATATTCCCTTTTATTAATAACATATTCAACGGGTTAAGCGGGAATAAAGAAGTTGGTGCTATGGCGGCTGATTATGCAAAGATATTATTTGGAGGAGCTGTTATTATTATTTTAGCCAACATAGGCAATGCAATTCTTAGAGGAGAGGGAAACGCGAAAAAAGCTATGTACGGGTTGATTTTAGGAGCTGGATTAAATATTATATTAGACCCAATTTTTATTTACTGGTTTGGTTTGGGCGTTACAGGAGCTGCTATAGCGACCTTAATATCTTTTACCGCCTCTCTTTTATTGTTTGGATACTGGTTGTTTATTAAAAAAAATATTTATTTAGATTTGAATTTGAAAAGATTCAATTTTAATAAGAATATTTTAAAAGAAATTTTATGGGTTGGTATTCCTTCGGCTTTAGCGCAATTTTCGATGTCGCTTTCTATGATATTTTTGAATATAATAATTGTGGCCGTAGGAGGCACAGAGGGGGTTGCTATTTTTACAAGCGGATGGAGAATTATAATGTTTGGCACGATTCCTTTAATAGGTATGGCTGTTGGAGTAACTGCTGTAACCGGTGCAGCTTATGGGGCAAAAAGTGAATATAAACTAAAAACCGCTTATTTTTATGCGATAAAAATTAGTGTTCTGATAGAATTAGTCATAGCTATCTTTGTCTTTATTTTTGCTCCCACCCTAGCCAAGATTTTCAGTTATTCTGAAGGGTCTGCTGGAATTTATAATAGTTTGGTTAGTTTTCTTAGAATAACCTGCTTGTTTTATTTAGCTGTCCCTCTGGGAATGTTAACTTCTGCCATGTTTAGAGGAGTGGGAAAAGGCATGAATTCTTTAATTGTGACTATTTTAAGAACTTTTGTTTTCCAGTTATCGGCTGCTTATTTATTTGGAATAACTTTCGGTTTTGGATTAATCGGTATATGGTGGGGAATAGCTGCGGGGAATATTTGCGCTGTTGTAATAACTTTTATATGGGGGAGATCGACTGTAAACAGGATTCTACAAAACTGACAAGTTTAAAAATAAGCCGAGTCTACTTTTGATGTTTATCACGAAATACTTTATCGCCAGGCGAATTTTAGCTGTT
>CAZDKD010000055.1:0-2129 GCA_964506305.1 uncultured Candidatus Saccharibacteria bacterium | reverse complement strand
TGTGGGCGCTGAGGGATTCGGACCCCCGACCTTCTCAGTGTAAATGAGACGCGCTAAACCACTGCGCCAAGCGCCCATTACTTATTAGTGGGCGAGGAGGGACTTGAACCCTCACGGGAATAATCCCCTATGCCCCTCAAGCATAGATGTCTGCCGATTCCATCACTCGCCCATTTAATTTCAATGTTCTATTTACTTCTTTGTTATCAATTTCCAAAATAGTTTTTATTTTTTTATGTTTACGTTTGAGACAAGATAAATTCTTCTTATAATACATCTTTGAAATTAATATTTTTGATTCTTTTTTGGCATATTTCAATTGATAAAGCGGAGCTTTCTCGGGATGTCTTAAGCTATCTAAACTTCCCTTTATACGTAAAAGATTTTTTAGTTTAGATTTAATCCATAGAATATGCTGTTTACTTGCTGAAGTGAATTTTGTGTAGAACATAAAACTGCTATTCCATCGCTTGTCCCAATAACTATAACAACTTCCGTCTCCATCAAAATGCCCTCTTAAAAAATCAAAGAAATATTCATTTGGAATCTTAAGCTCTTTAAGTCTTTTACTTTTATTAGGCATTAGTCCTATCTTAAGCAGTTCTTTATAAAGTTTAACATTACTAAATTGGATATGCGGATATTTTTTATCATCAAATCCACTCGTTTTCGTTCCAATCTTTACGCCGTTTAAATTCATACATCTTTTGAAGGTTCTTACTAATTGGATATCCTTAGAAGTAAACTCAAAATGTCTGCCATCTTTTGATAAATTTCCGTCTGTGGTTAATAATCCCGTTGCATAAGCAAATTCAGGGTTCCATTTTATCTTATAATTTTTATTTTTTTGATTTCCCCTCATTTTTTTATTTGTTTTCTTCTTTCACTTCCTCTTTTAATTCTTCCTTTTCCCAAGCTACGTTTTCTCCGAGCCCTTTTCTTTTTAATCTGGCTTTTTTGCCCTTAGCTTCTCTTAAGTAATAAAGTTTTGCTCTTCTAACCTTTCCTCTTTTCAGGATTTCTATTTTTTCAATAGTGGGAGAATGAATAGGAAAAATTTTCTCTACTCCAATTCCAGAAATTACTTTTCTTACGGTAATTGTGGCGGAAACTCCTTTCCCGTGTTTTCTGGCAAGGACCATTCCTTCAAACGGTTGAAGGCGCTCCTTTCCTTTTTCTCTAATTTTTTGATAAATCCGAACAGTATCCCCCGGCCTTATATCAGGCAAGCCTTTTTTTAATTGGGTTTTAGTAAAAGTTTCGATTTTGGTTGGCATACCCAGTAGGAGAATTTCGAATAGAAAATTTTTCCGAAATTCTCATTTAACCCTGTAGGGGCTTTCGAAATTCCTCTACGGGGTATATAGTTTAACTTTTTAATTCTTTTAATACTCTTTCTAAACTGTCCGGCAATTTAGAGTGAAACTCTTTTATTTCTCCCTTGGGCAGTTTAATTTTTAAATAGGTGGCGTGTAGAAACTGGCGTTTTAATTCTTTCGGACAAGGTTGATTTTTGAAACCGTATACTTTATCTCCGGCAGCCGGATGTCCTAAATAGGAAAAATGACATCTTATCTGATGTTTCCTGCCGGTTTTTAGGGAAATCTCAAGCAGGGTATAATTTTTCCCGTCTGAAGCGGGAAATCTTTCTATTACTCTATATTCAGTAATTGCCTTTCTTTTTCCTTTGGCGCTCGGTTCAGTCGGTAAATAAACTTTCTGTTTTTTTCTATTTCCCGGGGCCCGGTCAATTAAAGTTTCAATTATCCCTTGGTTGTTTTTTACTTTTCCTACAACAAGGGCAATGTATTTTTTCTTTACCTCTCTATCTTTAAACTGTTTTTGAAAAAAAATCAAGCTTTTATCGTTTTTTGCTATCAGAAGAATTCCCGAGGTATCTTTGTCTAATCTGTGAACTTTTTTCAAGTTCGGATATAAATCGCTCGTTACAATCCCAGCCGGTTTGCCAATCGCTAACAAATTATTATCTTCGTAAATAATTTTTAATTCCGGATTCTTCATTCTAAATTCTACATTCAAAAGTTTATACTGAGCCCCGCTTGGCGGGGCAAAGTGTGGGCGCTGAGGGATTCGGACCCACGACCTTCTCGATGTCACCGAGACGCGCT
>CAZDKD010000054.1:0-2409 GCA_964506305.1 uncultured Candidatus Saccharibacteria bacterium | reverse complement strand
TTTTAATTTTTGGAAGAATAAGTTATGATAGGAATATTAAACTATGTCAATTCTTCACAGATTTTTCGGTGATCCAACTGAAAAATATCTTAAAAAACTTCAGCCGATAATTGAAAAAATAAATTCTTTAGAGCCGGAATTTGAAAAGTTTTCTGACCAGAAATTAAAAGAAAAAACAGCCGAACTTAAAGAAAGAATAAAGAAGGGAGAAAGCTTAGATAATCTTTTGCCGGAAGCTTTTGCTCAGGTTCGGGAATCGGCTAAGAGAACTCTTAGCCAAAGGCATTATGACGCCCAATTAATCGGGGGGATAGTTTTACATCAGGGAAAAATTGCCGAGATGAAAACCGGTGAAGGAAAAACCCTGGCTGCCACTCTTCCTTTGTACCTGAATGCCCTGGAAGAAAAGGGCGCTCACCTGGTAACGGTTAATGATTATTTAGCCAGAAGGGACACTGTTTGGATGGGGCAGATTTATTATTTATTAGGCTTGAGTATAGGTTGCCTGAATCACGATCAGGCTTTTTTATATGATCCGGGTTACAAAAAACCAGATCAGGAAAAAGATGAAGTCCGAGATGAAATAGGCAGTTTTAAGGTGATAGAAGATTTTTTGCGGCCGGTCTCCCGAAAGGAGGCCTATGAAGCTGATATTACTTACGGAACCAATAACGAATTCGGCTTTGATTATTTAAGAGATAATATGGCTTACGATTTAAAGAATGAATCGCAGAGGGGTTTTAATTACGCGATTATTGACGAGGTAGATTCGATTTTGGTTGATGAAGCCAGAACCCCTTTAATTATTTCCGCTCCGGCCGGAGAATCAACTGAAAAGTATTATCTTTTTACTAAATTGGTAGCCAGATTAAAAAAAGAAGAAGATTATACTATTGACGAGAAAATGAAAGCAGCATCGCTTAATGAGGCCGGTCAAGATAAAATCATTCAAGCTTTAGGGTCTGATCCCTGGGCTGAAAATGATATTGCCATTACTCACCAGATAGAAGCTGCCTTAAGAGCCAAAGTCTTTTTTGAGAGAGATAAAAATTATGTGGTTAAGGGCGGGCAAGTTATTATTGTGGACGAGTTTACCGGAAGATTGATGCCGGGGAGAAGATGGTCGGGCGGGCTTCATCAAGCGGTAGAAGCTAAAGAAATGGTAGAGGTTAAGCAGGAGTCAAAAACCTTCGCCACTGTTACTTTTCAGAATTATTTTCGGATGTATCAAAAATTAGCCGGTATGACCGGTACCGCTACAACCTCGGCTGAAGAATTTGACAAAGTTTATAGCCTGGAAGTAATAGTTATTCCGACCAATAAGCCTTTAATAAGAAAAAGCTTGTCGGATCGCATTTATAAAACTTTGGAGGGAAAATTTAAGGCTCTGGTAAAAGAGATTAAGATACGGCACGAGAAAGGACAGCCGGTTTTAGTAGGAACGGTTTCTATTGAAAAAAACGAATATTTAGGAAAATTATTAGACCGAGATGGTGTTCCTCACCAAATTCTGAATGCCAAGCAGCACGAAAGAGAAGGAGAAATAATTGCCCAAGCCGGAAAATTGGGAGCGGTGACTATAGCTACCAATATGGCCGGAAGGGGAGTAGATATAATTTTAGGAGGAAACCCTCCTGATTTAGAAAAACAGAAAAAGGTTATTGAGATTGGCGGGCTTCACGTCATAGGAACCGAGCGCCACGAAGCGAGAAGAATTGACAATCAGCTTCGGGGAAGATCGGGCAGGCAAGGTGACCCTGGTTCTTCTCAGTTCTTTGTTTCTTTGGAAGATGATTTAATGAGAATTTTTGGCGGAGACAGAATAAAAACTCTGATGGAAACATTAAGAGTTCCCGAAGACCAGCCGATTGAAGCCAAAATGATTTCCAAGGCAATTGAGTCTGCCCAGTCAAAAGTTGAGGGGATGAATTTTGATGCCAGAAATCATGTTTTAGAATATGATGATGTAATGAATAAACACAGAGAGGTCTTTTATAGAAAAAGAAAAAATATATTGGAGAAAGCTCAAAATGGAAAACTAAGAGAACTTGTTTTAGAAATAATTAAAAAGGCGGGTTTCAAGGAAGAGGATTATGAGAAGAGGGAGAAAGAAATAGGGGAAGAAAAAATGCCCCAGCTTGAAAGGTTTGTTTGCCTGCGAGTTTTAGATACTCTCTGGGTTGAGCATTTGGAAAATATGAATCATTTAAGAGATTCGGTTCGGCTGAGGGCTTATGGGCAGCAAGACCCTTTAGTTGAATATAAAAGAGAAGGTCATAAAATGTTTCAGCAATTGCTTCAAGCGATTGAAGCTACTATTGCCAATGCTATTTTCAAGGCGGAATTAAAACCCCAAATCCAAAGACCCTCTCAACAACCTCAGGGCCAATTTAGAAAACAAAAAGACAT
>CAZDKD010000053.1:0-2445 GCA_964506305.1 uncultured Candidatus Saccharibacteria bacterium | reverse complement strand
GGTTTTTCTGAAATCAGTCTGCAAAAATGATAAACTACACATATTAAAAATTGAGGATGAACCCGTAAAGATATTTCTTTGGTTGATTCAATGTCATAACCCGTTTCGTCCAATACCTCTCTTTTAACACATTCGCTTCTGCTCTCATTAAATCTTTGTTTGCCGCCGGGAAAAGCCCATTCCAAAACCGCTCCGTTTTTACCGGTTTCTTTCTTAACTCGGCGGATCATCAAAACTTCATCTTTACTGTTGACAACTACTCCTAAATTAATAAAATCTTTGGCTTCTTTTGTATTGCTCATACTTTAATATTACTAAATTAAATACGGGGGTCAATCCCTCTCCCCCGCGCTCCGCACGGGTCTAAAACAAAAACAGTTACCAAAACGATAACTGTTTTTTCAAAAGGCAAAAAGAAAAAAGTTTTCAGAAAACTTCAACTAAACCTTAGCAGGAAGAAGATTCCTCATTAGGATTTCATTTACTCTTTTCTTTCCTATTTTTTCACTAGCTCCAATTATCTCTAAATATAATGGAGCATTTTTTTTATCCAAATCTAAATTTATCTCTGGAGCAATTTCCACAGTTTTTGCTATCCTACCCTTCTTAAAAGTAATATTTAAAGCATCGGCTTTTGAATCATAAGTAATTTCCATAAAGTTTAAGATTATTTAATTAATTTCGGCTTTTCTTCCCAATATTGAGTAATTACAACTACAACTCCTTTCTCTATTTTATATATCACTTTTAGGTACAGCTTGTCAAATTTTTTATAAGCAATTTTTCGGTTAGAGTGACTAGAAAATTTATAATCCGGCGACTTCAAAGTTTCTTTTACTACGACCTTTGAAATCCTTCTTTGTTCAAGTTTTAGCAAAGCATGGCGGGTAAAAATTATCATGAAATTATTTTTAACTCTACTTTATTCTCTATTTTATTTATAATAACAAAATGATGAAAAAAAGAAAGTTATTTCCCTAAAAAAAGTTAAGAAAAAGGGCTGAATTTTATTCAGCCCTTTACAATTGAAAAGGATCGTTTTTATCGTTTCTTCTTTAAAAGCTGGTTAAGCAGTGATTCTACAACTTTCTCGGTTTGCTGCTTCTTTGGCCTTCTGGGTATTGATTTAGGCGTAAATATAGGCATCTGAGGCATCTGTCTGCCTTTTCCTCCTTGCTTCATCACGTCAAGAAAATCACTGATGGTAAATTTATTCTGCTCAATGCGTCCCACCTGGAAGGACTCCTGAAGAGTTCTATTAACCGGCACTCCTTGAGAAGTGATACCTCGACAATCAATTGCGACCAGATAAGGACCATTAATAGTGGCGCCATTATAAATATTGGCGTAGATTCCGTCCCCTGGTCCAACATCTTGATGAAGACCGTTGTCATAAAGAGGAATCTTTCTGGTTTGATTAGAAATCTCGCTGAAAATCTGGAAAAGAGTTGCTGGTTGCAATCTCTTCCGTCTGAAATCAGAAGCGAATCTATCCAAAGACATGGAAGGTTTTTTCACCTCAACCGCAACCCGAGCTCCTCTTAGGGGCAAAAGGCGGCCATTTATCACTTCAGCTAATTTCACACCTATTCTAATTTCTTCGTTCAAGGAATATTGGGGCTGGAAACCCAAAACATTAGAGAAAACATCTGACTCGCAAAAGGAATGAAAATTAACTTGTTCTCCTTGTGGAGGAAGATCGTATCCGGTGATTAAGGCCTGCCAAGTTCCGCACTGAGGATTGTTTATCTCAAAGCAACTGTAAGTTTCTCCTTCAACAAACTTTCCCAAGCTGTCGATATTAGAGCGGCTTATCACTGTTTTACTGGGAGAAAAGAGAATCGTCTCCATTCTGCTTCCCTGCCAATTAGTAAAAAATCCTACCTTCTTCATATCCGGCTCAACTGGAATATTATAGGCCAGCTTTTCTCCCGTTTTAATAAAATCATTGTAGCTGCGGAAAACCGAGCCGTTATGAGCCAAAACATTAATCTTGTGATAAACTTGAGCAAGATTAGATGAACTAGCTGGAGAAAAGTTTCCTCCTGTCTGTGTAGCAATCCAAGTCAACGTCTCTCGATCAGCACTCCTGCCAAAAGCAACAGTATCAATCGGCCAACCCTTAGTCTGAAATTCAGCAACCTCTGGCTTGTAAGTGCCGGCATTGTGCTGGCCGTCAGACATTAGAACAGCTCTTTTGTTTGTCAGATTAGTAGAAGAAAGATGAGAAAGAGCAATGGTTAGCCCTGAGCCAAAATTAGTGCTTCCTCCAGCCGAAAGAGAAAGAATGTTTCTTTTTAATATCTCTCTTCCTTCGATTATTGAAAGCGGCTGAGCAACGCTTTTAGCGTTGCCGGCAAAGGCAACCAAAGAAACAAAATCCTGCTCTGGGCTGGTATCAACATAAACATAGGCGACCTGCTGAGCTTCTTTAATTTTCTCTCC
>CAZDKD010000052.1:0-2454 GCA_964506305.1 uncultured Candidatus Saccharibacteria bacterium | reverse complement strand
AAAAAAGAGGCCCTATGTCTCTTTCAAAAAAGAGTTTTCATCAAATTTCTGCCAATTACCGGGGAGTTTTACAAAAAGATATTAAATTGAGTGTAGGATTCGAACCAGAATCAATTTAGCGGAACGCATTTTATTCATCTTCAAAGCGTGAGGAGTAAAGTGTATCCTCTGTGATACATAAGCGACGAACAACGCAGAAGATGGATAAAATACGCCCGCCCAAAGGAAAGAGAAAGAATAGGTCAATTTCTGCGTTCTTCTTCCTCGGTGTGTCTTGAAGACACACCTTCGATCGGAACACCTTGAACTTAACCTATTCTTTCTCTTCTAAATTTGACTCTGGTTCGAATCCTACACTCTAAAGATTATGGCTGAGAGAAAATATTATCGGGAGATCTATAAAGGAAAAAGAAGCAAAAAGAAAAAAGTAATTTTTCTAATTTTAAAGATTGGCCTTTTTGGTTTTTTGTTTTTCTCTTTCAGTCTTCTTTTTGTTTTTATTTATTATGCCAAAGATCTTCCTCGGCCGGAAAAATTTACCGAAAGGGCTTTTGTTGAATCTACTAAAATTTATGACCGAACCGGAGAAGTTTTGCTTTATGAGCTTTATGGAGAAGAAAAAAGAGAAATTATTCCTTTAAGCGAAATGCCCGAGCATCTAAAACAGGCTGTAATATCTACCGAGGATGCTGATTTTTATTCCCATCACGGGATAGATTTTAAGGGAATCCTCCGTTCTATTTGGGTTAATCTAAAAATAGGCAGGCCGCTCTACGGAGGTTCCACAATTTCACAGCAACTCGTCCGCTCAACTTTTCTGACTCTGGAAAAAACAGTTAAAAGAAAAATAAGAGAAATTATTTTAACTTTAGAATTGGAAAGGCGTTATTCTAAAGACCAGATATTAGAATGGTACTTAAACCAAATTCCTCTCGGTCCTAATATTTACGGAGTGGAGACCGCTTCCAAAACTTATTTTAACAAATCAGCCAAGGACTTGTCAGTAGCCGAATCTGCTGCTTTAGCTGCTCTAATCAAAGCTCCGAGTTATCTTTCCCCTTTCGGCCCAAATACAGACGAATTACTTGGCAGAAAAAATTATGTTTTAGATCGAATGGCAAAAGAGAGCTATTTAACTCCAGAAGAAGCTGAGATAGCAAAGCAAGAAGAATTAAATTTTGCTAAAATTAAACAGACAATTAAAGCTCCTCATTTTGTTCTTTACGCCGAGGAATATCTTTTCAGAAAATACAGCAAAGATTTTTTGGAAAAGGGAGGATTTAAAATTTATACGACTCTGAATTGGGAATTTCAGCAAGCAGCTGAAAAAGCAGTAATAGAAAAAGTTGAAAAAAACAAACCATATAAATGTTATAACGCCGCCTTGGTAGCCATTGATCCAAAAACCGGCCAAATTTTATCAATGGTTGGTTCGGTAGATTGGTTTGGAGAACCATATCCTGAAGGTTGCTCCGCAATTCCAGAAATAGATTGTTCATTTGATCCAAAAGTTAATGTAGCCACCTATGGAATAGGACGCCAACCCGGTTCTTCTTTCAAGCCTTTTGTCTACGCTACCGCTTTCCAAAAAGGATACGACGATAAAACCGTCGTTATTGATGAACCAACTGATTTCGGAGTTTGGGGAGGAGAACATTATACTCCCCAAAATTACGATGGGATGTTTAGAGGACCGGTTACTCTAAGAGAAGCTCTGGCTCAATCCTTAAATATCCCTTCTGTCAAAGTCCTTGTCAATTTGGCCGGGCTCCTAGACAGTATAGAAAATGCCAAAAAATTTGGCATCACTACTCTAATCAATTCCCCTTCTTATTACGGACCCTCAATTGTCTTGGGAGGGGGAGAGGTTCTGTTGCTAGACATGGTTTCAGCTTACGGAGTTTTTGCCACCGAGGGATTAAGGATTCCTCCTTCTTCTATTTTAAGAATTGAAGATTCGGAGGGAAATATTATTGAAGAAAATAAAAAAACCCCGAGAAGAGTTTTAGAAAAAGAACCCGCCATATTAATTAATGACATTCTTTCAGATAATGAAGCCAGAGCCCCCTTATTCGGGCTTCACTCTTCATTATATTTTCCGAACTATCAGACAGCAGCTAAAACCGGAACAACTAATGATTATAGAGATGCTTGGACTATTGGCTACACTCCTTCTATTGTAGTTGGAGTCTGGGCTGGCAACAACGACAATACCCCAATGACTAAAAGAGCGGGGATAACAACCGCCGCTCCAATCTGGCGCCAATTTATGGCAGAAGTTCTTCCAAAACTCCCCAAAGAAAATTTTACCCCATTAGAAGAAGAACTCGAATAAAGCCTCCTCAGTTCTTGCTTTTTCCCACATCTTAAAAAGGATGAGTTTCCAGCTTCTCTGTCGGGCGGGTTTTATTTTGTTGCTTTTTTCAGTTATGGTACAATAAATTAAGCTTATGC
>CAZDKD010000051.1:0-2590 GCA_964506305.1 uncultured Candidatus Saccharibacteria bacterium | reverse complement strand
ACTTCTGAAATCCAAAAAGCAATTTTTTTCATTTCTTTTTCTTTCATTCCCCTAGTAGTTATAGCCGGCGTCCCCAATCTTATTCCCGAGGGTTTAAAGGGAGGACTGGGGTCAAAAGGAATAGTATTTTTATTAATAGTAATGCCAGCTTTTTCTAATCTATTTTGAGCTTCAGCCCCAGAAATTTCTTTATTCCTTAAATCAACTAAAAGCAAATGATTGTCTGTGCCGCCGCTAACTAAATTAAAACCATATCTTAAAAGCTCAGAAGCTAAGGCTTTGCTGTTTTTAACTATTTGCTTCCCATACTTTTTAAAAGCTGGCTTTGAAGCCTCTTTAAGACAGACAGCAATAGCGGCAATATTGTTTTCGTGGGGACCGCCCTGAAGTCCGGGAAAAACAGCTTTATCAACCTTCTTAGGAAGATCCGAGTCTTTGCTCAATCCTTTTTTAGTAACCATTATCATTCCACCCCGAGGCCCTCTTAATGTCTTATGGGTTGTGGTTGTAACTAGATGAACATAAGGAACCGGACTGGGATGAACGCCGGCAACAACCAATCCGGCAATATGGGCAATGTCCGCAGCCAGATAAGCTCCAACCGAATCTGCGATTTCGCTTAATTTCTTCCAGTTAAAAATGCGCGGATAAGCAGTAGCTCCCACCCAGATAAGTTTTGGTTTGTTTTTAACGGCTAATTTTTTCATCTCTTTGTAATCAAGCAGGCTGGTTTTCTTATTAACGGCGTATTGAACCGAGTTGTAATACTTAGCGGAAAAATTGACCTTCCAGCCATGAGTTAAATGGCCTCCGTGAGGAAGAGACATCCCCATTACTGTATCTCCAGGCTCACAGACAGCAAAGTAAACTGCCAGGTTTGCCGGCGAACCGGAATAAGGTTGGACATTAACATGAGGAACCTTAAATAATTTCTTAGCTCTCTCCCGGCAAATATTTTCAATTTTATCGTAAAACTCCAAACCGGCATAATATCTCTTGCCAGGATACCCTTCAGCATATTTATCTGTTAAAAGAGAACCCAAGGCCTCTCTCACAGCTGGAGAAGTATGGTTCTCCGAAGGAATCATTTCCAAGGAGGTTTTCTGCCTCTCTGTTTCTTTTTCAATAAGTTTTAAAATTTGAGAATCTGTTTTTTTAAGTTTCATACAATTCTATAAAATGCTATTAATTAATTTTTATCTTCCCCTTCTGACGATTTTGGGCTTATCTTTGCTGAAATCAATAACCGTTGAAGGATTGCTATGTGATAAATTTCCGGCCGATAAAATTAAATCCGGCCTAATATTTTCATCCTCAAAGTATTTAAAAACCTCTTCTATCTTCGTAGTAGACGGCTTGCCGGAAATATTTGCTGAAGTAGCTGTTAAGGGTCCGTCCATTTTTTTTAATATCTCTTTTATCAACTTATAATCTGAGATCCTCAAACCAACTGTTTTCTTTTTACTAGATATTAATTTAGCTAAACCGGAATTTTTCTTTTTTCTCAAAGCTACCGTTATTTTGCCGGGCCAGATTTCCTCTAAAAAATTCTCCATATCTTTATCCATTATAACCAGTTTCTTGGCCATTTTAATATCTTTTACAAAAACCGGAATTGCTTTCTTTTTTTTTCTTTCTTTAATCTCAAAAACTTTCTCTACCGCTTCATTGGAAGTAGCGTCGGCAATCAAGCCATAAACAGTGTCCGTCGGACAAACCACTACCTGGCCTCTCTTAAGATACTCCACCGCTTTTTCAACCGCATATTTTGAATTAGCAGGAATAACTTCAAATTTTCTGCTTCTTCCAAAGAGCTTTTTAAACTTTTTAAACGACCTTAAAAAACAAGAAAGAATTATTATATCTGCCGGATTGCCAAAATCTATCCAATAATCCTGAATTTTTTTAACTTTCATTTTCTTCTCTCTCGCTAAAAGGTTTAAAACATCTGTAATTTCGTATTCTCCTCTCGGGGAAGGATGGATTTTAGAAAGTTTATCAAACACCTCGGGGGTAAATTTATACAAACCGGTGTTAATTAAATTTCCAATATATTTCTTGGGCTTTTCTACAACTTTTTTAAGAAATCCATTATCCGTAACAAGAACGCCGTACTTTTCTGGCTTCTTGTGGTAAATACCGGCAACATAACTATATTTCCCCTCAACATTCACTGCTTTGAAATCCTTTGCCGAATAAAGATTATCCCCTACAACAAATAAAAAGTGCTGTTTTCCAATAATCTTTTTCACACACATTAGAGGGCAGGCAGTGCCATACATTTTACTTTTAGGGCCTAAAATCTCATACTGGCTAACCATCCTAATTTTATACTGGCTTTTCCTTAAACTTTTAAGAGGAGGCTTATATCTCCCCAAAAATTCTTTTATTAATTCTTCTTTATAACCAACAACTAAAATTAAATCCCTATAGCCGGCTAAAAAAAGGTTATCCAATAGATATGCTAAAAAAGGCCTTTTTTTGACCTTAATAAGGTGTTTTGGCTTACCCCTGGTAAGATGAAGCATGCGGGTCCCCTGACCAGCAGCAGCAATTACTACTTTTTTAATCATGCAACAAAATTAATTAA
>CAZDKD010000050.1:0-2647 GCA_964506305.1 uncultured Candidatus Saccharibacteria bacterium | reverse complement strand
TTGAACCGGAAATTATTATTGAAGAAGTTAAAAGGGGTTATCTTTTTCACGGCAAAGTATTAAGACCCGCCAGGGTAAAAATTTCAAAGTAATTAAAAACAATTAAAAACATTAAAAACATATGTCAAAAATATTAGGTATTGATCTAGGCACAACCTTTTCGGCCATGGCTGTAATGGAAACGGGCGAGCCTAAAATTATTGAAAACAAAGAAGGAGCCAGAACTACTCCTTCGGTTGTTGCTTTAACTAAAAATCAGGAGAGATTGGTCGGGGTAACTGCCAGACGCCAGCAAATTACCAATCCCAAAAACACAATCTTTTCTACAAAAAGACTAATCGGCAGAAGTTTTTCTGATCCTCAGACTCAAAAAGACAAAAAACTCCTTCCTTATGAAATTAAAGAATCAAAAGACGGCGGAGTAGAAATTAAAATGGGAGACAAGTGGCACAGGCCGGCTGAAATTTCCGCAATGATTTTACAGAAATTAAAACAGGATGCTGAAGAAAAATTAGGAGAGAAAATAACAGACGCTGTTATCACTTGTCCAGCTTACTTTGACAATTCTCAAAGAAAAGCGACGAAGGTCGCCGGAGAAATTGCCGGCCTCAATGTGAAAAGAGTAATCAATGAACCGACTGCTGCAGCTTTAGCATATGGTTTAACCAAGAAAAAAGATCAGCAAATTTTAGTCTATGATTTTGGTGGTGGAACCTTTGATGTTTCCATTTTGGACTTCGAAAAAGATACAATTGATGTTATTGCGGTTGGTGGAGATACTCATCTCGGCGGAGATGATTTTGACCAAAAAATAATGGACTGGGTGATTACTGAGTTTAAAAAAGACCAGGGAATTGATTTAGCAAAAGACCAGTTAGCCCTACAGAGAGTTAAAGAAGCAGCGGAAAAAGCAAAAATTGAATTATCAACAACCTCAGAAACAGAAATTAATATTCCTTTCGTCACTTCTGACGCTTCGGGCCCAAAACATCTTTATTTAAAATTGACCAGAGCTCAACTTGAAAATTTAGTAAAAGACTATATTGATAAGTCTATTGAATTAGTTAAACAAACTATTAAAGAGGCAAGGGAAGTAAAAGAGAAAAAACTTACCATTAAAGATATCGACGAGATAGTCTTAGTTGGTGGACAAACCAGAATGCCTAAGATTCAAGAAGAGATTAAAAAACTTTTTGGTAAAGAAGCTCACAAAGGAGTTAATCCAGATGAAGTTGTAGCAATTGGTGCTGCTATTCAAGGAGGCAGTTGGGGGGGAGAAGCTAAAGAAGTTTTACTTTTAGATAATACTCCGCTTTCTTTGGGAATTGAAACCTTAGGAAGAGTAAACACTATTTTAATTTCCAAAAATACTACTTACCCAACAGATAAAACCCAGATTTTTTCTACCGCCGCCGACAGCCAGACATCAGTAGAAGTCCATGTTTTACAAGGAGAAAGACCGATGGCAGAAGATAATAAAACTTTAGGTAAATTTATTTTAGACGGCATCCCGCCGGCTCCGCGGGGAACCCCTCAGATCGAAGTAACTTTTGATATTGATACTAACGGAATCCTAAATGTTTCTGCCAAAGATAAAGCAAGCGGAAAAAGTCAGTCAATTAAAATAGAAGGCTCTATTGGAATATCAAAAGAAGAGATTGAAAAAATGAAAAAGGAAGCCGAAACCAACATTGAAAAAGATAAAAAAAAGAAGGAAATAATTGAAGCTCGAAATCTTGCCGACAATTTAATTTACACTTCGGAAAAAACACTCAGAGACGCTAAAGATAAAATTGACAAAGATTTAAAAAAAGAAATTGAAGAAAAAATTAAAGAACTTGAAAAAACTAAAAACAGTGATAATATAGAAGAAATAAAAAACAAAAGCTCAGAACTTTCCCAGATAATTCAGAAAGCCGGAGCAGAACTTTACAAAAATGTTCAACAAACAGAAGAAGAGAAAAAATCGGAAGAAAAAAAGCCGGAAGACGATAAGGGAAAAGATACCGAAGAAGGAGAATATAAAGAAAAATAAGAACCTCTCTCTTTGCTCGAGAACCTTGATTCGCTATTGTATTAATATATAATCTTGAAATAAACTATGAAGAACTATTACCAAATTTTGGGAGTTTCCAAAGAAGCCTCTCCAGAGGAAATTAGAAAAGCTTATCATAAGCTTGCTCACAAATATCACCCTGATAAAGGAGGAGATGAAAAGAAGTTTAAAGAAATAAACGAGGCCTATCAGATTCTTTCAAATAAGGAAAAAAAGGCCCAATATGACAGATTCGGCCAGGTTTTTGACGGCGTTTCCGGACAGCCAGATCCCGGATTCGGTTTTAATTGGGCTTGGGGAAAATCTCCGGGCCGAGGGGCTGATTTTGGAGTTGATTTGGGTGAAATATTTGAAGATATTTTCGCTGGCGGAGGTCAAAGAACAAGAAAAAAGGATTTCAAAAAAGGTAAAAATATCAGAGTTGATTTAGAAATTCCTTTAGAAAAAATTCTAAAAAACCAGAAAAAAAAAATTATTCTCTACAAGATGATTTCTTGCCCCCGTTGTCACGGCAGGGGAGCTGAACCGGGCACTGCCCTTAATAAATGTTTTGCCTGCGGCGGAACAGGCGGAGTTCAGCAAATACAAAGA
>CAZDKD010000049.1:0-2764 GCA_964506305.1 uncultured Candidatus Saccharibacteria bacterium | reverse complement strand
TATTCTTCATTAAATTTATTTAACCTCTATCCCATTTTCCAAAACTGGGTAGAAACGAGACTGTTTAGCCTCAAGAAAAAGTGGGTACAAAGTGGGAACAGTAATAAAAATTTGTATCTATAATCTGTTCCCAGTCTGTTCCCAGTGTTCCCAGTCGTTCCCAGTTTTTAAATCCTGTTCCCAGTAAATTAAGTAATATTGAGCCTGTGTTCCCAGTGTTCCCAGTGTTCCCAGTAAATATATAGGAGAGGGCCCCAAGATTATTAAGTAAAATCACGATGTAAATACCTCTTTCTTTACCTGTATAACTCTCATCTTTTCCCCGTATATCCTGGTAGAAAATTTTGTCCTATCTTCATCACAGATACTTACACCCTGACGTTTCAGGTCTTTCCATACTGCATCTTCTCTGAAGGTAAAGGGATGCCCGGATTGCTGGCAGAACTGGTACACGGCATTGTAAGAGGAAGAGGGATTGAAAAAGTAAGTGCCGTTGAAGTCATACCAGCCTACGGGGAAGGTGCCGGGTACCGGCGTTCGCGGGGCTTCATCTTCTTTACTGGCAAACACAGCCCTCCCCTGAGCTATCATTGCCGACATTACCGATATAAACCTCTTAGAAGGGCGTTCATCCTCTACCCGCTCGCTCTGGCTCGATACCATATCGCTGAATATATCGACGCCGACCGACTTTAATGACTCGGCTTCTTTCGGTTCCATGGCTCCGGTTTCGGTGGCGAAACGGGCAACAGCGTGAAGCCCGGTACAGAGGCTGGCGATATCACCGGCAAGCCTGGCGTGACGGTCGTTCTCATAAAATGACTCCCGTTGCTCGTGCCATATCTGCGGCAGCAGGGAGGACAGCTCTTTCCAGTTCAGGCTAATCCATTTTATATAATGAGCCATAGCGGAATTATAGAGGCGGCATTTTTCCTGAGTCTGAGCGTAAGTAAGAAAGTCCCGGAATATCTCGGACTTCTCCATTTCCACGGTTATCACTCTTGATGTCTGGCTGTGTCCGGCGGGTAGCTGCTCGCCGGATGATATAAGAAGTCCGCGGGGTTGATAACCGGCCCGGAGAGATAGGTCCGCCCTCATCCGTCCGCGTCCCTGCCGGTTACCCTGGGACCGGATAATCCTGCCGGCTTTTACTGCCAGGCGGCGGGCATCCGCCGAGTCCTCGCCTGGGTACCAGTCGTCGATAATGAGCGGCACGTCTTTAGCAAGGAAAAGCAGTTTTTCAAGCTCGTTTTCCGTGTCCTGCCATGATGCCGGCAGGGTAAGATGGTCGAAGGTTCCGAAGTGATTAAGCGCCAGTGCCGTTAAAACACTCTTGAAAGAGCCACTGGAGGCAACATACCATAATGTAAAGGCGGTATCTATAAATGTGGAAAGCGGCGCCAGATACATGGAAGTCCACAACGGAAGTGTCACCGGCAGCTCGCCGATAAGAAGGAAGTCAAGGCTTGCCCTGACCGCTTCCGCCGGGTCACCTTCCGGCGGCAGTAAAATGTATTTTTGCAGGGCGGACTCGAGCTCAACGTCGACACGGATGGTTTCATCGCCGCCGATAGCGCCGCCGACGTTAAGGAAATAGTGCTGGCCGTCTATTTCACGCCAGCCGGTGTGAGTATAAACCCCACGGACCGGTGCTTCCTGGGATTGCAGGAGAACGGCGTGTTGAAGGCGGTCTTTAATATTCTGTCCCGGCTCGATTATTGCCCGCAATCCCCATTCCTCGAGTACCCATTTTAATGAGCCGAACGATTCTGTCGGCACGTCGATGATGGATAGCGGCTCACCCTGCCGGGTTGTGCCGACGATGCGGAAGAAGTTTTTGCGGTCCCGCCCGTCGTCTTTAATCACGTGTTCTTTTATATGGCAATCGAAGTTACACATCGGTACGGTGATCGACCCGTGCTGGGTTGGTTTTTCCCAGCAGAGAACGCCGTTTTCTATCCTGTAGACGTTCTCAGTCTGGGCTTCAATCGCTTCTCTTACGGCTTCCCGGTTTATCTCCTCCAGTGTAATAAGCTCGGAAACGGTATGCCCCTGTTGGAGGTAATCATCGACGCCGACCTTCTCGCCGTCCGGCCCAGGCGGCAGGGTTATAATCCTTATCCTGGCGCCCTTACGGGAAAGAATCTCCGATAGTCTGACCATTGCCTGCCTTACGTGCGGGTTGGTTGAGCTATCCGAATCAAAAACGATATAAACCAGGCGCTCCTTCCAGGTGATATAGTCAAAGTCGGTAAGTATAGTCGTTCCACCGAGTGGGTTTTTGCCTTTAAAACCCCACACGCCAGTCAAGCCGATGGCGCATACTCCGGCGGACGCCAGAGAGTCGACCTTTTTCACGCCCTCGGTGATATAAAGCGGCGCCTCGGGGTCCCCGAGCTGCTGTCGGCAGCGGGGCGGCACATCGATGCGTACCGTGGAGCCGGTCGGGTTTTCATATTTTATTTTGCGCCAATTACTATCTGACCGTGGATTATCGGGCCGGTATTGGTATCCATGAACGCCGCCCTCAGTGCCATGAAGGGGAATTAGGATGCCCGGAGCGCGGCACTGCGCCTTACTGAATCCGGCTTCCTTTAACGGTGTCTTTCCGAGTACGGAGCGGTACCCGCGCTCCTTTATAACCTCTGTTGATATTGCGGAATCAACCAGGTGCTGGTAGTGATTTGTCAGTAATTCAGGTATTTCTTTAGAAAAAGGACCTGGCATTTATATTTCTCCCGGTATGATAATCACCCTTTTTAAT
>CAZDKD010000048.1:0-2897 GCA_964506305.1 uncultured Candidatus Saccharibacteria bacterium | reverse complement strand
GGCTCTGGTAAAAATTATGAGGATGTGATAAATTAGAAATATTAATCCATTAAATAGTGAAATATTTGTATTATAGTTATGAACGATTCAAATTTGACAATTAAAAAACTCCAAGACAGACTCCATTATTTGATGGACTGTCTTTGAAGTAGATAAAAGAAGGAAGCGATTGGAACAGCTTGAAAAGGAAAGCCAAAAACCAGAGTTTTGGAAAAATAAAAAAAAAGCGATTGAAATCAGCCAAGAGATTTCTAATTTAAAAGAAGAAATTAGTAGATTTAAAAAAATTGAAAAAGAAATAAACGAATTAATAGATTTAGAAAAATTAACAGGCGAGGACAAAAAATTAGCTAAAGAGATTGAGAAAAAATTTCGTGAATTGGAAAGTAAAATAGAAAAAGAAGAAGTTAAAACTTTCCTTTCTGGAAAATACGACAGAAATAATGCTATTTTACAGATCTTTGCCGGGGCTGGGGGAGAAGATGCTCAAGATTGGGCAACGATATTATTAAGAATGTATGAAAGATATTGCCAGATAAAAGGGTTTGAAACTAAAGTTTTAAGCCAATCCTTTGGCGAGGGCGGAGGTCCGGAAGGAAGGATAGGAACCAAGTCAGCGATTATGGAAGTTAAAGGTTCTTATGCTTGCGGACTTTTAAAAAAAGAATCGGGAGTCCATAGACTAGTTAGGCAATCTCCTTTCTCTTCTAAAAAGCTCCGCCATACTTCTTTTGCTTTAGTTGAAGTTTTGCCCGAGATTGGAGAAAAAGAACAAAAAGAGATTAAAGTTAAATCAGAAGATTTAAAACTGGAAACTTTCCGAGCTTCGGGGCCTGGCGGCCAGTATGTAAATCGTCGGGAATCAGCTGTTAGGATTACTCATCTACCTACTGGAATCGTTGTTAGTTCGCAGTCAGAAAGATTGCAGGGATTAAATAAAGAAAAAGCAATGAAAGTTTTATACGCTAAGCTTTATCAGCTAAAAGAGGTAGAGAGAAAGAGAAGATTGAAAGAAATTAAAGGAGAAGCAGTTTCGGCTAGCTGGGGAAACCAAATTAGATCGTATGTATTGCATCCCTATAAATTGATTAAAGATCTTAGGACCGGTGTTGAAACTTCGAATGTTGAAGCTGTGCTTGATGGGGATTTAGACCAGTTCGTCGAAGCCGAACTTAAAATGATTAATAACTAATATGCTTTCCATAGAAAATATTAGCAAAATTTATCCATCTCGCTCGGGAAATAGCCCTACAGCTGCTCTAAATAACGTTTCTTTTAAAATAAAGGAAAAAGAATTTGTTTCTATCGTGGGAAAATCAGGGGCAGGCAAAACAACTTTGCTCAAATTAATTTTAGCTGAGGAAAAACCAACCCAGGGCCAGATTTTTTTTGATAGTCAGAATATTTATCAGATAAAAAGGTCCCAGCTTCCATTATTAAGACAAAGGATTGGCACGGTGTTCCAAGATTATAAATTATTTCCCTCAAAAACAACTTATGAAAATATTGCTTATGTAATGGAGGCAATGGGAGCGAGTGATGAAGAAATTCGGAGGGATATTCCCCAAATTCTAGAGCTTGTCGGAATGGCAGGAAAAGCTGATAATTTTCCAACAGAACTTTCCGGTGGTGAAAGGCAGAGGGTGACCATTGCCAGAGCGCTTGTCCACCGGCCCGATATTATTTTAGCCGATGAGCCGACTGGCAATCTCGATCCCTATCATACTTTTGATATTATTCGGCTTTTAGTAAAAATATATGAACTTGGCACGACTGTTATCTTAGCTACTCACGACAAAGAAGTAATTAATAATTTGGGGAAAAGGGTAATTACTTTAGATCAAGGAAAAATAATAAGAGACGAGGAAAGAGGAAGGTTTATTTTATGAAGAATAACCCTGCCCTCTATACTCTATAAATTATGAATGCTTTTAGTAAAAAAATTATAACTTAGAGAGTGGGGTGCTCACTTTATTCGCATGTTTACATCACTCAAAAGAACAATTAAAACGGGGTGGAAGAATTTTTCAAGGAATATTGCTTTAAGCGTAGCCACTATTTCTATTATGATTATGGTTATTTCTTTGGCAACCTTGCTTTTTCTCTTAGGTCCAATTTCTGATATTTTAATATCAGATATCGAAGAAAAAGTTGACGTTTCAGTTTATTTTAAAGAAGATGTTTCGCCGGAAGATATTTTAGCAGCTGAAGAAGAAATTTATAAAATTTCCGAAGTAAAAGAAATTGAATATGTTTCTAAGGATCAAGCCCTTGAAAGATTTACTGAGAACCATAAAGATGATCCGGATTTGTTGGAATCTTTAACCGAAGTTGGTTATAATCCTTTTTTAGCTTCTTTAAATATTAGAGCCTGGGAGGTTTCTCAGTACGGGCAGGTTGCCAGTTTTTTAGAAACAGGACCTTTTAAAGATTTAATTGATAAAGTTGATTATTACCAAAGAAAACCGGTGATTGATAAAGTTTATGCATTAATTTCAAGTATCAACAAAACTGGTATTTTCTTTAGTATACTTTTGGGAGCGATTGCTATTTTAGTTGCTTTTAATACTATTAGAATAGCAATTTATAATTCCAACAAAGAGATTTCAATTATGAGATTGGTCGGGGCTTCAAACTGGTTTATTCGAGGACCGTTTTTAATCCAGGGAATAATAGTCGGTGTTTTTGCGGCTCTGATTACTTTATTAATAACTTTAGTTGTTTGTTGGGGCCTCAATTCAAGGATTGGCTTGATTATTCCCGAAGTAAGCATGCTTGGCTTGCTCGCTGGAAATTTCTGGATGCTATTACTAATTCAGCTGGCCACCGGCACAGGTTTGGGAGTAATCTCCAGCCTGATTGCCACAAGGAAATATTTAAAGATTTAATATTCCGGG
>CAZDKD010000047.1:0-2899 GCA_964506305.1 uncultured Candidatus Saccharibacteria bacterium | reverse complement strand
CATCAACCTCGGCCTTATAAGGACCTTGCTCCACCATTGAGCTACGTGCGCATAAAATTACTTTACATCTTTTACTTTCACCTTTAAAGAGGGAGAATGAGTTTTCTTTGTTCTCCGGAGTTTTAACCCGGAAGGACTTTTTTTTGTTCTCTCTTTTACTATTTTCTCAAATTCTTCTCTTTCAATAGTTTCTTTCTTAATTAAAGTTTGAGCAAGATTGTTAAGTAGTTTTTTTCTTTTGGTTAAAATTTTTATTGCTTCTTTTTCCGCGCTTCTGACAAATTTTTCCACCTCTTTATCAATTTTGGAGGCGACTTCTTCAGAATAATTTCTCTGCTCTGAAATTTCTTTTCCTAGAAAAACCAATTCTTCTTTTTCGCCAAAAGAAATTGGTCCCAAGGAAGACATGCCGTATTGTTTAACTAATTTTCGAGCTAATTCTGAGGCCCTTTTTAAGTCATCGCCTGCCCCAGTGGTGATTTCCCCGAATTTTATTTTTTCAGCGCAGTATCCTCCAAGTAAAGTTGCCATTTCAGCTAAAAACTCTTTCTTTGTTTTAAGCTTTCTTTCTTCAGTTGGCACTTTTAGAGTGTAGCCGGCGGCCATGCCCCGGGCAATTATTGAAATTTTTCTAACTGGTTCAGCTCCGGGCAGAGAAGCAGACACTAAAGCATGGCCTGCTTCGTGAAAAGCAGCAATTTCTTTTTCTTTTTTAGATAAAATATGGCTTTTTCTTTCCGGGCCTAATAAAACTTTTTCAATTGATTCTAAGAATTCTTCTTGGTCAATTTGAGTCTTATTTCTTCTGGCAGCCAGAATGGCGCTTTCGTTAACCACATTAGCTGCGTCAGCTCCGGAGAATCCCGGAGTTCTCTCGGCAACTTCTCTTAAATTAACATCTGAAGCTAAAGGTTTTCCTTTGCAGTGAATTTCCAGAATTTTTTCTCTTCCACTAATGTCGGGCATATCCAGGACTACTTTTCGGTCAAACCTGCCCGGCCGTAATAAAGCAGAGTCTAAAATATCCGGACGATTAGTGGCTGATATAATTATTACGTTTGTTTCTCTTTCAAAACCGTCCATTTCTACCAGGATTTGGTTTAATGTTTGTTCTCTTTCATCGTGTCCTCCGCCGAGGCCGGCTCCTCGTTGCCTGCCGATGGCGTCTAGTTCATCAATAAAAATTATTGAAGGAGCTGCTTTTTTGGCAGTAGAGAAAAGATCTCTTACTCTCCCCGCTCCTACGCCGACAAACATTTCCACGAACTCAGAACCGGAAATTGAAAAGAAAGGAACATTGGCTTCTCCCGCTACCGCTCTTGCTAATAAAGTTTTTCCTGTTCCAGCCGGACCCATTAATAAGACTCCTCTTGGTATTCTGGCTCCCATTTTCAGATACTTTTTAGGATGTTTCAGGAAATCAACAATCTCTTTTAATTCTTCTTTGGCTTCATTTAAGTCGGCAACATCTTTAAAGGTAATTTTTTCTTTAGGATGACCTTCAGCGCCGAAAAGGCGGGCTCTAGCTTTGGTAAAACTGAATGCCTGAGTTGCTCCAGCCTTTGCCCGGCGGAAAATCATCCAGAAAAAGAAGCCAAATATTAACAAAGGAGCCAAACCGAAAATTAAAAGAGGAATTAACCAGGAGCCAAGCCCCTCTTTTTCTGGCTTAAGGTCAATATTTACTTGGTTTAACTTTTCTCCGCTTGCTCCGTAAGATATTAGCGTTTCCCGGAGGCCGGTTTCTGGCTCTTTTCTGGACTTTGCTTCGGTTTCATCTTTGTATGTGATAGAGAGATCCGATCCAAAAGCGGTAATCTTCTTAATTTTTTCCTGATTGATATCTTTAGCTAACTGATCTATAGAGATTTCTTTTTCTTTCTCAAATGGCCGGGCAAATAAAGTAAAAACTCCTGAGATTATCAAGAAGATGAGCAAAATGAATATAAAATTTTTAGCCAAGCTTTTTAATGACTTGTTGATTTTCAGCATCGTAGTTTTACCCAGTAGAAGAGTTTCGAATGGGTTTTGCCCAAACGAAATATTATTTTTCGAAATTTCTCTACTGGGTTTAATTTAGCATGTTTTTAGAAATAATTCAACGCGGTAATAGAGTAGAAGGAGGGCTTTGCTCTCATTACTATAATTGCGAGTGAGGGAGAAATATAAAAGTTTACTTTTGTATTTCGACCGAACGAACAATTATGTCTGCAAGTCATATTAATGCGTCACTCGGTTAAAATGAAAGTAAACTTTCATTTTTCCCTCGCTCGCATTAATTAAAAAAAGCCTCTTATTAATAAGAGGCTTTTCGCAATAATGGGATAGGATAAGTTTTAGTTGGAAGATTGATTGGGGTTTTGGCTTTTTTCTTGAGAAGAGGCTTTGCTTAATTCTTCAAAGCCCTCTAGAGCGCCTTCAAGAAGAGTGGTTTCTTTCTCAAGGTTTTTTAATTGCCAATGGAGACGGTTTCCGCCTCCTTCTTGCCAAAGCTTTCTTTTTTTCTGTCTCATTGTTTCGTTAAACTCTCTTTGTTCAACATATTTTCCCTCTGTAGAATTTTGGAAAGCTTTACTTTGCACTTCTTTTTGCAAAACATCGTATTTTTCCTGCGTTTCCTGAAGTTGGTTTTGGAGGTCCTTAAACCTTTCTTTTACTCTTTCTTTCACCCACTCGGAAAGAGAGAGTGGCTTTCCGGTTAGAACCTGATTTTTCCCATCTTCTTTGTGAAAAATTTTAAAGCACAATTCACACACTCGGTGCTCAGGGCTTCTTTCTAATTTTCCACAAGCAAGACATTTCAATTTAGCAGTCATCTTGACACGCTCCTTTCTTTTATTGCTATCCTACCCAATTTACTTTTATTATACATAAAACAGGAAAATTGTCAACCCTTAAG
>CAZDKD010000046.1:0-2970 GCA_964506305.1 uncultured Candidatus Saccharibacteria bacterium | reverse complement strand
AGATATGAAAAATTTGATGATTAATGAGGATAATATTTTGATATCTGACACAAGACAAGAAAAAAATAAAGGAAGCGGCTAATTTCTAAATTTTTAGATATGCTTGACAATGCCGCTTTCCGAAGCGGTTTTTTTGTTCTTTGAAAATATAGCCTGCGAATTTCGTAGGCTTAAATAAACGAAAGCAGTTATAATTATTAATTGCTAGCCAACAAAATCCTCGTACCTCAATATTAGAGGTAAAAATTATATTTTAAGGGCAAATGGTGGATGCCTTGGGATATCGAGACGATGAAGGACGTGGCGTGGCTGCGATAAGCCTCGGGGAGGTGCTTAGCACCCTTTGATCCGGGGATTTCCGAATGGGGAAACCCAATCGCGTCAAACGCGATTATCCCCCGCCTAGCGGGGGAAGTGAACCCGCTGAAGTGAAACATCTTAGTAAGCGGAGGAAAAGAGAAAAATTTTTAATTTCCTTAGTAGCGGCGAGTGAAAAGGAAAGAGCCCAAACTAGATATTCAATTTTATTGAGTATTTGGGGTTGTAAGAAGATGATGTCGGGAGTCCCGCTTTTAGCGGGACTTATCGAGGGAGAACATTTAGACGGAGGTTAGTTAAAAGAATGACCCTGGAAAGGGCAGCCATAGAAGGTAATAGCCCTGTAATTGAAAACTTCTTCGTGCTCCTTATTGTCTATCTTGAGTACTGCGGGGCGAAAACCCTGTAGGAAGCAGGCCGAACTAATCGGCCAAGGCTAAATACTTTGATATCCCCGATAGCGAACTAGTACCGTGAGGGAAAGGTGAAAAGCAGGGGGGTGACCCCGGTGAAATAGAACCTGAAACCATTTTGCCCACAAGGAGTCAGAGCTCCCCGCTTAGCGGGGGGTGATGGCGTGCCTATTGAAGAATGAGCCAACGAGTGTCCGTATAACCTTTGTTTAATCCCTTCTGGGGAGAAAGCATAGCGAAAGCGAGTCTTAATAGGGCGTTTATAGGTTTTGCGGACGACCCGAAGCCAAGCGAGCTTGCCATGGCCAGGGTGAACCCCGCCGAAAGGTGGGGGAAGGCCCGAACCCGTGAGCCGTGCAATACTCTGGGATGAGCTGTGGTAAGAAGTGAAAAGCTAATCGAGCTTGGTAATAGCTGGTTCTCCCCGAAATATCTTTAGGGTTAGCGTTCGTCTAAAATTTCTGGAGGTAGAGCACTGAATGGAATCTCTTGGATTTTTTCCGGATTTTCCAATCAAACTCCGAATGCCGGAAAAACTTTGACGGGCAGTCAGACTGTGGGGGCTAAGCTCCATGGTCAAAAGGGAAACAGCCCAGATCTTAATCTAAGGTCCCTAAACTAGGCTAAGTGTAAAAAGGAGGTAGAATTTCTCAGATAGCTAGGAGGTTAGCTTAGAAGCAGCTATCCTTTAAAAAGTGCGTAACAGCTTACTAGATAAGGAGTTTTGCGCCAAAAATTTACGGGGCTTAAGCTCGGTACCGAAGATAAGAACCCCGCTTTGCGGGGTGGTAGGGGAGCGTCTTTAGTGCTGTGAAGTCAAACTGTAAGGTTTGATGGAGCGCTAGGGAGTGAGAATGTTGGCATGAGTAACCGCAATGCGGGTGAAAGCCCCGCACACCGAAAACCTAAGGTTTCCTTGGCAATGTTAGTCATCCAAGGGTTAGGCGGGCCTAACCCCTTTTCCGAAAGGAAACGGGGGATGGACAGCCGGTTAATATTCCGGCCCCTCGGTTTATTATTAAGGAAGTGACGCAATCTAGTAGCTTAAGCTAATTATTGGATTTTAGTTTTTGCCTTGAGATTTTTTCAAGAGGTGAAAAAATATCTGGTTTCGGCTGGATAAATTTAAGTGAGCAGGTTGCCAGGAAAAACTTCTAAGAGTTAAATAAACTGAGTCCGTACCGCAAACCAACACAGGTAGGTTGGCGTAAGAGTGCTAAGGTGAACGAGTGAAAGCTCCTGAAGGAACTCGGCAAAAAAGCAGGCGTAACTTCGGAATATGCCTTTCCCGCCTATGGCGGGACGCAGCTAAAGTCTCTCAAGCGACTGTTTATCAAAAACACAGGTCCCTGCTCAACTCGCAAGAGGATGTATAGGGGCTGAGGCCTGACCAGTGCTGGAACGTTAACGGTAGCGGTTCTCCGCTTTTAGCGGAGAGCTGACTGCTCGAAGCGCCAGTGAACGTCGGCCGTAACTATAACGGTCCAAAGGTAGCGTAGTCCCTTGCCAGGTAAGTTCTGGCCCGCATGAAAGGCTTCACGACTTGAGAACTGTCTCCAGGAGCAGCTCGGTGAAAATGCAGTACCGGTAAAGATGCCGGTTACCTGCGGCTAGACGGAAAGACCCCGGGAGCTTTACTATAGCTAGATATTGGGTTTTGGTCTTAGATGCGTAGTGTAGGTGGGAGACTTTGAATCCGCCATTTCGGTGGCGGGGGAGTCGTCAATGAAACACCACCCTTTTAAAACCTTAACTCTAATCTCCCGCTAAGCGGGGGAAACAGTGTCTGGTGGGTAGTTTAAGTGGGGCACTTTTCTCCTAAAAGGTAATGGAGAAGTTTAAAGGTCGGCTAACTCCGGATGGAAATCGGAGTGATCGGACAAAGCCAAAAGCCGGCTTTACAGCGAGACGGATATGTCGAGCTGTTGGGAAACCAGAACTTAGTGAACCGACGGATTTTAATAGAAAATCCGAAGATTATCAGCTAAAAGCTACCCCGGGGATAACAGGCTAGTAGGGCCCGAGAGTTCACATCAACGGCTCTGTTCGGCACCTCGATGTCGGCTCAACGCATCCTGGGGGTGGAGCCGCTCCCAAGGGTTTGGCTGTTCGCCAATTAAAGCGTTACGCGAGCTGGGTTCAAACCGTCGTGAGACAGGTTGGTCCCTATCTACCGCAGGCGTCGAATCTTGAGGGGAGTTCGGGATAGTACGAGAGGACCTCCCGGAACTGACCTCTG
>CAZDKD010000045.1:0-3225 GCA_964506305.1 uncultured Candidatus Saccharibacteria bacterium | reverse complement strand
GGGGAGTAGCACTTAGAATTACAAGAGAATTACTTGAAGATGCTAAGTGGAATTTGCTACAACACAACATTAAGATTGCTGGTAAGAGATTTGCAGAGAATGAGACAAGGCTGATTTTAGATGATGCTTTGGATAATGCAAATAGTACGGTGAATGGCGGAGGAGCAATTACAATTGCTAACATTACAAGAGCTATGCAATATCTTGAAGATGAAGATTACAAACCAACAACTTTGTTTGTTGGTAATGAAATTATGAATGATTTGAGAAATATTGATACTTTTGTAGAAGCTAATAAGATTGGCAATAGAGAAATGCTTGCAAAAGGTTATTTGGGAATAGTTTATGGACTAAATGTTATAAACTTCTCAACTAATGCAGCACCAAGTACGACTTATAGCAAGTATGCTTATGTAACTGATAGAGATAATGCTTATGTAATCGCTGAGAAAAGACCAGTAACTATTGAAAACTTTGAAATGCCTGTATACGATATGTCTGCAGCTACAATTACTCAGAGAATCAAGATTAAGGAGCTCAGAGCAAAGGCAATAGCAAAGATAGAAACTAGTTAAGTGTAATCAATAAATTTTATTTTTTATTTTTTTATTTTTACTTAAAAAAGCAGTTTGACTTATAATTCAAACAAAATTAAATGGAGAAAAGAAGAAATGGCAGCATTAAATAGCACAGTAGACGGAATGGGATTCGAAGAAGTCAATCAAAGTAGTTATACTGAGATGATTAGTGGCAACAATCTTTATGGACAAAATTTGTGGATTTCTACGATGGGAGAAATAAATCAAATTAGTGGAGCATCTATTAGTGGTGGAGAAGCAAGAATTACAACAAATTTGAATGTTGGTGGTACAATAACAGATGGAAATGGACAACTATATGGTACATGTATTGAGAATGCAGCTGAAATATTTGGACAAAGAGTGAAAGCAGGAAGTATAGTTATGGGAAATGATGTTTCAGGACTGATTAATTTTAAGACACCTTTTACTGGTTCAAATTGGTTTATTTCATTAACTCCAACAACATATGGAGCGCCTCAATGGAGTAGAACAGGAAGTCAGGGATTGGCATATGGAGTAAGTGGATTAAAAAGAACAAGTGGTTGTTGGATTGTTGGTGGTTCTAAAACTGTAGTAGATTGGATAGCAGTAGGTATATAATTATTTTTATATAATTGAAAGGAGGAAGAAAACAAAATGACAACAACAGAACAATATATAGGAACAGGAAGTTTAATGACTTCACAAGGATTGAAGCCAGGAATGGCGCATAGTATAAAAGATGGTTATTTAGCAGGAAGTATAACACCAAATTTAATTATTGTTAATTATGACCCGTCTGGAGTATTAATGAGTGTGACAGGTAGTGACATTGCATATGTAACAAGTACAGGTTCCTTTTGTATAGGAGATATTGTTAATGGTGCTGGCGGAATAGGGTGGCACGCATTACAAACTGTTTAAATTTTGTTTTTTTTTATGACGTGAGGACCACCTTCGTCATTTAAAATACAAAAACAAAAAGGAAAAATGACATATACATTATCACCAGGATTAAGAGATAGAGAATATGCAAAGTTTAATGCAATACAACCTGGTTCTCAAACAGTAGTATCAACTTTTCATAATAATAATGTGAAAGTTTATGAATTTCCATTAGGAAGTATAAGAGCAACAAACACAGGAACAAATTCTGGTGGAAATTTTGATAGTTGGACACATTATAGATTACATGGATTACTTTATGGAATAGAATATTTACATGGAGATTTTGTGAATGCTGGTAGTATATTTTTAAAAACTTCTGGAACAGTAGAAACAGACCTTTGGGGATGTTATGGAACACGAGCAACAAATACAGATTTTGTAGTATTTCCAAGAGGAGAGATATGTACAACAACAGATACATTACTTGGAAAATCTGGATGCTATGGTTTAATACCAATGAGCGGAACATTACATCTTATTGGAAGTACATTAGGAAAAACTAAATCTGGAGCAGGGTTCAGAATAGCATATATCTAAATTTATAAATCAAAAATAAGAAATGGGAACATTAACAACAACTGAAATAGGAAGTGTAGTATTAGGAATAGTAGAAAATGTACCAGCAGGTATAACTGGATTAATAACTACAATTGTAAGTCAACAAGTTTACTTTGCAGAACAAATGACTGGAAATACGATTGGGACAACTGCAATTGCAGAAGTTTATCAACCGGGGATAATTTCTTTGTCAGTTGGAAATGTTCTTGGGCTTATGAGTGCTCAAGGAATTGGAACTGAATCAGTTAAGATAGGAGAGTTAGCAATATCAAAAGGAATGAATACACAATCTGCTTCAGACTGGACAAATTTGGGAATTAAACAGATAGAAGGAATTGGAGAACCTGTAAAGTTTTATCAAACATATAGTTAAAATGGAAAATAATATAAGATTAACACAAAAGAATTTTAATGATTTTATAGTTGCACTTAATCATAGAATGACAAAAATTGAAAGTGATGTGAAATGGATGCGAAGAATTGGATATTATATGGCTTCCCTTTTAACTATGATTGTAATTAAATCTATTTTCTTGGTATAATGACAATTATTTCTGACTTCCAAAATGGAGTTGATGAAGCATTAAAGTATGGACAATTAGTTTTGTTAAAATATTATAATACAAATGTTCTAGAAGATTATTATGATGATGATGTCATATTAACTCTTTCTGGAACAAATTTATGGACGTCTGGAGTAGTGCTACCTATAAATGGAACAAAAGGAAGTTCAGATGCAGTATTATTGGAACAAGGAAAGATTTTGATGGATGATAAAAAGTTATATATTGATGGCTCTGTTGATACTTCTGGAACAATTAAAATTGGTTTGGGGAGTTTAAATTCGGAGCAATATAGTTTGTTAAGTGAAGGAGTTACAAAGTGGGATGTAAATAAAACTCCAATATTAAAAAAATTATATATAAGAAAATTATTAACTGGGAGTTTAATGGGAGAATAAAATGGTAAATCAGAAAATATCAGAATTAAATGAATTGACATCTTCTGCATCTGATGATGAATTAGCTATTGTTGATACAAGTGAAACAGAAACTAAAAGAATAACATATGATAATCTAACGCAAAATCTTGCTGTTGCTGGTGGTGCATATCATGATGGGTTCTCTGATTATGTTGCTAATGAGCATATTGATTGGAC
>CAZDKD010000044.1:0-3399 GCA_964506305.1 uncultured Candidatus Saccharibacteria bacterium | reverse complement strand
TAGGGATTTTAATGTTAATTATGGTTGTTCCTAAGCTTGCTGCGGTTTTTTCTGATTTAGGAGTTGAACTTCCCTTATCTACTAAACTGGTGATTGCTGTCGGTACCTTTTTGGCTAATTTTTGGTATCTTCTTCCTATAGGTATATTAATTTTCTTGTTTTTGATAAAAACAGCTTTAAAAACAAAAACCGGAAAATCATTAATTGATGTTTTAGTTTTGAAAATTCCTTTTGTTTCTCCTATTATCAAAAAAACCAATTCTGCTTACACGGTTAGAACTTTAAGTTCTCTTATTGCCGCCGGAGTACCTATTGTTAGGTCCTTAAGAGTTGTTTCCGGAACGCTGACTAATGTTTATTATAAACAAGCGATGCTGAAAGCGGCAGAAGAGGTCGAAAAGGGAGGCAAGCTGGGAGATATTCTTAAACAATACGAAAATATTTATCCGATTTTGGTTATTCAGATGATTCAGATTGGAGAAGAGACTGGTGAGACCTCGACTATCTTGAAAAAACTGGCTGATTTTTTTGAAGAGGAAGTTGCTAACGCTACCAAAAATTTAGCGGCTATAATTGAACCGGTTTTAATGATTATTGTCGGAGCAGTAGTGGGCTTTTTTGCTATCTCGATGATTCAGCCGATGTATTCGATGTTGGAAACAATATGAAAAAAGCTTTCACTCTTATGGAAATATTGGTTGTGATCAGTATTCTTGGCATTCTTTTTCTAATTAGCATTCCAGTATTTAAAAGTTTTCAACCGACTCTTCAACTAAATGGAGTGGTTAGGAATTTAGTTAGCGATCTTCGTTATACTCAACAATTGGCGGTAACCGAACAATTTGATTACTGTCTTCAATTTTTTTTAGCAGAAAAGAAATATCAAATAATCCAATGCGGGGAAACTCAGCCCGTTAAAGAAATTTTTCTTCCAGAGGAGATTATAGAATTGATAATTAACCCTGCTCTGTCTAATAACGAAATAAGATATAATCCCTACGGAGCGGTAAAAGAGAGTGCGGCTATTACTTTGAAAAATAGTAAAGATAAAACAAAAATAGTTGAGGTTAGACCATCCGGTTTTGTTAGAACAACCGAATAAAACTTTTTAATTATTATGTTTCAAATTTTGAGTTTCAAAAAAAGAGGTTTGCCCTTCGCCTTTTTAAAGAGAAAAGGTAAAGGGTTCACTTTAGTTGAATTAATAATAGCAATTTTTATTTTGACAGCGGGAATTTTAGCGGTTTTTGCTATGTTTCCGGTAGGAATTCAAATAATGAGATCTTCTAAAATGGCTACCGTGGCGGCTCATCTTGGAGAAGCGAAAATTGAAGAAATTATTTCTATGTCGTACGAAGAAATTCCTTCAGGAGTTGTTACCGAGAATTACGGAGAGATTTCCGGTTTCGGTGCTTATAAGAGGGTAATAATGATAAGTTGCGTTGATTCTAATTTAGAGGAAGTTGCTTGTGATTACGATCCAACTAGCAATCCTGACCCGATAAAAAAGATAGAAGCGGCCGTTTTTTGGAAGTCTACTTTGAAAGTCACCGAAAAAAATATTGAATTACTAACCCTAATCAGTAAAAAATAATGAGGAAATTATTTTGGCAAAAAGGGTTTACTTTAACCGAGATGACTGTTGTTATTGTTATTTTTGGTTTAATTATTACTACCGTTTACTCGATTTATGCTCTAAGCCAACGCGTTTATCGAACAGGGGGAGAGATGGCGGAAATTACTCAGAATGGAAGAGTGATTTTAGAAAGAATGGCAAGAGAGATCCGACAGGCAAGAGAGGTGGTTACTGAACTTTCCGACGATGAAAGCGAGGCAAGCAGTGTAATTGAATTTGAAGATGGCCATGTTGCGGCTAGATATTATTATATTTATTATTATCAAGAAGGTGATAAGGTAAAAAGGGAAGTAAGAATATACTTTTTTCCTAGCGATCCCGGCATTTTTCTTCCCTGGAACGCTACTTCGCCGACCGAGACTTTAAATGTTGATATTATCGAAGGGCCGGTAATAATTGGGGAATATGTTACTAATTTAAAGTTTTGGGAATCACAAACAATTAATATTTTTACTACTTTGGTTAAAAATAATCAAGAAATAGATTTGTCCACTAAGATTTTTGGAAGAAATTTATAGTAAAGGAAATCCTATGATTAAAAAAAAATGGCAAAAAGGCACCGTTGTTATTATTACCCTTTTAACCTTAGTAATATTATTGCTTTTAGGTTCTTATTTTTTAAACTTTGTTTTAACTGAAACTAAAATTTCTAAGAGTCAAGAAGACGGAAATAGAACTTATTATTTAGCCGAGGCGGGAATTAATGAAGCTATCTGGAAATTAAAAAATGATGATAGCTGGAAAACTAATTTTGAGACCGACCCAAATTGGTCAGCTGATTTTTCCAGGACGTTTCCTGGTGGGTCTGAATATTCTGTGAGTATTCAGAATTCTACTTGTGGCCGGGGTGAAATAATTTCTATTGCTACCTTGCCGCTTCCTGGCGGAAAAACAACTCAGAGAGTAGTCAAGACAATAGTATTTAAAGCCTTGGGCAGTCCAACCGGAGATAGCGCTATTCTTTCAGGAGGCTCTAGCGAGAATGTTAGTATTAGATATAGTAAATTGAGGATTTATGACGGCAATCTTTTTAGTAATCACATTTTAAGCATTAAAGGAGGAAGTACAGTTGAGGTTTATGATAATCCGGCCACTCTTGATGACCCTGAGACCGAAGGGGCAATAGAGAACTTAGAAGGCCAAGTTTTGGCAGCGGGTAATCTTATTGGGCCGGAACAAGTTACTAAATATGAAGCGATGTGCGCAAAAAATACTTGTACCGAGAAATGCCTGCCGGCAGGATCGGACTGTCCACCAGCTTCAAAGTCTACTCCTTTGGTTGATTTTGAGTCTTCAAGCCCTTATTCTTTTAAAAGCAGGGCCCAAGTGGCTCAAGATGCTTTGAAATGCCAGGTTTTATGCAATGGCGCTCCCTGCGCTAGTCAACCTAATAAATGCATCTATTCTGCTTCAGAATTTGAAGATCTTTTAGAGGAAGCAGGGCAAGGAGGAACTCTCACCCTTAATCCGGATAATCTGCGTAATATTATTTTCTATATTGAGTCAGGTAATCTTGAGCTAAAACAGGGTTGCCACCTTATTATTAACGGGGCTTTAGTAGTTTATGACAATCTTTATATCGGGAAGAAGGGATCTTTTCAATTAACGATTAATCAACCCGATGAGTCTCCCTCTGGCCTTTTAGTTAGAAAAAAGATAGATTTCGGCTTATTTTTAACTTTCCAACCTGTTAATATTACTGGGGTAGTTTATTCTTACGAGGCGGTGAGTATGGTTAGCATGCCGGAGAGTTTTAATGTTGT
>CAZDKD010000043.1:0-3434 GCA_964506305.1 uncultured Candidatus Saccharibacteria bacterium | reverse complement strand
TTCGGCCAGAGTGGGTGATTGAGGTAATTGGAAAAGTTTCCAAAAGGCCTTCAAGAATGGTAAATCCAAAACTTACAACAGGAAAGATAGAGATTTCAGTAGAAGATTTAAAAATATTTTCTAAGGCAAAAACCTTGCCTTTTTCTATTGAAGGCGATGGCTACGAAATAAACGAGGAAAAAAGAATGAAATATCGCTATTTGGATTTAAGAAGAAAAAGAATGAAAAAAAATCTAGTAGAGCGAGCGAAAGTTATTCAGTTTATGAGGGATTTTCTCCAGAAAGAGGGTTTTGTTGAAGTAGAGACCCCGATTTTAACAAAATCCACTCCAGAGGGCGCCAGGGACTTTATAGTACCCTCCAGACTGCAGCCTGGCAGTTTTTATGCCTTACCTCAGTCGCCGCAGCAATATAAACAGCTATTGCAGGTTGCTGGTGTTGAAAAATACTTCCAAATTGCCCGTTGTTTCCGAGATGAAGATCCTCGGGCCGACCGCCAAGCGGAATTTACTCAATTGGATTTAGAGATGTCTTTTATGGACCAAAAAGAAATTCTATATTTAACAGAACAGCTTTTTGTAACTTTAATAAAAAAATTATTTCCTGAGAAAAAAATTCAAAAGATTCCTTTTCCTAGAATTTCATACAAAAAAGTAATGGAGAGGTACAAAACTGATAAGCCGGACCTAAGGAAAAACAAGAATAATTCCGACGAGTTAGCTTTTGCTTTTATTGTTGATTTTCCGATGTTTGAATGGTCAAAAGAAGAAAAAAGATGGACTGCTGTTCATCATCCATTTACCCGACCCCAGACTGAAAATCTAAAAGAAATCAAAAAAAAACCTGATAAGATTTTAGCTTATCAATATGATTTGGTTTTAAACGGCTACGAAATCGGAGGGGGTAGTTTAAGATCCTATAAGCCCGAACTTTTAGAAACAGTATTTGAAGTGATGGGCCATAAAAAATCAGAAATCCGCCAAAAATTTGGTCACTTATTACAAGCCTTTGAGTACGGAGTTCCGCCTCACGGCGGAATTGCTCCCGGTTTGGACAGATTCTTAGCCATATTATTTAAAGAGCCAAATATTAGGGAAGTTATTCCTTTTCCTAAAACCGGCGACAGCCGCGATTTAATGATGGATGCTCCTTCGGAAGTATCCGAGGAACAATTAGAGGAATTGAAAATCAAATTGATTAAAAAGAAGAAAAAATGAATTTTATTAAAGATAAAAAACTAAAAATATTTTTAATTACTTTTATATTAAGCTTGCCTTTTTGGTGGGGAGCGAATATTTTATCTAGTAACTTAGAAAGCTTTTGGTATTGGCAGGAAATAGCCGGCAATCCCCAAATATTGGCCGCCCAAATGAATCAGCAAATTCTGAAAATGAAAGCGCAAGAATTAAAAATAAAGAAAACTCAGACCGAACGATTGGCAAATTTAGAAATTGAAGCTAAGGCTGTAATTTCGGTAGAAATTGACCGACAGGGCAATGAAAAAATTTTATTTGAAAAAAACTCTCAACAGCCCCTGCCCATTGCTTCTTTGACTAAGCTAATGACAGCTAATATCGTTGCAGAGTATTTTGATTTAAACCAATCCATTAAAATTTCTCCTCAAGCAATTCAGCAACCCGAAGATTTTGGAGAGTTAAAACCAGGACAGGTCTTAACTGTAAAAAATCTTCTCTATGTTCTCCTTATTGAATCCAGCAACGATGCAGCTTTTGCTTTAGCTGAAATTATGGGGCAGGAAGGGTTTGTTGGTTTGATGAATTCAGAATCAAAAGATTTAGGACTTAAAAATACCTATTTTGGAAATCCCACCGGACTAAATTTTAACGACGAAGATTTAAATAATCATTCGTCAGCTGAAGATTTAGTAAAACTAACTAAATATTTATTAGAAAAACGTCCTCTTCTCCGAGAAATTTTTGGTTTAAGAGAATATAATCTTTATCTGGCCGATGGCAGATATCATCATAAACTTTTGACTACTAACGAATTTTTAAGAGAACCTTCCGTTTGGCAAAATAAGATAATTGGAGGAAAAACTGGAGAAACGCGTCAAGCAGGAGATTGCCTCCTCCTGGTTCTTGATACCCCCAATGGCTTTTTAATAAATGTGATTCTAGGAGCAGAAGATCGGGTTAAAGAAATGAAAAAACTATTAAACGCCATTTATGTTCAGTGAAATGTTTAGAAAAAAAATATCCCAAAAACTGGCATTTTTAATTTTAGGAATGTTAGCAACGAGCTTCAGCTTATTTTTTTTACTTTATAGTTCTAAAGAAATAAAAAGTTATACTTTTTTAGAATCAATGCTAAAAAATGAGGTTGTAAGAAAAAATACTTTTAACCCCGATAATTTAGAGTGGAAACAAGCAACAGCCGATGCTCCTTGGTCAGAAAGGGATTCCCACGCAGTAATAGTTTTTCAAGACAAATTATGGCTAATGGGCGGGTTAAACGGAAATGGATTTCAAGATAAAAACGGTAATGTCCCTTACTGGAAAGTGCCTCATTACAGTGATATTTGGTGTTCAGAAAACGGGGAAGATTGGGAATTAGTTACCGAAAGCGCTCCCTGGGGGGAAAGAAGATCTCTTCAGCTTGAGATTTTTAAAGATAAAATCTGGCTAATTGGCGGATGGGGACCTAAAATAGGATATTCAAATAATATCTGGGTGTCGGAAGATGCTGTTAATTGGGAAAAAATAAAGCCGGAGGGAGGATTACCGGCGATAGAAGGCCATCAATTAGTGATTTTCAAGAATAAAATGTGGCTAATTGGAGGAGTAAGATATGACGAAAGAAGAGAAAAAAATTATGTTTGGTCTTCCGAAGACGGAATTAACTGGGTTGAAGTTACCCCTAATGCTCCTTGGGAACCCAGATGGGATCATACAGTTACTGCATTTAAAGATAAATTATGGCTCATTGGCGGCATGGATTTAAATGGGAATGTTTATAAAGATATCTGGAGTTCTGAAGATGGAGAAAATTGGGTGTTAGTCACTCCCGGGCCTTCCTGGCCGGAAAGACAGGGGCATGACTCAGTGGTTTTCCAAGATAAAATTTGGACTGTTGGAAGGTTAAATATTTCTGGAGATAACGATGTTTGGTATTCAGATAATGGCTATAATTGGGAAAAGGTTCCGGGGAAAACTCCCTGGACCGGAAGAGAAGATCAGGCCTCAATTGTATTTAAAAATAAGATTTGGGTGTTGGGAGGAATGAATAGCAATTGGGAATGGGAAAATGATGTTTGGTATCTTAAATAAATAATCGTATAATATGCCTGAAATTACTATAGATGTTATTAAAATCTTTATTTTGGGAGCGCTTAGTTTTATTTTAGCTTTTTGGTTGACGCCATTTCTTACCCATTTTTTATACAAATACAAGCTTTGGCGCAAAGAGGTTAGAAC
>CAZDKD010000042.1:0-3451 GCA_964506305.1 uncultured Candidatus Saccharibacteria bacterium | reverse complement strand
TTGTATTTAAAGCCCCGCAGCATTTAGGACAGATTCTCGGATAATCTTCCAAGTGGGTTTCCGCACGTACCCCGCAGGCGGGGCACAAATATTGGAATCCCTTTAAAACAATTATAGTCCGGAATCTGACTAGATGTCTAGCAGGGCTATTTTTATTTTATCGCCAAAACGCACTAATGTCAAATAAACAAATTACAGCCCGAGAGCTTCGGTTGTTTGTTTAATCAAAGAAACCACTACTGGCGGAGGCATCAAGCTATAACAGGGAACTCCGCTGTCATCCGGAACCTGCCAGGGCTTTTCTGTTATTGTCACCTTTTTTTTCTTTTCGTCCCACTGATAGCCGTATTCCGGAGTAATCTCATAATCGGCCACGAAATTTTTGGCTTTATCTACCGGTACAGAATTTCTTAAAAGAACTTTTGGAATACCATAAAGCGAAAAGGCTCGTTTTATTAAACCTTCGTCTTTTTCTAACCTTTCTTTAATCGGCTCTATCCCCAACTCATCTCCTTCTTTAGTAACCATTCTCGCTCCTTTACAATCAGAATTATCACAGATGAGATAAAACTTTTTTTCTTTCCGGCCATATTCAACTTTTTTTGTCGGAAGGAGTTTCAAATTTCTTGAGGTTTGGCAAAGAGGACAAATTACTCGATACTTTATCCTTTCGTCAATTACAGTTTCGGGAACATCAATAAGAACAAAAATATCAGGATCATCCCGGTAATCAATTAAATCTCGAAAAAACAACGAATAAGAAACCTGGTCCATCTCTCTGGGAAAACCGTCAACAAAAAGGGCCTTTTTTCCCATTCCTGCTATTTCTTTTTTAGCCAGAGCTAAAATTAACTCAGAAGGCAAGAGTGTTTTAGTGTTCCTATTTTTTAAATTATCTAATATCTTTTCTAAGGGCAGAAAACCCCGATAATTTTTTTCTAAAAATACAATCAGTTCTTTCTTTTTTTCTTCATTTTCCCAAATATCATCAAACTCTCTAACTAAGTCTCCAATAGAGAGATGTTCTATTTTATCTTTATCCACCACCTCCTTAAACATTTTGGCATAAGTTCCTTTGCCAGAATTTTTTTTGCCTAAAAGATAAACTATAAAAGTATTCTCTTTTAAATATTCTCGGAGTTTTTTAATTTCTCCTCCGGCTTTCAGCTCAAAATAGGCCTGGCGCTCTTTAACGTCGGTTAAATCAAATTTCTTTTTTGATCCGCTAATTTTAGTCTTAAAAATTGGAAATTCTATGTCTTTCATATTATTCTAATTTAAAATTATTTCCATCAGAAATAATCTTTATGTCTCCGTTAATATCTGTTCTTAGAACCTGTATACCAAATTCTTCTAATCTTGCCAAGACCTCAGGGTGGGGATGACCGTAAGAATTATCTTTTCCAACCTGAATAACAGCAACTTCTGGAGAAACCGCTTCCAGAAATTCTAGAGAACTAGAAGTTTTGCTGCCATGATGGCACACCTTCAAAACATCAGAATCCAAATCAATACCTTGTTCAACTAATCTTGCTTCTACTTTTTTCCCAATATCCCCGGTAAACAAAAAAGAAACATTCCCAAAAAACAAACTAGCCACAATAGAAGTATCATTAGCATTCTTAACTTTTTGATTCTCTAAATTCTCAAATGGATGAAGAATAGAAAGATATATCTTTTCAGATAGAACTATTTTCTGACCAGCTTCAACCACCCCCACCTCAGCCCCCTCCTCTTCAATTAATCTAATCCATTCTTGATATTCAGCAGTATCTCTAATAATTCCTGTCCATAAAATATTCTTAACTTCATATCTTTTTAAAACCTCAAACAAACCGAAGTAATGGTCGTGTTCGGGATGAGTGAGAATTATTAAATCTATCGTTCTATCGTAAAAAGGCATCTCCTCTGCCAGTTTCTCTAAAATAACGGAGGTCGGGCCTCCATCAATTAAAACTTGAACTCCATTTGGTGTTTCAATAAAAATACTATCCCCCTGCCCGACATCAAAAAAAACAACCTCAAGCGGTTGAGGTTTAACCAAGTCATAAACAACAACCCAGGCAACAAGATTCAAGCAAAACAAAACAGTCAAAACAACCCAAACTAATTTTCGATCTTTTCCAAACAACACCGCCCCCAACCAATTAAATTAAATAAAAAGCTAGTCGAAACTTTGCCCAGTTAATAATTCCCTTCTTTCTAGCCCCTTCACATAGAGTTTCTCAATTTGAGTTGAGGAAAGGGTTCCGCCATAAATACGAACTCTATCGATATAGCCTGTGAAATAATTCAAATCTATCCCCGTCCACCCAGCTCCAATAAACAAAGAGTTATTATTTTTCTTTACATGCTGAACTCCTGTATAGGAATATTCCCTCTCTAAAACTTTTTCGCTATCTATATAGAGTAAATATTTTTGTTGGTTCGTTCCTAAGTCTCCATTAAATGTTCCTACGATGTGATGCCATTTTCCAGGCGCAACAAGACCCGTAACCCAAGAACAATAATTATCACAAACATCTGCTGGATCCATGCAAATAGTAAATTCTAAAGCAGGAGCACCATAAACATGAGCCATGGCATCGGTAAGCCGAAAACCATAACTGTCCCACTTGTTTAATATCTTGCCGCTTGTTATAGAATCTATTTTCATCCAGAACTCAATAGTTAAAGCATTCATGCCGTCTAAATTAGTGCTCTCGGAAGGATCTAGTATTTCCACACACCCGCTCCCATCAAATTCAGCTGTTTTCCCTAAGGCTCTTTCAAGCTGAGGAATATCATAGCTCACAAAGCTTGCCCCACAGTAAACTGCGTCATTTTCCTGTCCTGAAGCATCATTACAATTATTTTCAAAGTCCCAAATTCCTACCGAGTAGGCTCCAAGAGTATGATAGACCTGGGCACTGAATTGGAGAGATGTGGCTACTTTTGCTTTTTCTCTGGCACTTTTAGTAACCACTAAAACAATACTAGCCAAAAGCCCAACGATAGCAATAACCACCAAAAGCTCAATTAAAGTAAACCCTTCGCTTTTTTTAAATAAATATTTTGTATTAAAAAACTTAATTAATCGAGAAAAGTGAAGGGTAAATGACTTTTGATTCTTCATGATTATTTTTTCATTCTACCACAATAAAAAACCTAAAGCCATCACAGAAGTGATGGCTTTAGACTACGGTTCGAACCGAAACTCTGAAAGAAAATTTACCTTAAGATTCTTATCCTAATTCTTTTGCCAGTTTTTCAGCGGCTTCTTTCCCTAAAATTCTAAACATCTTAGTACCGCATTTCGGGCAGGTACCGGTTGCCGCTTTTCTTTCTACCTTTCCTTTTCCTTTCATTGATACTATCTTCGGGTCCTTTATTTCTCTTTTTGCTTTACACTTTACACAATAACCTTCCATAATATTATATTTTAAGTTACCAATTTTAAAAATCGACCTTT
>CAZDKD010000041.1:1523-3459 GCA_964506305.1 uncultured Candidatus Saccharibacteria bacterium | reverse complement strand
GATAAGTAAAATCGCCAGGATTTTCTGAAAGATAACTTTCTTGGAAATTTCTTCTTTCAAAACTTTGGGAAACTTCACAGAAATTATTAAGGCAAAAATCAGCATAAACAGATACTGAGTTCCCTGAAGAGCGTTAACTAGAGCCACACAGCCCAAGGGAGCTAAGAAAATTGCCCATTGCTGTAAAATATTGGCCCCGGCTCCCAGAGCTTGGTTTGAAAGAAAAATTCCGGCTGCCTTTTTTGAAGAAAGAGAAAATCGCTGTCTCTTTTTAAAAATTTCTTCTTTCACCTCTTTTGAAAAAAATAAAAAGAAAATAGCAAATATCACTCCTCCCAGCCTTATCCAGATAAACCCATTTAAAAAAGACTGCTCTAAATAAACATACTTACTTAAAACAAAGGAAAGCGACAGCAAAAAAGCAGATAGCAAGGAAAACTCAAAACTTTTCAGAGAAATCCTTGTCTTTTTATAAGTAATCAAAATACTTCCTAAAATTAAGAAAATAAGGGCTAAAATTTCTCGAAACCCAAGAACTTCTTCTCCTCTGGAAAAAAGATATATCAAACCGAAAGTAAACAAGGGAACTAGTCCCCCGATTGCCGGCACCACCCGTGAAGCTTCAAATAATTGCAAGGACTTATAAAGCCAAAAAAGAGCAAAAACAAAAACAGCTCCCGCTAAAAGAGCCAAAAAAAGATGAGAAAAGATCGGAACGCTAAAATTAGTAAAAGGGATAAGAACTAAAACTAAAATTCCCAATATCCCGACATAAAAAACGTAAACTTTGGGATTGGGAACCGGACCTGATATTAAATATTTATCAACTAAAAAAACAAGGGCTAAAATTAGATAGGCTGAAATAGCAACTATTAACCAAGACATATTTTTTTGATGTTATAAGTCCCCAAACTTCCTGCTTCAATAAATCCCCGCATAGCGCACTCGGCGAATCTGCCACTGGCTAAAAAATCAGGAATCCATTGATGGGCATATTTGGGATTCTTTTGCTTAACGCCTGCCCCAATTCCCTCCAGCCATTTTAAGTTGAAATCTTCTTGAGATCCAATAGGAGGAGCAATAATAATTGGAATTCCCAGACCGGTGTAAAAAGAAAGTTCGCTTGGCTTAGTCCAAAGAATATCGATTTTTCTTAGTTTCTGATTAAATTTTTTAAAATACTCCCCTATTTCTTTTTCAAAAACTATTTCAATTCCTCTATTAATTTCACTCTCTAAATTAAGTTTTTTAATGCTTTCCAAAAAATATTCTTTAACTTCTTCTTTAATGCCAGCTGACAAAATTATTTTGATTTCCCCTTTTCTAATTTTTTCAGACAAGCTTTTAAGATACTCAATTGCTATTTCTTTTTGAGCTCCCGCTCCTCCAACAGAAAATAATATAGTCAATGGGTGATTAGGATTTTTAGGAAGAGAACCTACATATTTATCAACTAAGGACCTATAAAATTTTAAAAATTTCCCCAGAGGATCTAAATTCAAAAGCCGGTATCCTAAATCTTCCTTTAGAATTTCTTGCTTTTCCGTCCCAATATTTTCTATTGGAAGAGGAAAGCCGGTTAAAAAAATATTTTCCTTTTTCACTCCGTAAAGTTTTAACCGGTTAACCGTCCAGGAATTGGGAGCAAAATATTTTATTCTGCTTTTTCTTGGTTCTAGAGAAGCCCAAGCTCTAGAAATATCAGCATCGCAAATAACGCAAAAAATATCTTCCCTGTACCCAAAAACTTCAGCCATAAAAGCAGAGATAAAAAAAGTATTAATTATCGGCAAATTCTCTTTCTTCTTTAATTTTAAAATTAGATCTTCTCCCCATCCTGCTTTTATTGTAGAAAAGATTCTTTTTAAGCTAAAGGTTGGTTTAGATAAATCTCGATGGGGATAAAAAGTGGGAATTCTTTGGAATTTGTCAAAAA
>CAZDKD010000041.1:0-1423 GCA_964506305.1 uncultured Candidatus Saccharibacteria bacterium | reverse complement strand
GAAAATGTCATAACTAAAATACTTCTTAAGTTAAAGAATTTTAATTCCGGAACAAACTTCAGCCATCTCTTAAAAATAGGAGATAAATAAATAATTCCCATCACTGCTAAAAACGACAATTGGAACCCAACATCATCAAGTAAAAGCAAGGGGTTTACTATCAGCATCAAAGCCGCTGTTATCACTATCGCTCTGGAGCTAATAGACCTTCTTCCCACTTTTTGTCCCAAAAGAAAAAGTCCGCCCATTATCCCAGCCCTAATCGAAGAAACCTGAAATCCGGTTAAGGCAATAAAAAGAAAAATAATAACAATGGAAAGATAAAACGCTTGACCGCGCCAAAATCCCATTGCTAGTAATAGAGACATCAGAATACTAGAGATAAGAACAATATGAAGGCCGGAAACTGCGGTAATGTGACGGACTCCGGCAATATTTAATTTTTCTTTTAATTCATCTGACATTCTGCTCTTATCTCCCAAAATCATTGCTCCTAAGATTGAGCTTTGCGGAGGCGATAAAGAGCTATAAATACTCTCTCTTAATTTATTTTTAAAAGATAAAATTTTAGCAAAAATAAAATTACCCTGGTTCTCAGCTATAATTTCAATCTTTGGCCAATAGATCACAGAGTAAATCCCATCTTTTTTTAAGTAATCTTTGTAATTAAAATCTTCGAAAACAACCGGGGTCTTTAATTCCCCGGTAATTTTTAACTTATCTCCATATTGATATTCCGGATACATCCAAGTAGTCAGCAAAACTTTGCCATCAATGCCTTCTATTTCAACGGTTAATTTCACGCTCTTCTCCCTAACATCAAGTTCTTTTACAACTGTTCCAATTAGAGTAATCTCTTGTCCTGAATCATTATATTTTTTTCTGGACGCCTCCAGGCGAACTCCCCGTAGGGTTGCTTCGCTATTTTTAATCCTTGATTCTATTATCTGATATCTCCAAATAATTAAAATCAACAAAACCAAACAAAAACTAAAATAAATTATCTTTGATTTGCTCATCTCGTTTGGCAAATTTCAAAAAGAGGAGAAATTTCTTTTTGAATTTCTAAAAGATATTCTTCGGGATAGGGTTTTACTTTTTCAAATTTCGGATTAATTGTTTTTTCTGCTCTGAAATTTTGCAAATAGTATTTTTTTGCCGGGCTAATCCACTTGGCAATTTTAAAAATTTCTTGTTTGTCGAGAACAGTGGGTATTACAGTCGTCCGAAATTCATAATCTATCTCATTTTCTTTTAAAATTTCAATACTTTTTTCAATATCTTGAATTTTTATTTCTCCTCTAAAAATTTCAGGATACTTTTCTTTAGGCAATTTCACATCCATCGCCACATAGTTAATCAATTTATCATCAATTAATTTCCTTAACATTTTAGGGTTTGAACCATTAGTATCCAGTTTAAT
>CAZDKD010000040.1:0-3649 GCA_964506305.1 uncultured Candidatus Saccharibacteria bacterium | reverse complement strand
CTTCGTTCTTTTTTTTACAACCTGACATCATCCCAAACAAAAATAGAGTCATTCCTAAAATAATCATTACCTTCTTCATTTTTTCTCCTTTCTGACATTATGCATTATTCAGTTATTAAGGTTCGTTCAAAACGACAAATTATGGGCACGGCCTAATCACTATTTTCCTCTCAGGTTCCCGCCCAATGCTTTCGGTGGCGATATCTTCTCTGCCCGCCAATTCTAAATGAACAATCCTTCTTTCGTAAGCCGGCATTGGCGCCAGTGTTTTTTCTTTTTTATTTAAAGCGACCTCGTCAGCCAGTTCTTTCGCCGTATCTCTTAGGTACTCAATTTTTTTCCTTTTATAATCATTAATATCAAGATCAATATAAAACTGCTCCTGAATCTGGCGGCTTAGCATCGCCTTTAAGAGATGTTGAATTTCTGCCAAAGTTTGTCCGCCTTGGCCGATTAAAATTTTCGGCTCTTCGGTTTTTATCCTTACTGGAACTGTTTTTTCTTCCGGAGATAAAATCTCCACCTCAACATCAAAACTCGTTCTCTGGAAGAACCCCTGGACTAATTGTTTTATTTGGTTTAATTGTTCTCTTTCAATCATGTTTATTATTCCTAAAAGTAACACATTGTTGAATAATTGTAAAGAGAGTGGTAGTAACCCAGTAAAGACCTATAGCTGCAGGAAGCCGGAGAAGAATAAAAACTGTAAAAATTGGGAAAAAATATTTCATTTGTTTTTGCATATTACTGGCGAAATCAGAACCCTTGTTTTTGTTAGAAGAAACTTGAGGAATATTCATTCTTGTCTGAAAAAACTGAGCGATCCCAGCTAAAAGCGCTAAATATATTGAAGGCTTAACGAGATCCATCAGTCCTAAAAATTGGGTATTTATTTCTGGATAAGAAACAAAAGGATATAGAGCCATGAGTTCTGATGAGTCAAGCCCGCCTTCAAATGTTCTAAACACCCAAAAGAGAGTAATCAGAACTGGAAGCTGGATAAGCATGGGCAGACAGCCGGAAAGAGGATTTATTTTCTCTTTTTTATAAAGTTCCATAACCGCCTTGCCTTGTTTTTCCTTATCATCTTTGTATTTTTTTTGGAGTTCTTTTACTTTTGGCTGAAGGCCCGAAAGAGCTTTTTGGGATCTAATTGCTTTAGATCCCAAAGGATACAGCGCCAATTTGATTAGAACCGTTAATACAATTATAGCTATCCCAAAATCGTGACCTGGTAAATATTGGTATAATAAAATCAAGCCGTTGAAAAACGGCTGGTACAATGTTATTTCAAAAAAACTAATTATTGAACCCATAGATTTTTAGGGATAATCTATCCCTCCCGCGTTCCAGGGGTGGCATCTTAATATTCTTTTAAACCCTCGCCACAACCCCCTGATAACCCCGTATTTTTTTATTGCTAAGTAAGAATATTGGGAACAACTTGGATGGAACCGACAAACTTTCCCAAAATTTGGCGAAATAAAAATCTGGTAGAACCTGATAGCTTTAAGAGTTGTGATTTTTAGTGCCTTTTTCATCCTTTATTCTTAATCCTTATAAATAAAGTCCCGCCTTCCTAAAAAGATCATTTACTATTCTCTCTAATTCCTGAAAATTGCTTACCTTGAATCCCGGTTTAACTATTATAACTTCATCTATCCCTGGCTTTATTTCAGATAATTTTTTTTTGACTATTTCTCTTAACTGTCTTTTTATTTTGTTTCTGACTACAGCCTTTAAGGAAACTTTTTTACTAACCACAAAACCGAAACGGCTTTCTTTAAGGTTGTTTTTTGCAGTCTTTGAGTATAAAAAGCCTTTTTCAAAACCTTTGCCTTTTTTAAAAACCCTCTCAAAATCTTTCTTTTTTTTAAGACGGTTTTTCTCTGGTAACATATTAAAATCTCGCAGGTTAAACAGTAAGTTTTTTTCTTTTTTTCTCTCGTCTTCTTTTCAGCACCCTCTTCCCCTTTTTTGTTTTTTGGCGTAACCTAAAACCGTGGGCTTTTTTCCTTTTCTTTTTTTTGGGCTGGTAAGTAATGCTCATATTAACATACTAACATAGTCTAATTAGAAATAAAAGATTTCCAACTTTTATTTAAATATTAGAATACTTGGATATTTAAATAATCCACAGCTTGTCCCCAGATTATTAACAAAAATTGTCTTTTCCTCTAGTTTTCTATTAAAGTTGACCTGTGATATAATCAAAACATGACCAACGAAGAGCTTTGGCAGGCAGTTCTTGCCCAAATTCAATTAAATATTTCTCAAGCTAACTTTGCTACCTGGTTTAAAAACACCAATATTGTTTCGCAAAAAGATAATAAAGCTTTAGTTTCAGTGCCAAATTCTTTTGTTAGGGAATGGTTGGAAAATAAATATAATAAACCAATTTTTAAAATTTTACATAGCTTAGATAACGAAATTAAAGAAATAAAATATACAGTAGGCAAATCTAGATTAAAAATTTTAAAAAGGGTTTCGGTTGCCTCGTTAGAAACCAACCAACTTGAGTTCCAAGAATTCAAAATTGACAGAGAAACTAACCTCAACCCCCGCTATACTTTTGATTCTTATGTGGTTGGTCCTTTTAATGATTTGCCCCATGCTGCCGCAATTGCTGTTTCAAAAAAACCAGGCCTTGTTTATAATCCTCTTTTTATTTATGGAGGAGTGGGATTAGGTAAAACTCATATTTTACAAGCTGTGGGCAATGAGATTGTTAAAACCTTTAAAAAAAAGAAAATAAAATATATTTCTTCTGAAAAGTTTACCTCCGGAGTAGTTTCCTCAATTAGAAACCACCGGATGGAAGCTTTTAAATCAAAATATAAAGCTGTTGATGTTTTAATTATTGACGATATCCAGTTTTTAGCCGGGAAAGAAAAAACCCAAGAAGAGTTTTTCCACATCTTTAATGTTTTATATGAAAATAATAAACAAATTATTCTTTCTTCGGACCGCCCGCCAAAAGCAATACACTCTTTAGCAGAAAGATTACGATCAAGATTCGAGGGAGGGATGACAGCTGATATTAGCACCCCTGATTACGAAACACGAATAGCTATTTTAAAAACCAAAGCTCAAGATAAAAAAATCGATTTTCCTGATGATATTTATCAATACATCGCTTCGGTTATCAAAAAAAATATTAGAGAACTAGAAGGCGCTTTAAATCGTTTAATTGTTTACCAAAAACTAAACAACCAAAAGCCTGATGTTGAGATCGCAAAAAACCTTTTTAAAAACCTGTTTTCCTCCCCGAGTAAAATAATCACTCCGAAAAAATTAATTCAAACAGTGGCAGAGTTTTATGATTTGAAAGAAAGGGATCTTTTAACGTCCTCCAGAAAAAAGGAGATTGTCAGGCCTCGGCAAATAGCCATGTATTTGTTAAGAGAAGAATTAAAAAGCTCCTTTCCTTTTATTGGAAGAAGGTTTAACGGAAAAGACCACACTACCGCTATCCACTCATATAAAAAAATCGTAAGAGAATTAGAAAAAGATAAAAAACTCGAAGAAGAAATCCACCTAATCAAAGAACAAGTTCTCAGTGTGTAAAGGTATTAATAACTTATTAATAAAACTGTTAATAACTATGTTATTAAAATATTGAAAAGTAAAGAAAAAAAGTAGATAAAAA
>CAZDKD010000039.1:0-4040 GCA_964506305.1 uncultured Candidatus Saccharibacteria bacterium | reverse complement strand
CTACGGGGCTTGACAAGATTTTTCTAATATGTTAATCTCGACAATCGTATCTAAAAAATACAGCTCTTTGAAAAATAAATATAGTAAAAAGGAAAAAACTTCTAAGTAAGAAAGGAGGTATAAGTGAATAAAGTAGATAGTTTATGAGGTAGGTTTATAGGAAGACGTATTGTGTTTGTTGAAATGTTATTGGTGAATTGAAAAAGGAGAAAAAAAGATGAAACATAGTATTGTGATTATAACTTGCTTGGTCGTGCTATTGGCTACTGGCAGCGCTTTTGCAGATGTTACGCAGGGACAGGACCAGTTAACAGATGTTGATAATCAGCAGTGGCAACTGAATATGGGTGTGGGTAATTCTACTGGCGGTAATCAATCTATTACCTCTAATTATGAGGCTCCCAAAATGGGATTGGTTAATCCCTATATTCCATATCACTTGCACGTTGGGCCTTCTCCAGAACAAATAACTCTGTGGAATGCACTTGGATTTCCTTATAAGATGATGGAAGGAAAATGGAGCGAAAAAGAGGCCATGAGAGCATTAAAGAATACCGGCAAATTAGGAGCTGAGTGGGGTTGGGGATTTACTGAAGTAGTTACCTCTTTTGCGAAATATCCTGCCACTAAGAAGATTAACTTAAGGATTCAGGCTAGCTTTAAAGAACTTGCTGAGGATTACAGCCGCGTATGTTTTGTTAACGTCAAAGCGGATAAAGGCTTTACAGAAGCTCTTTGCTTGATGGACGCTTTAAAGTTAGCTATGAAAAACGGTGGTGACATGGTTCTCCTAAATCCTGCTAGTAGCGGGATGAACATTATCATGAATGGTGTTTCTGTTGGCCCTGGTGGCAGTGTTGGTACAGCAACCCAGAATAATTCTCTTGCAGGCTCTTTAGGATTTAACTTTAGCGACACGAAAGCCCAGGGAGAATCTGCTGTAATTCTGGCTGTGTTTAAGAAAAATGGCAAGGGTGCAGTTGGAGTAGGGGCTGAGGAACTTGTGGTTCCAGAAAAAGCGCCTGAAGCGCCAGTAGAGATAAAACCAATAACCCCTCCAAAAGAGGAAACCCAAGAAGTCGGAGCTTCTTTAAGCAAAGAAACCGGCAAATTTGCGGATCTTGCTCAATTTGCTGAGCAGTGGCTGAATAGTTAAGCAGTGTTGTACGAAACAACAAGAGAAAGGAGGTATTTTAACTCGAGTTTGTCAGGACTCAAAAATGGAGATTGTTAGCGTGTAGCTAGCAATGAAAATTAACGTTAATTTCTATTGTAATGTAAGAAGGAGCAAAAAATGAAACGAATAGCTGTATTAATTATGATCGTGGCGCTAACATCTGGTATGGCTTTTGCGAAAGGCGGCGGACCGGGTTGCGGACCAAAACTTAATATTGACCAGGACCAGGAAGCATGTGTTTTACAGGGAGCTTTGCAGGTTGGTGTTTGTATGCCAAAACTGCAAGTTCAAGAGCAGTTGGCTTCTATCGAACAAGACCAGCTCGTAAAAGATATTAGACGTGGTAAGGTTGACCAGGATCAAGAAGCTTGTGTCATTCAGCTTGCCGGCCAGATAGGCAAAAATTCTAAGCAATATCAAGTCGAATCCGCGGTTATTAATCAGAACCAAGTAGTTAACGGAGCGATGATGGGATGCGGAATGCCTTGTAAGCCGAATATTGATCAAGATCAAGAAGCCTGTATTATCCAGGGCGCTTTACAACTCGGAAAATGCGCAAAGCAAAACCAAGAAGTTCTAGCGCAAATCGATCAAACTCAAAAGACTCCGGGTAGCGGTAAGGTTGACCAGGATCAAGAAGCCTGTATTATTCAGCTTGCTGCCCAGATAGGTAAAGAAGCCAAGCAGGACCAAGTTCTCTCAGCAATGGTTGATCAGAGCCAGGTTAATAAGACCAAATGTGCTAATGTTGACCAAGAGCAAGAAGCATGCGTCGTACAAGCCGCGGTTCAGGTTGGTGTATACGCCAAACAAGAGCAGCTTTCTGTAGCTAATGTTAATCAGTCTCAAGTAAATATGGGCGCTGCCGGCAATAACGACCAGTCTCAGACTGCAGGCATCGGTCAAATCAGCGGACAGATCGGGATATGCGCAAAGCAATCTCAGTATCAGGGCGCTGTAATTACGCAAACTCAAATCCAGAAATAAATCTTTTCTGGCTTTGGTTATAAAAAAGACATTTTTGTCAAAGGGTAATGTAAAATACATTACCCTTTTTTTCTTGAACTCGCGGAGGAAATCCTTGACAAAATTTTTAAATATATTAATCTATATTATCTTATTTAAAATATTGTTCATTAAAAAAGACGAAAAAAGAATCAAAAGAAAGGAGCAATAGCAGTATGAACAAAAATACATTAATAGAAGCGATAGTTGAACGTATAATTAAGGGGCGTCACGGAAAATTTGCTGTGGCGAGGGCTAAAGGATTTACAGATTCAGTAACTTTTTCTTTAGAAAACGGCGTATGGCAGGAAGATAGCGATCCAGAGCCGGGGATTTATGTTCTTTTGTCGGATATTCGTAAAAAACATATTAAAAATCGCGATCAGTGGCAAGCATATAACGCCCGGTTTTTTAGGTTTGAAGACGAGAAGAAGGATCCTACAGTAAAAAAATAAAAGACCCAAGATAATTCTTGGGTCTTTTTACTTGCCCCGTAGAGGAATTTCGAAAACCCCTTCGGGGGCAAATGAAAATTTCAAAGAAATTTTCCATTCAAAACTCTCCTACGGGGCTTGTTTTTTAAGCAAAAAAGAAGTAAATTAAATCAAAGAGTGTGGGATTCGAACTCTAATATGAAAGAAATAGAATCAAAAAACAAGAAAGTAATAATAGCAATGTCGGGTGGGATTGATTCAAGTGTGGCTGCGGCTTTATTAAAAGAAGCTGGTTCTTGCCCTGAGCCGAGTCGAAGGATTAATGTTAGAGGAATTTTTATGAAATTAGACAAATTGAAATCTTCCAGCGAAAACGAAAAAAGAGCCAGAACAGCAGCTAAAAAACTTGGTATTTCTTTTAAGGTTTTGGATTTGAGAAAAGAGTTTAAAGAAAAAGTAATAAAACCCTTTATTAGAGAATATGAAAAAGGAAGAACTCCTAATCCCTGCGTGATTTGTAATAAAGAAATAAAATTTGAATTTCTATTTAAAGAGCTTTCAAGCATTAAAGCGGATTTTTTTGCCACCGGACACTATGCCCGGGTTAAAAATGGCAGATTATTAAAAGGAAGGGATAAAAATAAGGATCAATCCTATTTTTTATGGCAGTTGACCCCTAGATTATTAAATAAAGCTCTATTTCCGGTTGGAGGATATACTAAAACAGAAGTGAAGCATTTAGCCAAAAATTTTAAACTGCCCATAAAAGGTATTTCTGATTCCCAGGAAATCTGCTTTATTCAAACTACGATTAATGACTTCTTGAAAAAACATCTTAAAGAAAAACCTGGTGGAATTGTAGACAATAAAGGAAAAATAATCGGCAGGCACCAGGGGTTACATTTTTATACAATTGGTCAAAGAAAAGGAATAAAGTTGCCGGGAGGCCCTTTCTATGTTTTAGATAAAGATATAAGCAAAAATATTTTGGTTGTGACCAAAAATGAAAAAGACCTTTATAGAAAAGAATTAATTGCTAAAAATATTAATTGGATCTCGGGAAAAGCGCCAAAACTTCCTTTGAAAATCAAAACTAAAATAAGATATAGGCACAAGCCGGCTAGAGCTACCATATATAAAATACAAAATACAAAGTACAAAATACAATTTGATAAACCTCAAAGAGCGATTACTCCCGGCCAATCAGTTGTTTTTTACCTGCCTCGTCCTGCCTCGCCGGCAGGCGGGCGGCAGGCGGGCAAAGACCAAGAGGTTTTAGGAGGAGGAATAATAGACTAAAAGTTACAAAGAGTTACAGAGATCCGTTCTCTGTTAGCTAACAGAGAACGGATCTCTGATGATCTTGTCATGAAAAATCAACCCAAAAAAGGAATATTAATTGCATACGGAGAATTGTTTTTAAA
>CAZDKD010000038.1:0-4083 GCA_964506305.1 uncultured Candidatus Saccharibacteria bacterium | reverse complement strand
AGAGCGCGTCACTGATAATGACGAGGTCCGAGGTTCGAGTCCTCGCACGCCCACAATATAAATTTAAGTATTGAAAATACTTTTAATTTATATTTTAATTGTGCGGTGGCGAGAACCTTGCCCCCGAATTCCGAGCCCCGCCAAGGCGGGGGGAGGGAATGTCCTTCGGGCAACTCATTCGAGTCCTCGCACGCCCACCCTTCGTCGTTTTGCTCTCAGGATAAACAAGTTTACTCTGAACAGCAGTGAAGAGGGCCGTTAGTTCAGTGGTAGAACACCTCATTTGCAATGAGGAGATCGCCAGTTCGAGTCTGGCACGGTCCACCAAAATTATCGGGACAATGCGGAAACGGCAGTTCGATTCTGCCTAGGTCCACCATAACCGCTTATAAGCGGTTTTTTAAATATAGATTGGTTTCAGACAGTTTATTATGCGACAAATATGTAAATAGTAGTTTTCCACAAGACAACTTGACATAATCTAAAAGAAAAGAGAAAATAAAGATAGGAAGTTAAGGTCGATTGTAAATAAAAAATAAATTTACCTTAAAAATTATGTGGACTACAATTCTCTGGATAGTTATAGCAATTGTGGTAGTGGGCGTAATAATCTATCTTTTTAAAGACAAGATTTTTAAAAAGGGAGGAGAAGGACCTACGCCACCATCTTCAATACCACCTACACCACCTACACCACCAGCAGGACCAACAATGTAGATTATCTAAACTATATTAAGTTTTTCCAAAAAAAAAGAGCGCGACTAATAATTAAAGCCGCGCTTTTTTAATATAATATTATTTTTATGATTTTTTTTCGGTTTTCTCGCGTTGAATTGCATCATAAACTTCTCTTCGATGGACAGGGATAGTTTTCGGCGCCGTAATTCCTAAACGGACTTTACTGCCCCTGACGTCAACTATGGTGACTTCAACGTCGTTTCCAATCACAATTGATTCGTCTTTTTGTCTGCTTAAGACCAACATTTTTCAGACTCCTTTCGATTTAAATAATATTGATTATTAAAAAACTAATTTTAACTATAGCAGATCTATAGAGTTTGTCAACCCCCACAACTAAAAAAAGAGCGCGGTTGATATTAGATAATCTTCCGCGCTTTTGGCTGTTTTTTTTGAGGGTAGTTAGAACCCGTAAACCGGTCTTAACTGATCTTCAGTCGGTAATGTTGGATAATATTCGCCTCTTGAGCCTCTGTATCCGACACCGTCTCTTGTTAATCTTACTTGAATAATTGAGCCGTTACTATTGGTGACGTTAACGACAACAATGTTCATTTCTTGGCGGATTTGTTCTCTGTCAGTTGCTGCAGATTTTTTGTCTCCTTCGTTGCCAAGCATATAACCGGCTGCGCCGCCTACTGCTCCACCAATTAAAGTAGATTCGGTATCGCCGCCTGCTAAAGCGCCGACGCCAGCTCCAATACCGGTTCCGAGAAGAGCCCCGGTCTGTCCACCGCTCTCGCACCCTCCAAGAAGCCAGATTGCGCTGATCAGAACAATCATTCCCAAAATTAGTACTTTCTTTTTCATTCTTTGTCTCCTTTCAAAATTTTACCTTAATTTGATTGTTAAAAACCTATTCTTAACGTAATTCTAACATACTTGCAGATTTTTGTCAATATTCCTCCGTCATAAGTAAGTTTACTAATTTTTGCTGAGGGTCGTCTGGGCCAAAGTCCGGAGGTAAAAACTTTAAATATATTGTATTTCAACTTATTCTGCCCTGTGAAAGAAAATCCAGGCAGGCATCTGTTAAAGCCGTGTGATGATGATGAGTTAGCTTAAATCTCGGGTTATGAATTGGCTTTTTCGCTATTGTGTTTCCTTCTGTCAGAGAACAGCTAAAGATAACGACATTATTCTTTGTAATGTTTCGACGGTTGATTTTTTGCCTTACCTCGTTCTTTGTTTTTCCCACGATAACTGTTTTACAATTTTTACTCACTGCACCAAAAAATTCTCCTTCTCCATTCCCATTAGATTTCGAATTATTCATAATCAATTCTCCTAAATTTTAACCCTCGATTAATTGTGAAAGAACCATAATTTCTTATTTCAAGATTATATATTTACCCGGTTAAATAATTTGCTTTGCAAATTAAAATCTTTCAGATTTTATTTAACTGGGTGAATACATTAGCGAATCAAGGTTCTGCGAGCAAAGCTCGTAGGTTCTTATTTTATCGTAATAATACGTTCTTGTCAATCTCTTAAATAAGTAAAAAAGCCAGATTCCTAAAACAAACGGAACCTGGCTTCGGAGGAGGGTGATGAAAAGCGTTTGCTATTCAACCCAAATTAATACAAAGAACTACTCCTTATTTTGATTATAGAAGAACAAGATGTTGTGTCAAGCCTTCCGCTTTTTAAATATTAATCAGTGCTTTTATTAAACAAAAAAGGGCAAAATGTTAATAATTATTTCTGCCCTTTTAAGAGGTCTTAGAATCTACCTCTCTTAGAAAGTCTTTTGCAGCTGATATAGCTTCAAAATCTTTTCCCATAAGTGTTCCACCATTCATATTTTTCCTCCATATTCTGTCTAAAAGTGTTGTTATTAATTGTTTATTTTCTTTCTTTCTTTCGGCAACCAAATCCAATAACTTATCAGCAGCCGAACCTTCATAATGTTTTAAGTCTATTTTCCCATTGAACTGTTTTTGTCTTTTTCTGGCTTGTTTTTTAAACTCACTTATCTCGTTTTTTTTGCTGTTAATTGCCCGATGAAATTTACTTTTAAGATTCTTCAAAGTTTCGTCTTGGTCTGTTTTTTCTTTCAGATCTTTAAGCATCGTGCCTAAAAGCAAAACTATTTCTTCTTTGCCAATGTCTGTGTTTTCATTAACTTCAAGATTTTTAATCTCTTTGATCCACGCTTCTATTTCATTGATTTTAACAGCAAGTTCTTCAGAGGAAGGTTTTTTTGTTGCCTTTTTATTTGTTTGATTGGTTGTGTTCTTTCTTTTTGCTTTGTTAATCGTAGATGCGCTTTTTTGATTAATTCAATTTTTCGTGATTTCAGCTTGTCCCGTCTCTTCCCTTTTTTTATCTGATCGTTCATGATTAATCTCCTTTCTGTTTTTTTTGGTTATTATTTAGTTGTTAAAGAATCACCCTCTGTCTTAATTTAACCAAATTTAAAAAGATTTGTCAAATAAATTTAGTTTTCTTAACTAAAAAAGCATATTTTATTTGCTTAATAAACAATATCTTTGTTATATTTTAATTAAAAAGCGCTCCGCTATGGCGAAGCGCTTTTGACTATTGAATTTTTGTTTTCGTTCTTACAGCGCTTTTCTGTTGAGATTTTGCTCTTTTTTTCTTACGTTCATTTTCTAAATGTCTTGGTAGCTTCCTCAATGTTTTCCATATCGTTGTCCATCTCATATGGGAAGGCACAGTAATAAAAATATGCCTTTTATCCTCAGCATCTCTTTTTACAGTTACAACAACCTTATCTTTTCCGTTGTTGCCAATAATTACTCTTTCTCGTGGTGTTTTAGTCATTAAGACCTCCTTATCTAATTCTTTTCGGTTTCATTCCTGTTTTACAACTAACAAAATCTCAACAATTTGTTAGCAATCCGGTGCTCTAATCCACATAAACTTTTCCTTTCTTCAACTATTCTTTTTTAAAAGAACTAAAAAAATCAATTTTTGATAGAATTTTCAATTATAATCTTCTTAGAAAGATTTGTCAACTATATTTAACTGGGTATTCCCAAATATGAAAAAATTGTCTATAATTGTAAGTGAAGGAAAAAGGTTTGTTTTTTTCTCTAACCGAACGTAGCAATTATGCAAATAATTTGCCGTAATAGATTTAATGGAGAGAGTTATCAATATAGAGACAACTAAATACTTAGATAAAAGCATTAAAGTTTCCGGTTGGGTTAATTCCGTAAGGTCGCATGGAAAGATTATTTTTATTGACCTTCGGGATCGAAGCGGGATTTTGCAATTGGTTTTTATTCCCAAAAACGAAAAAGTATATGAGCTTGCCAAAGAGCTTCGGCCAGAGTGGGTGATTGAGGTAATTGGAAAAGTTTCCAAAAGGCCTTCAAG
>CAZDKD010000037.1:0-4146 GCA_964506305.1 uncultured Candidatus Saccharibacteria bacterium | reverse complement strand
AGGCCTTTTAATTCTTTGGATGATTTAATCAAAGTTAAAGGGATAGGAGAAATAACTTTACAAAAAATCAAAGACCAAGGATTAGCCTGGGTGGGTCCTCAGGAAAAATTAGAGCCAGAACCCGAGGAGTTGGCTGAAACCCAAACCGAAAAGCCTCCAGAGAACGGATCTCTGTCAGATGAAGCGATGAGTTATCCGAGTGGAATTGTTTTTAGTGAAATTCTGCCATCGCCGGAAGGGCCGGACTTGGAAAACGAATGGATTGAAATTTTCAATCAAAACGATTTTGAAGTAGACATTTCCAGCTGGAAAATTAAAGACAAAATTGGAAGGACTACTAGTTATATTTTTTCTGCCAATACAAAAATTTCTCCTCTCGGATATTTAGTCCTTAAAAGGCCGGAAACTAAAATTACTTTAAATAATAGCGGTGAGGGGTTAGAATTTATTAATCCCAATGATAAAATTATAGACTCAGTAGATTTCGGAAAGGCGTTAGTCGGCCAATCATACAATAAAATAGAAGAAAATTGGTTCTGGAGCGAAACCTTAACCCCTGAGAAAGCTAATATTCTGCCTGAAAAAGAACCCTCCTTCGTTAAAACTTCGGAGGACAAGAAAAAATCAGAGAACGGGTCTCTGTCAGCTGTGTTTCTTGGAGAAGAAACAGCTGCTATTGGAGAAAAATTAATTAAATCTTCTAGTTTTTTATCTACCCTATTAACTGCTTTTGCTATTGCTATTTTTTCAGCGACAGCTATCTTGTTTCTTAAAAAGAAAACATCTCCAAAAATCTCCTTCTAATCTAATTAGACAAAATCCAATTATTAGAGTAAGATAAAAAAGCAAAACTAAATATTATGCACTATTATGAGCGGTCATTCCCATTTTTCAAGTATAAAACATAAAAAAGAGATTACTGACGCAAAACGAGGTAAGATTTTTTCCAAGATGGCTAAGTTGATTTCGGTTGCGGCAAGGGAGGGAGGTGGCGATCCAAACGCTAATCCAAAATTAAAATTAGCGATTGAACAAGCAAAAAATGCTAATATGCCAAAGGATAATATAGACAGAGCGGTAAAGCGCGGGACAGGGGAACTCAGCAGTGAAAAATTAGAACAAGTCACTTTTGAAGCTTATGGACCAGGACAAACAGCAATTATTATTGAAGGTATTACTGATAATAAAAATCGAACTTTGGGAGAAATCAAGCAAATCTTAAGCCAAAATAACGGAAAATTAGCAAGCGAAGGATCTGTTAAATGGCTTTTTGAAAGAAAGGGAGCAATTATTATAGACCCCCAATTACAAAAAGAACGATTAAAAGATAAGGAAAAATTAGAATTAGAAGCAATCGAGGCCGGAGCAGAAGATATTTATTGGCACGCTGCCCCCGAGGGGGATGAACCCCACCAAGAGGGGGACATTTTGGATATCTACACCAAACCCGGAGAACTGGAAAAAGTGAAAAAAAATTTAGAAGAAAAGGAAGTTGAAATAGATTCTTCGTCCCTAGATTGGGTCCCAAAAGAAATGATTGACATTAAAGAAAAAGAAACTTGCCAGAAACTCTTTGAAGCATTAGATGAAAACGATGCTGTCCAAGACATTTATTCTAACTTAAAAATATGATAATCTTAGGCATCGATCCGGGCACAGCAACAACGGGTTTTGGCGTTATTAAAAAAACAAAAGAAATAAAAGTTATCGACTATGGCTGTATAACAACCAATCCAGGCTTAGAAGCCGGAGAGCGTTTGAAGATAATAAACAACGAACTTAACAAACTAATTAAAAAACACCAACCAAAAATAATGGCTGTTGAGAGTTTATATTTTTTCAAAAACTTAAAAACAGCTATGCCGGTTAGCCAGGCAAAGGGAGTAATTTTATTGACTGCTGCCAAGAAAAAAATTCCAGTTTATGAATTCACTCCCCTCCAAGTCAAAATGGCAGTAGTGGGTTATGGCAGAGCAGAAAAAAAACAGGTCCAAAAAATGATTCAGGTCCTGTTTAATTTAGAAGAAAAACCTAAAGATAAAAACAAAAGGAAAGATGACGCCACTGATGCTTTAGGAATAGCTCTCTGTTACGCTCTTAAATCGAAGATTAAAACAACTTAGCAAATTTTCTTTTCCCAACCTGGATTATCATTCCCTTTTTTATTCCAACATCTTTTCTCCAATCTTTTTGAACTTTACTATTTATTTTTACCCCTTTTTGTAAAATTAGCCTTTTGGCTTCAGATTTTGACGAAGCCAATTTTATTTTCACCAATAAATCTAAAATGGGAAGTTTTTTCTTTCCGATCTTAACTTCCGGAATCTTTGATGGCAACTTCTTTTCTTTAAAAACTCTCTCAAATTCTTTAGTCGCTTTTTCTGCTTCTTTTTTACTATGATACATCATTATAATTTCTTTTGCTAATTTTGCTTTAGCGTCTTTAGGATTTTTAATTTTTTTAATCTCAATTAAAGAAACTTCTGTGCAAAACTCAAAACAAGGCATTATCGCTTCATCGGACAAAGCCATTATCTTGCCAAACATATCTTTTGGAGAATCGTTGAGCGCAATGTAATTTCCCTCGCTCTTTGACATTAGTTTTTTTCCGGTTTTTGGATTTTCTAAAAGTTTTGTTGTAATAACAAATTTTTCCTTCTTTTTATATTTTTTTAATAAGTCCCTGCCAGCCATCATATTAAATGTTTGGTCTGTCCCGCCTACTTCAACATCAACATTTATAGCTACCGAATCATAACCTTGCAGCATTGGATATATAAACTCAATAAAATTAATTTCTTGGCCTTTCTTTAATCTTTGCTGGAACATATTTCTTTTAATCATTTTCCCATGAGTAAAGTTAGCCATTAATTTCATCAGGTCGGCAAATTTTATTTTTTCATACCATCCGCTGTTAAATTTAATCTGGACTGGGTTTATTTTTGATTTAAAATCTAAAATTTTGCTTATTTGGGATTTATAAGTCTCAGCATTTTTAAGAACTTGTTTCTTAGTTAATGCTTTTCGTTCAGATAATTTTCCTGTTGGATCTCCAATCTGGGCAGTAAAATCACCAATAAGAATAATAATTTTATGGCCTAATTCTTGAAATTTTCTTAACAAAAGGTAGTTTGTAGAATGGCCCAAATGCAAATCAGGAGCAGTAGGATCTACTCCATGATAAATTACCAATCTTCTTGCTCTTAAAGCTCTCAAAAATTTCTCTTTTGAGGGATAAACTTTACCTGCCCACCTATCTAAAGCTTCCTTTATTTCCATATTAGTTTATCATAAAATAAAAACACGGACTTGTAAATTATGTCAGACCAACATTATCTATTTAACCCAATTCAATTTAAGGAATTTGGCTATAAGTTCTATAAAGGCGAGGATTTCTATTATAGATATCAACTTTCTAAAAAACTATTCTGGAAAAATATCTATATACCCTTTGGCCCAAACTGCAAGATAAAACAGGGATTTTTAAATTTTATAGAACATATAAACAAAATTAAATTCGGCAGAATAACAATAGACCTGCCAATGATTTACTGCAGGGAAAGAAAAGATGAAGTAATTAATATTCTCAAAGATAACAGATACAAAAAAATCCCCTACATACACCAAGACGAAGAAACCATTATATTCAGCAAAGATAATTTTAAAGTAATAAGCAAGCTAAGAAATAAAATTAAGCATGGTTATAATAAATCTAAAATTGTAATTAAAAAAGAATTAACGGAAAATGAATTTAAGGAACTTTATAATATATACTTAAATTCCAGCAAGAATATAGGGTTCAAGCCGAAGAAGATAGATATATTCAAAAAAATGTCGGAGAGCTGCCTGGTTTCTTTGGCTTTTTCAAAAGATAATAATATGATGGGATTTGTTTTTGGATATTTGTTTAATGTTTGCGCGAGAGATTTTTCTGAAAAAGACAATAGTAAAATTTTATTAATTATGTTTACCGCCCAAACTGACTTAGGAAAGAAAAATAGAATCGGCCACGCTATGCACTACAATTTATTCGAGAAATCTTTCCAAGAATATAATATTGACGTAATAGATTTTCACGGAGCAAGCAGAACAAAAAAGAGGCCCTATGTCTCTTTCAAAAAAGAGTTTTCATCAAATTTCTGCCAA
>CAZDKD010000036.1:0-4411 GCA_964506305.1 uncultured Candidatus Saccharibacteria bacterium | reverse complement strand
CCCGAAGCTATTTTCGTTTTCCCAGCGCTTTGATGCACTTAGCGCAGGCCAGAACTCGTTTGCCGGCAAACTTTTTATAGGATTTCTTTTTTATATCCGAAGGAACCCTTAACCATTGAAGATTAGGGTATTTCCTTTTTTTGACAGTTGGATTATATTTTCCTCGAAGCTTTACCCGCTTCTGAACCATTATTGATTTTTTTCCGCAAATTGCGCATTGCTTAGCCATAATTTTAAAATTAAAAATTTACTAATATTATCTTATCAAGGTTTTAAAATTTTTTCAAGCTGTGTTATCATTATATTATTATGGAATATATTTTTCTAATTATTATTTTAATATTTTCTATTGTTATTCACGAGTTTTCCCATGGAGCAATGGCTTATTATTTAGGCGACCGGACAGCTAAGTATGCCGGGCGTCTTACTTTAAATCCATTAAAACATTTAGATCCAATTGGTTCGGTTGCCTTACCCTTACTTTTAATCCTTTTCAGAAGCCCGATACTTTTCGGTTATGCAAAACCGGTTCCTATTAATCCTTACAATTTTCGGGACCAAAAATATGGTTCTTTAAAAGTGGCTTTAGCCGGACCGGCGGCAAATTTGGCAATCGCATTATTTTTCGGGTTGCTTTTAAGGTTTCTTACGGCAGTATCTGTTCCCCCGGGACTTGTTGTAATGTTTTCTTATATTGTTTATATTAATCTCTTGTTGGCAATATTTAATTTATTGCCCATTCCTCCTTTAGACGGATCTCATATCCTTTTTACTTTTTTACCCGACTCAATGAGGAATGTAAAAATGTTTTTGACCCAGTTTGGCTTTTTTATCTTATTGCTTATTATTTTCTTTTTGTTCCCCTGGATTAGCTATGTTATAAATTTGATTTTTACCCTAATCGCCGGGTTTCCATTATTGACAGTTTGAATTTTATTTGTTAAATTAGTCAATTATGCCCCGTAGAGAAATTTCGACTGCTGCGGGGCAGCAAAATAATTATAATTAGTCGAAATTCTTCTACGGGGTATGCCCACAATTCATCAATTAATTAAAAAAGGAAGAAAGAGAAAAAAGAAATCGTCTAAGACGCCTGCTTTAGGGTTTAGTTTTAATGTTCTTAAAAACAGGCCGAAGGATTATTCCTCGCCGTATAAAAGAGGAGTTTGCCTTAAAGTTTTTACCGTAACTCCCAAAAAGCCAAACTCAGCTCTCAGAAAAGTAGCCAGAGTCCGCTTAACTAACGGAATGGAGGTTTCAGCTTATATTCCCGGAGAGGGGCATAATCTCCAAGAGCACTCGATTGTGCTTATTCGCGGAGGAAGGGTTAAAGATCTGCCCGGAGTAAGATATCATGTAGTGAGGGGAGTTTTGGATACCGGTGGAGTAGAGGATAAAAAACAAGGAAGAAGCAAGTACGGTACTAAGAAAACAAAGAAGTAATATGGCTAGGCAAAAAAAAATAAAAAAACACCCAGTATCTCCCGACCCTGTTTATTATAATGTGAAGGTTTCCAAGTTTATTAATCAGATTATGGAGCGGGGTAAAAAAACAACAGCCAGAAAGATTGTTTATCGGGCTTTTGATACTATTAAAGAAAAAACTAAAAAAGATCCCTTAGAGGTTTTCGAAGCTGCTTTAGATAATGCTTCTCCTTTGCTTGAAGTAAAATCAAAAAGAGTGGGAGGAGCAACTTATCAGGTTCCGAGGGAAGTGAAGGGAGGCAGGCAATTAGCCTTAGCTATGCGATGGATAATTCAAGGGGCAAAGAACAAGAAAGGTAAGCCGATGGGGGAAAAATTGGCTCAAGAATTAATGGATGCGGCAAATAATACTGGGTGGGCGGTAAAAAAGAAGAGCGACACACATAGAATGGCAGAGGCAAACAGAGCATTTGCGCATTTTGCCTGGTAAAAATTCTTAAAATATGTCACGTCAGTACTCAATTGAAAAAACAAGAGACATAGGAATTATTGCTCATATTGACGCCGGGAAAACTACTATGACCGAGCGAGTTTTATTTTACACCGGGATCTCTCATAAAATCGGAGAAGTTCATGACGGTAAAGCAATCATGGATTGGATGGAACAGGAGAAAGAGAGAGGGATTACTATTACTTCAGCTGCTACTACTTGTTTCTGGGTGCCGGAAGGGCTGGAGCGCAAAAAAGAGAACGAATACCGGATTAATATTATTGATACTCCGGGCCATATTGACTTTACTGCCGAGGTTCAGAGATCTCTCAGGGTTTTAGACGGGGCTATAGTGGTTTTTGACGGGGTAGCCGGAGTAGAATCTCAATCTGAAACTGTCTGGCGCCAGGCTGATAAGTTTAAAGTGCCTAGAATGTGCTTTATAAATAAATTAGATAGAATGGGCGCTAATTTTAAAACGAGTTTTGAATCCATTTTAGAAAAATTAACTCCAAATGCTGTCGCTTTGCAAATACCGATCGGAGAAGAAGGAGATCACCAGGGAGTAATTGATCTTTTAAAAATGAAGGCTTTAAGGTTTGAGGGAGATTTTGGGCAAATAATAAAAGAAGAGGAAATTCCTGAAAACTTATTGGGAGAGGCGAAGCAATGGCGGGAAAAAATGATTGAAAAAGTTGCTGCTGAAGACGAAAAACTTCTGGAGAGTTATTTAAGCGGCAAGGAGGTTTCAGTGGATGATCTCAGGAAAGTTTTACGAAAGACCACTTTGGAGTATAAACTTGTACCCGTGTTCTGCGGATCTGCTTTAAAAAATAAAGGAGTTCAATTATTACTAGATGCTGTTTGCCAGTATTTTCCCAGTCCGGGAGATATGCCTTCGATTAAAGGAGTTGATCCTAAAACCGACGAAGAAACCGAAAGAAAGGCGAAAGATTCAGAAAAATTTACCGCTCTAGCTTTTAAAATTGCTACCGATCCTTATGTTGGAACTCTTACTTATTTTCGGGTTTATTCAGGTTCTCTAAAAACTGGTTCTTATTTGTTAAACTCTACTACTGGTGAGAAAGAAAGAATTGGCAGAATCGTAAGGATGCATGCTGCCGAAAGGGAAGATGTTGATGAAATTTTTACTGGAGATATTGCTGCTACTGTCGGTCTCAGAAATACTCAAACCGGCCATACTTTATGCGAGGAGACAGCTCCTATTATTTTGGAAAAAATTACTTTTCCCGAACCTGTTATTTCTATTCGTATTGAGCCGAAATCTAAAGCTGATCAGGAAAAAATGGCTCTATCTCTTAGGAGATTGTCAGACGAGGACCCGACCTTCAGAATAAAAAGCGATTTGGAAACCGGGGAAACTATTATTTCGGGAATGGGAGAATTGCATCTCGATGTTTTAGTTGACCGGATGAAAAGAGAGTTTAAGGTTGAGGCTTCTGTCGGAAGGCCTCAAGTCGCTTATAAAGAAACAATTAAAGAAGAAGCTGAGGCAGAAGGAAAATATATCAGGCAGTCCGGAGGCAGGGGGCAGTATGGCCATGTTTGGCTGAAAGTCAAACCCAGGGAGCGGGGAGAGGGCTTTGAATTTATAAACAAGATTAAAGGCGGGATTATTCCTCAGGAATTTATTCCGGCGGTTCAGAAAGGAGTTAAGGAAGCGTTGGATAAGGGAGTTATAGCCGGTTATCCGGTGATAGACATTGAGGCAACTTTATATGATGGTTCTTTTCATGAAGTGGACTCTTCAGAAAACGCTTTTAAGATAGCAGCTTCCACTGCTTTTCAAGAAGCAGCTAGGAGAGCCAAGCCAGTTTTACTGGAGCCGGTTATGAAGTTAGAGGTTGTGGTCCCTTCAGATTTTTTTGGTGATACAATAGGCGATTTATCAGCCAGGCGCGGAAGGGTTGAGGAGACCAAAGACAGATTAAACCTTAAAGTTATTAATGTAAAAATTCCTTTGGCTGAAATGTTTGGATATGCTACTACTTTAAGGTCTTTAACCGAAGGAAGGGGGACATTTACGATGGAGTTTGATTGTTATGAAGAAGTGCCTAAAAGTATTGCCCAGGAAATTATTGAAGGAAAAAGGAAATAGCTTGGTTAAATTCACAGGAAGCCCTTGACTTTTTTTTAAAAAATAATAATATAATAATGTAACTTAACTTACATACTAACATACTAACATTTTAACATTTAAACATTTTTGTATTTAAATTTTGTTAAGATGTTAAGATGTTAAGATGTTAAAATGAATTATGGCGGAAAAAGAAAAATTTGAAAGGGGGAAACCCCACGTTAATGTTGGTACCATTGGTCATGTCGATCATGGTAAAACCACTTTAGCCGCAGCAATTTTAAAGGTTTTAAGTCTTAAGGGCTTAAAAGTTCAATCAAAGTCGGTTGATGAAATTGATGCAGCTCCGGAAGAGAAGGCAAGAGGCCTTACGATTTCTGTTTCTCATTTGGAATATG
>CAZDKD010000035.1:0-4791 GCA_964506305.1 uncultured Candidatus Saccharibacteria bacterium | reverse complement strand
GGAATGACTCTATTTTTGTTTGGGATGATGTCAGGTTGTAAAAAAAAGAACGAAGAGGAAAAAGTCGGGGGGTTGCTTGAGCAACTAAGTAAAGCAGGAAACAAAAACGAAGAACGGAAAATCGAAAAAAAGATTGAAAAACTTACCGAAAGGCAAAGAAAAAGAGAAAAAGAAAACGTCAGAGAAGTAGAAGTAAAAATTGACAAGCCTAAAACCGAAAAAGTGCGTCTGGCTGTTACAAAAACAAACCTGCGCATACTCGCCGAGGCCGTGCGCCTGTTCAAAAAAGATACTGGCCGCTACCCCGCTGAAGACGAAGAATTAACTGTCCTTAGCAAAAAACCGGCTGGTGTTAAAAATTACAAACAAGGTGGTTATCTTAAAAACAAGAAAGTACTAAAAGATGGCTGGGAACGGGAGTTTATTTATGTGCGTTTTTCCGAAAATGGCGGCAACCCTGCAATTAAAAGTTTTGGTGCCGATGGTACAGAGTATGGTGAGGACTATGATGCTGATCTTTGTAGCTATTTTCCCTCTTCAGAATATGATTCAGGGATGATTAAATCAGAGCCGGCTGCGAACCCAAAAAATCAACAGAGACAAAAAAGAAAAAACCGCTCTTTAAAGTAAGAGCGGTTTTTAATTAATAAAGATAATTTAATAAGGTTTCGCGGCAATAATTGCAAGAAGCTTAGCCGCGGCTACGGGGCAGCCTTTTATCGGGTGGCTTATACACGGTTTATAATTTACTATATTGTCGTCATCAAGCAAATAATTGTCTTCGCCGTTAAAAAAGGTGGCGTTTGGCCCGTAAGGACCTCCACCATCGCTTGGTTTGTAAAGTACAGCCATAATGTCCCCCTCAACTTTAATTGATTCAGGCGGCCAAGAAAGATTAAACTCACACCACCAACTCCCCGAGCCGCATTTGCCATAGAATGGCACTAAATCCGGGAAATCTTTATTAAAACTGCTTTTTTGGTATAAGACCACTTCCCAGTTTTCGTCTGGCTCGTAGATTAATTCAAACGGCTTAATTGAAGAACAATCTAAAGATACTTCTCTACGATAAGGCCTCCAACCGCCCGCAGGGTCTATGAGGTGTCCGTACATGGGGACAGATGTACCGTTATACTTTCTGTCTTCATAGAGGATTGCTCCGTATTCTGTCTCATATTCCCACTCCCCTTTAGTCCATATAAAGGGTATAAAATAAACAGCCCGGACTTTATTATCAAAACTACCCCTAATATCTCCTTTACTGTATACCGTATAACATTTTTCAGCAACATCTTCTAATATTAAATCTAGCTCTTCTTGTATTTCTTTCTGTCTATCTATGTCGGGATTTGTATATTTGTGTTCTTCCATAAGATCCCAGGCTTTATAAATAGCATCATCTCCCCCTTCTGTTGTTAGCACTTCTTTACAAAGAAGAACGCCTGGTGGCAATGAGGAAATCATAGGACTTAGTCGTTTAAGGTGGAAACTAACTAATTCAGGATTAATAGTTATTAGGACCAGATAGGAACCGAAAAGGATAACTAAGCCCAAAAAAGCAGCTGTAATCCGGTCTTTAGCATCTCTTATCTTTTCCGGGTTTCCAGCTGAGGTAAAATAGTTAAATCCGGCATAAATCAAAACTGCCAGAGCAATAAAACCGCTTATCCAGATTGCAAAATTAAAAATATATTTAACATAATCTGGTATTGGGGTTATGTCTTTTTCTGGCTTAAACCCTTCAATTTCCGGATATTGAATCTCTAAAGGCCTTCCTTCTCGAGCAAAAACGGGCTGGGTGCTTAAAATAAAAACAATTGAAACAGAAATGATAATTAAAAGAAAGAGTTTTTTTGTCATATAGAAATTGTTTTTAAGTCAATTATTTGTTTTCTGATATTAAGTATCTCTTGGCAAATTTGTTCAATTGCAGGACGGGAGTCTTGAATTAAATTCAGTTTATTTTGGATTTCATCGGCTGGGCAAGGGTTTTCCCCTTCGCATTTTTTCGGTTGGCAGCCCTCTAAAAAATCGTGGCATTCTCCCTCGCATGCTGGCTTACATATCTCTGTGTCTCCTACATTGACTAAACATTCATCGGGGAGTATCCCTATTTCTGAAGCCGGAGAATCCACTTTTATAATCGAATCGGCTAAATTATTAAGTTGGTCGGCTAAATTTTCTTTAAGGCCCATTTCGTCATTTAACTTTTGTATTTCTTCTTCAAAATCTGCAATAACCCTTTCATCTGTTTCTGTCTCTAATTTTTTTTGATAATAGCCGATTTTTTCTTCTAAGACATCATCTATTTCATCTCTTAAATCTTTTTCTTCGGCGAGGGCTCTATTTCTATAATAAAGGATTTCGTCTTTCCAGGCAATAATTCTCTTTTGGTTATCTTTGATTTCTTCAAAATCCGGACAAGGGTGGTGATGGTCGGGGTCAACCTCGGGGTGAAAATCAGGTTTATTAGAACCTTCTGGGGGAGGGGGACCGGCGTAGCAATGAAGGGGTTGGCACGAGTCGCCGTCGCTTCCTCCCTCACAAAGACACAGGGATTGGGTTCTTTCACAAGTGCATTCGTCGGTTAATTCTTGTATTTTTTCGGCTGTGTCGTTAATTTTCGTTGAAATTATTATAACATTATCTCCAATTTCCTTAATTTTGCTTAAAAGCTCTGGAATTTTAGTGACGGGAGGAGGCATGTCTGAAGGTTCTAAAAAAGTTGATTCTAACCCGGGCAATTGAAATTTAACCAGTTCGGGGTTGATAGTTCCTAAAATTATATAAACGGAAAAAAGAATAATAATTCCTAAAAAAGCAGAGAGGATTCTTTTTCGGGCGCTTGTTAATTCCTCTGGCTTGCCGCTTGAAGTTAAATATTTAATCCCTCCATAAATTAAAACAGAAAGGGCTACGAAGCCGCTTGCCCAAATAGAAAAGGTAAATACATATTTAAAATAGTAGGTTAAAGGGAATTGAACTGTTTCCGGTTTGAGCCCTTCAATTTCCGGATATTCGATCTCGAGTTCTTGCTCTTGGGCAAAGGCCTGGTTTGTTTTTGTATTTTCGGCTGAGAAGAAAAAAGAAAAAGACAAAAAGAAAAACAAAAGGAAAAAGAGAATAATTGTTTTTTGGTATTTTTTCTCCATATTTTTTTATTCTTGATGGCAACAGTAAAAATTAAGCCGATGGACGCAGTAAGACAGAGCTTCGTCGTTTAGTTCAACGCTTTTTCTTTCCAAACACTCTTGGAGGCATTCTCGATGCTTTTCCTGTCCTTTTTCTAAATAGCACTCTTCAAAACAATCGCCAAAAGGCGTTTGTTTTTTTTCTCCTTCTTGCCAATATTCTGTAGGACAGCATTCATCAATTACTTTCCCTTCTGGGATAGTCGCATTTCTTACTTGAAAACAATTATATAGTACAGTGTCCCGTTCTTCCCAAGCTTCGCTGGTGCATTTTTGCATCGGGCGCCTGATAAATATTTCTAAATCGTCGAGTATTTCGGGGACTATCTCGTTAATTATTGGGAGAACGCCTATCTCTTCTGGTGTTTTATTTTCTCCCTTTCCCTCTATCAAATCGGTAATTTCTTGATGGATTCTTTGAATTTCTTCAAGCTGAGCATCTATTTCTTCATAAGGACAGGGAGTGTCTTCGTCTCTGTCTTTACATTCACTAGGGTAGGGCCCGGAAGAATCGGCGCAACAATAAATCCAACCCTTGCAGCCTGGTATGCAATGATGATGATGGCTGCAGAGGCAGCCAAAACAAGTGCAGCGGCGCTCACATCCTCTTTTAGAGCTACACTGGCTGACTAAAACCTCTAATGTGTCAACTGCGTCAATTAATTCTTTATCCTTTTCAACGAGAGTTTCCATTTTATTTATTAGAAGCTGAGTTACTCTTTTTGTTCGGTCAATGATTTCGCCGACCGGAGCTTCATCTGAGCAGGCTGTTGTCCCAGAGACAACTGATTCAATTTCTTCCACGCTCTTGTCTTTGTCAAATCCGTCTTCACCGGGTGCCGGAAAAGGATATTCTTGTTCTAAAGTCCCGCTGATAGCGCAATCAAAAGTTGCCCAATCAGGATCTGGTTCTTTTGTCCATTTATCAATATAGATAACATTTACATCATCCCAGAATTTAATTTCTCTTAGTGTTTCTTCTTGGACGCTAAAACTGTCTTTTTTAGCAAGAAACTCTGCGTAACTGATTAACACCCTCCAAGGACACTCTTCTATAAATTTTTCTGCTCTTTTTAACCTATCTAACTGCTCTTTCAAGAGACGAACTTCTTCTTCTGTCTTTTCTTGTTCTTTTATAAGGCTGGTTGTAATTGTATATTCTTGATCGTCAACATCTTTTTCGGTAATCTCTATCCCTAAATAAACATTTTCAAGGTTTTTTTGTTCAGCGCCTTGAATGTCTCCTCTAACCTTTTCACAGGGGTCGCAAGTACAAGGCAATACTGCGCTACATCCTCCGCAATCACATTTCCAGGTTGTGTCTCCTGACACATTACCGCCACAGGGGTTTTCGGGGCCAGTGCTACGACAGGTACACCGGTGAGCATAATTAGTCAAATCTTCGCTTTGTTGTTCAAGATTATCGGTAAGCTTTTTTATTGTCTCGGCATTATTTTCAATTCTTGTTATTCTCGGCTCTGGTTTAGAGTTCGGTTCGGGATAGTCAGAAATATATGTTTCAAAAATCTTTTCAACTATTCTTCCGAAAGGCATTTGAAAATCAATTGAAGTTTTGATTTTTTCAGTCGGAGGAAGAGGC
>CAZDKD010000034.1:0-5163 GCA_964506305.1 uncultured Candidatus Saccharibacteria bacterium | reverse complement strand
AGACCTTAAAAGAACATAGCGAAGCTGCTGCGAAGTATTTAAAATAATTCTAAAAGTTATATAATAAGTTATATACAATGCCAGAGTTAGAAAATAAAAAAATAGCAATGATTATTGCTTTTCGGGAGTTTCGGGATGAGGAGTATTTTATTCCCAAGCAAACATTACAGGCAGCAGGAGCTGAGATAATAACTTGCAGCGCTTCGTTGGGGAAAGCAATCGGAAAGTTTGGCGGTGAAGCAAATATTAATATTTTGATAAAAGATATTAGAGCAGGGGATTATGACGCAGTTTTGTTTATCGGAGGATCGGGAGCCCAGGAATATATTGGTGATGAAAACTGTTACCGGGTTGCCAGAGAAACGGTTAAAGCAGGTAAGATTTTAGGCGCTATTTGCATAGCCCCGGCGATTTTAGCCAAAGCCGGAGTTCTTGAAGGAAAAAAATCAACTGTCTGGAGTTCCACAATGGATAAATCGGCTGTTAAAATTTTGGAAAGCTCGGGAGCAAAATATCTGGCAGAACCGGTAGTTGTTGACGGAAAGATAGTTACAGCCTCGGGCCCTATTGCTGCTAAAAAATTTGCGGAAAAAATAATCGAGATTTTAAAAGATTAATTTATGAACGGATTTAATTTTTTCGGAAATATTCCATTATTTATTCTTATTTTAGCTTTTTGTATTGATTTAATTGCTTTTTTTTATGGAGGATTTATTACATTGTCAGCTCGCAGAGATGCTGAAAGAAAAATACGAGGCCGGGGAATTTTATTGAATTCTCTTTACGGCCTTTTTATAATTTTGTTATTTGCTTTAGTTTTCTTTTTAGTCAGTTATTTCCTTGAGAAGAGCAGTGTTTTAAAACCGCCTCAGCCTTCTGAGGACCTTCCCCCCGTTCCAATTGGTTATTTTCCTCCTCCGCCTCAGTTTATTGAAATAGAAGACTATTACTTTGCTGGCCCCTGGTCATTGAAAGACTACAATATTATTGCAAGCCCTTCGATATATACGGTTTTATGTAAAAGAAACGAGGAATATGATATAATATATATTGGAGAAACAAGCGGCGGAAAAACCGGAGAGCAGCTTTTAAGGCATGAAGAATATAGTTGTTGGACGGAAAATTGTAATCAGATTGAGAATCTTTATTTGGCGGTTTTTCAAGCGCTAATAGAAAAATATAGTTTTGACGAAAGAGAAGAGGTGGTGGAGGGGTTAATGAATCAGATTAGCCCTCCCTGCCCCGTAGAGAAAATTTGACTGCCCTCGGCATTTTAATGTTTTTCAAAGAAAAACATCTGTCAAGTTTCTTCTATGGGGCCTGTCCTCGCACCGAATAAGTAATTAATTCTAACGTTCGTTAAAATCAATGCAAGGTTCAATATTAGAAAAGTTTACAATAGAGAGAAATTTAATCTATATTTTAATAGGAGGGGTTTTGATAATTTTTGTCTTTGTATTTTATCTATTGTTTTTGCGGGGAGGAGAAAGCATTCAACTTTTAACTCCCAATGGAAGCGAAGAGTGGGAAATTGGCCAAACTTACGAAATTACTTGGAAGGCCAAAGGTATAGAAAGAGTAGGCATTGTTTTGTTTAATGGAAATGAGTTAGAACGGGTAATTGCTAAGAATGTTAATGCCAAATTAGGAAAATACAGCTGGAAAATTTATCCTGTCCAGGAAATGAGAGGGCAGGAGTACGGAGATGGTTACTGGATTGCTGTTTTTGAATATCCCTGGCAAGAAGACAATAAGGTAGATTATTCAAACGGAGCTTTTGCAATTGTTTTCCCCGAACTTTTTAGCTGTGATTCTTTATCAACTGAGAATGAGTGGTTATATCTGCCAAGCGATTTTCCAAACCTGAGAAGAGTTTTTATCACCGAAGAGAGCTTTACTGGTAATTTGGGAGGGCTTGAGGGAGCTGATGAAAAATGCCAAATAGAAGCTGAAGGCCGCGGATATGTAGGTATCTGGCATGCTTTTCTAGGCGGAGATGCTGATGAGGAATTAACCGTTGAAAGAATGAAAAAAACTCCCAGAAAGACAGAAGGTGTTTTTGTTATGGCTTCTCCGGCAGCTGAACTTCTCAGAGGGGCGACTTGCCACCGGCTTTTAGCCAAAGGTTTTGATGAGTTTTTAATCAAATTATCAGATCTCTTAATAATTAGTGAGGAAAAATTGGAAGAGAATTTTTTAGCAAACTTGGAGGATGTCTGGCTAGGCAGAATAGATGAAAAAAGTAAGAAAAATTGTATTTCTGTTGGTGTAGGCGCTTTAGATCCTTATAATCTTGCTGAGAGTTATAGTTTTACTACCACTTGCCAAAACTGGACTCAAGACAATAGATATGTTGCGGGCTATCCTGTTCCTACGGGAGAGCCGGGACCTTCATTTCCCAATTGCTATACTCCGGCAGGAAAATTTACTAATGCAGTCGCTTTAGGGGGTTTCTCTTCCGGTTTGACGGGAAAAGGAGACGATACTACTCTTGCTGTTTCTTTGGGAAAATACTGCAGCGCTCGTCAAAAACTTCTTTGCATTGAAGAATAAAAGAAAGACTTGACAATAATTCTTAATTAAGTAATATTAAAAATAGCCATAGACAATGGGTTTACCCCGCTTAGCGGGGCAAGTAAGACCCATCGAGGCAAATGTTTTTTTTTGTTGTCTGTGGTAATCCACAGATTTTTATTTACTACAAACTAATAATATGCCCGGTAGGAGAATTTCGAAATGGCATTATGTTTATGTTTTATACAGCAAGAAAGATGGAAAATTATATATTGGCTATACTCAGGACTTAAAAATAAGAATAGAACAACATAATGCCAAAAAGAATTTTTCAACAAAATCAAGAATCCCGTTTATATTGATTTATGCTGAGGCATGTTTAAATAAAGAAGACGCTCAAAGAAGAGAAGATTACTTTAAAACCACTCAAGGTCGTAGATTTTTAAAATTAAGAATTCGTAAATTTTTAAAATTATTAGAATAGAAAAATTCTATTCGAAATTCCTCTACTGGGTATGCCTTTAACTAAAAAACAAAAAGAAAAAATTGTTGAAGAATTAAAGGAAAAAATTGACCGGCAAAAAGCAATGGTTTTTGTGGCAATTGAAGGCTTGAAAGCGGCAGACCTTTTTGATTTGAGAAAAAAGCTGCAGGAAACAGATTGTCAGTTGCAAGTAGCCAAGAAAACTTTAACGAATGTGGTTTTTAAAGAGAAAAAACTTGAGTTTGATGTAGAAAGGTTAGAGGGTCAATTTGCTTTGATTTTCGGCTTTGGAGACGAAATTTCTCCGGCGAAAACTACCTATCAGTTTTCAAAAGGAAACGAAAACCTGAAAATTTTAGGAGGGTTTTTTGAGGGCGAGTTCAAAAACGCCGAAGAGATTATTGCTTTAGCCAAAATACCTTCAAAACAAGAACTTTTAGCAAAGGTCGTTGGAAGCATTTCCAGTCCAATTTCAGGATTTATAAATGTTTTACAAGGCAATATAAGAAATTTAGTATATATAATTTCACAAATTAAACCGAGCACATAATTTGTTTTATGTACTATGTCTATATCATAAAGAATATTAAAACAGATAAGACTTACATAGGATCCACTAATAATTTAAGACGTAGAATGAAAGAGCATAAAAATAAAAAACCAGAATTAATTTACTACGAGACATACAAAGATGAAAGAGACGCAAGGCAAAGGGAGAGTAAATTAAAACAGAGAGGGCAGACAATACGAAGACTAAAAGAAAGATTAAGATATAGTCTTGAAAAATAAATTATGTGCTTCGGTAAAGGTCTGGTATATATTTTATCAAAAATTAATAATTAAAACTTAATAAAATTATGACTGAAGAAAAAAAAGAAGAAAAAAAAGAGGAAACTAAAGAGGAAACTAAAGAAGAAACTAAAGAGGAAATTAAAGAAGAAAAAAAGGAAGAAAAGGAAGAAAAGGAAGAAAAAGTTGAAGTTCCTAAGAAATTTAAATCTTTAGTAGAAGAAATAGAAAAGATGTCTGTTTTAGACTTGGCAGAATTGGTTAAGATTTTAGAAAAGAAATTTGGTGTTTCGGCTGCTGCTCCGGTTGCCGTCCCGCTAAGCGGGGCTAATGGAGTCGCTGCTGGCGGAGAAGCAGGAGAGGAAAAATCTGAGTTTAATATTATTTTATCGGGAATAGGAGATAAAAAGATTGAAGTTATCAAAGCAGTGAGAGATATTACTCAGAAAGGTTTGAAAGAAGCTAAAGATTTAGTTGACGCGGCTGCAAATGAGCCTCAGACGATTAAGGAAAATGTGAAGAAGGAAGAAGCGGAAGAGATGAAAAAGAAATTTGAAGCAGCCGGCGCTAAGGTAGAGTTGAAGTAAGCCCTGCTTTATTATGCGACAGCGTTGTTAGGCGGTTGTGTTATTATGCGACAGTGTTGTTAGGCGGTTGTGTTATTATGCGACAGTATTATTAGGCAGGGACTTATTGTGTGATGTTAAAAATAGGCCAATTTTTATAAATTGGCCTATTTTTGTTGACAAAATTATCTCTTTTTCTATAATCAAAGCAACTTACATGTTCTTTTAAAAAACTTTAATAAGCAGAAAGGAGAGTTATTATGGATATAGAAAAAGAAGTGAAAGCAGTTATTGTTGAACAGTTAGGCATTGAGCCGGGAGAAATTAAGCCAGAAAGTTCTTTTGCTGGGGATTTTAGAGCAGACTCTTTAGACGCTGTAGAAATAATACTGCAACTGGAAGACAAGTTAGAGGTAGAAATACCTAATGAAGATGCTGAAAAGATGACCACAGTAGGCGAGATCATCAAATACATTAAAGAGAAAAAAGCTATGTTTAACCCGTCGGGTTAAACATAGTCGAATTAATCGGATTAGAATGAAAAACATAGTTAAAAAAAACGAAAACCCTGATTCTAAAAAGATTTAGGGTTTTTTCTTTTTGGGGTTGACAAGATTTTTAAAGTTTGTTATTATATGAAATATTTAGCGTAGCGTTAAGCTATGCTTTTTAATTTAGAAAGACGGGTTATGTCTGGACATCGGGCTGGATTGGTTTTTCCTCCCTGGTTCTGATGTCCAGATATAACCCGTCTTTAATTTCTCATCAATATCAATCTTATTGGTGTGAGGGCAAGGTGTTGTGGATAAG
>CAZDKD010000033.1:0-5327 GCA_964506305.1 uncultured Candidatus Saccharibacteria bacterium | reverse complement strand
CGTAGAAGAATCTTGACAAAGATTTTCTTTGGGAAATCTTATATTGCGGAGTGAGTCAAAATTTCTCTACAGGGTCAAGGACTTACAACAAAAAATGCCGAGAACGGTTCTCGGCATTTTTTGTTATGACTTTTTAGTTCTCACTTCGAAAGATATTTTTGGTATTCCTTAATTAAAAATCGCCATTTTCGGCGAGCCCAATAAAGACCGGCGTAGTCAATACCGATTCTGGCAGTTGCTAAAATTTGCGAGGGCTTAATTTTTTCGCCCCTATCCTCCAGCCAAATCCTTTTGCTTTTAACCAAATCCTCTCCATAAAAAGACTTATCTAATTTTAAATAGCGACAGAGCTTGCCCGGACCATTAGCCATAGAAATTTCTTCTTTCTCCGGCTCAATAGCTCGAACAAGCACGCATTCGGGTTTTCCTTTACCGGCAGTAATAATATTTAATTGCCAGTACATTCCATAAACCAAATAAATATAGATATACCCGCCAATTAAATATTCAATTTTATTTCGAGGAGTTATCTTCCCATTATAAGAATGAGCTGCTTTGTCTTGAGGGCCAATATAGGCTTCAACTTCAATAATTTTCCCCACTAACTCTCTTTTTCCGACCCTTCTAATAATATACTTCCCTAAAAGCTCTTTGGCTACTTTTAGAGTCGGCTGGGTATAAAAACTTCTAGTTAATTTTTTTCTCATTCTAAACTCACCAATTTTAGGAAGAGGTGTCTGTAACAAGAACGGATTCGCAGCCGTCGGACATATCACTGTTGCTGTCAGTAAACCCATTAAAGCAGGTATAAAGGCAGGTGCCGTCTGGTTGGCAAGAGTTGTCAGTATTGGCAAGCGCTTGGCAAAAAGCGCCAGCTACTTCCTGGGTCTCGTCAGCCGGTTTGTCTTGCTCAATAGCGCAATCATTAGTGTCAATATATGTTCTGGTCTGGGTAAAGGTTGTCCCGCAGGCAGTTGTCTCAACAGTTGAACCTGACTGCCAATCACCAGGCTGCCAATCAGAGATACAGGAAACTTCTGTTTGGCAAGCAGAGGAGCAGCCATCTCCATCTTCAATATTGCCGTCATCACATTCCTCACCCTCATCTAAGTTGTTATCTCCACAATAAGATTCTGGCGCTATATTACATATACTATTATACCAATAACCCTCGGCTGTTAAGCAGTCGGCTTCAATAGTACATAAATCTAAATGCTCTGAATCACAAACCAGCGGAGGAGGATCATTTTGGCAATCCTCGTCGTCAGCATCTGTTTTCCCGTCACAGTCGTTGTCTATCTGGTCATCGCATATCTCTAAAACCGGCTCGCAAATCTGTTCTGATTCTATATTACAAGAATTATTGTACCAGAAACCTGCAACATCTAAACAATCCGCCTCGGTAGCACATAGATTTAGGTGATCAGAGTCGCAGGAAGAAGGTTCCATTTCTCTATGGCATTCTCCGCCGTACCAGAAAAGGCTTTCGCCTTCGCATAATTCCTGAGAGGTGCATAGATTAAGATGTTCGTAATCGCAGTATTCCGAGACTTGGCCTGAAATAATCATCTGACCATTAAGATATTCTATCTGGTCGCATCTTGCTTTTACCTTCTTCATTTCTCCTCTTTCAATCCAGGTGCAGTAGATGTCGCCGGTTATGGCGTCAACCATTTCCATTTTTTCAATTCTGGCGGTCTTGGCCGTTAATTTATCAGTAACAACTTCTTTCAACTGAGCTATACCATTTTCCACAAACAACCCGAGCGAAGCGAGGGCTTGTTTTATCTTTAGGACAAACACCGACTGCTCACCTGTTGCTCCGTCAACCGTTCCGTCGCCCATTGTCCCATCTTCTTCAACAAGCTGACCGTCTTGGAACTCTTTTACAAAGTCAGTGCCGAATGTATCGTCAAGATATTTAACTAGTTGTTCCATCTCAACTCTTAATTCTCTTCCTGTGATAGTATTCTTTGAGAGGAATATCCATTCTCCTGTTTTAGGGTCATGGGGAGATAGGAGAGTTGCAGTGCCTGAGGAGTCGTAGACATACATTCCTCCAAGCTCAACATAGAATAGAGCAGCACTTACTGGGTTGGCAGTAGGAACAGTGACAGACTCACCTATGCTGAAGACTCCTTGACCTCCACCAAAAGCTGTTTCACTTGACACTCCCAGGCCCATATTGCCAGCTGAGTCAACTATTAGGATATTGCCATCTCCGTCAGCATAGGAAGATATCATAAAGTAGTCGTCACCTGCGCTGGATACTTCAAGGGCTGAATCAGGGGTGGTGTCTCCGATGCCGACATAGCCAGTTGAGGCTTGAATGGTAAAAACAAGATTAGCATTATCAGAACAATTAATCCTTATGTCATCTAAAACCGGCGTGTCAGTTCCGTCAGAAGTAAATGCTATTTTGTAATAAAAGTTGGGTCCTGACCAAGCTAAAACAGACAAATCAATTGTATTATTAGCGCCCATGGTTAAAGTATTTGTACCGCCTGAATCGCCCGCTGAATTGTACCAATTGGTGTTATCTTGGCTAAACTGAATCGTTGCTCCTGTGCCATCTGGCTTGGCAGAAAGATTATAAACAAAACTGTCTATGCTGGAAACCGTTTTGCCTGTTAAAAGATTAGTTGAAGTCAAAGTACCCGAAGTATGGTAGGCAGCAGCCAAAACTTCTTTAACCGACCAAAAACCAGCTAAAATTATGATAGCACTAAGAAGAATTAAAAATGTTTTCCGAGAATTTAATGTCATAGTTACAATTTGTTCAATTTTACGGTTTTTTTATCTTCAACGAGACATATCCAGGTTTTGGTAAAAAATTTCTTTGTAAACTTCCTAAATGATTTTCATAAATATCTTTCCTTAGATTAAAACTGAAAGCATGTTTAAAATGTCCGTAATAGGAATTTATCATTGCTAAAATTTTTGAGTCCGGAATTCGGACATTAGAATCTGGAATTTGGCTCGGTTGATATAATTTATCTTTTAACTTCTTGACCACTCTCTGTCGTATTAAAATATAACCCGGTTTTACAAAATATCCTAAAAAATCTATTCCTTTATCTAGAGATTGAATCTTAGTTTTATCTAAGTTTAGTTGTAAATTTAAATTCTTTTTCAAAAAATGATTAATTTTATCTCTCGCATGTTTTATTTTTTCTCTGTCTTCATTTAGTAAAACCAAATCATCAACATAACGCACGTAATATCTGTATTTAAGCTCTCTTTTTACAAACTGGTCCAGCTCATTTAAATAAACATTGGCAAAGAATTGAGAAGAATAGTTGCCGATAGGAAGTCCTTTAAATCCTCCAGAGCTAAATAAAGATTTTCGAGAAGGAATAAGTTTAAACAAAGAGAAATCACCCTTGGTAATATAATTTTTAGTGGGTTTGTGAAAAATAATAGTTTTTGCCAACCATAAAATATCTTCTTTCCATTGGTAAGATTTATTTTGTTTAAAAATTATTTTTTCAAGAAGGGAATATAAAATACGATGATTGATAGCCGTAAAAAATCCAGAAATATCTAACTGAAGGTAAAATGCTTCTTTTTTACAATTTTCTGTTATTTTCCCAATAAAACTTTTTAATCTTTTTATCGCCAAGTGCGTTCCTTTGTTTTTTCGGCAAGAAAAAGTGTCAAAAATGAAATTTTTTTCTCCCATCTCTTCTATTTCATTAATCAAAAGATGATGCACCACTCTATCTTTAAAAGAAGCTGCAAATATTTCTCTGGGAGAAGGGTCAGTGATTACGAAATAAATAGAGCGTCCCGGACGATAACTTTTATTCTCTAATTCTCTTTGAAGCTGAAAGAGATTTCTTTCTAAGTTCCACTCAAATTTTAAAGCATTGACGGTTTTTCTTTTTGTTCTCCGACAATTCAAATATGCTTGATAAAGTTTTTCAAAAGTAAATATAGTTTTGCTCATATTATTATTTAAGAAGCCCATTTTAACCATCCACCAATCATCTCTCCAATTTCCTTAAGATAATATGTTTGAAGATGGACAAATTGTCTTTTAGAAATTAAATTTATTTCTTGAGCCATTCTTAATCTAATTTTTAACTGGTCAAAAGTAACACTTAAATCCGAGATTTTGGGCTGTTTTTCTTTATCGGGTAGAGCATTCACCTCTAAAACTAAATCCAGACATTGCCAGCTTAAATTTAAGATATTTCCTCCTAAAGCATATTTATACTGCTTAGGAAAATTTCTTACTCTCTCGTACAAGAATTTGATAAGTTGATAGAGTTTAAGATATAAGGGAAGCTGTTGGGAGTTAGACATATTAAATTTTTAATTATCGCGAGAGGCAAATTTGGAATTTTTGGTTTACCCCTCAGGCTAAAAATCAACTTCCCGCGGACACAACGCACATAGTTACCGTTGTTCTTATTGTTGTTGTTCACACCGCCATTGTTGAAATTCACGTTCCAGGCGTTGTTGCTATCGTTCTCGGTAGAAGACCAATAGTTGTTGGACTGAGCGTTAGCACCCCTACACTCATCGATTCTCCAAGGGCCTGACTTTCTTTAGAAAGATCCTCTGACTACTAATGCCTCACGTTTTATGAGACGGCAGGAGCCGCAATAGATTTTTAGCCGCTCTCTTCCAAGGGTCATTTGTTTCCACAAATCAACTCTTTAGAAATCTGGCGATTTAATTTTTAAATTTTTTTTCAATTTCAAATTTCAAATTTCAAATTATCTACTTCAAGGAATAAAAATTTATTGCCCGCGGACACAACGCACATAGTTACCGAAGTTCTTAACGTCGTAGTTCACACCGCCATGGTTGAAATACACGCCCCAGGCGATGCTGCTACCGCCCTCGGTAGAAGACCAATAGAAGTCGGACTGAGCGTTAGCATCCCAAGCCGTCGGGGTGCAGGGCCAACTGCCACAGGCATCAATGCCGAACTGATACAGTATACAATCTGAATTTTGAGCACCACTGGCACAAGAAGGCAATTCCCAATCAGAATAGCCGGCATAAGTTAAGTTATCACAGTAATTACAGGCCGGCCTGCCATCAATGAGAATGCAAGAATCTGTTTCCTCGTCAGTGCCAAAACCACCCCAAGCATACGTTTCTAGCTCGACATCAACATCAGCAGTTGGAGTCCATAACCTCAGACTGTTATCGCAGTAAACCACATCTCCGTCAACGGTGCTTGTTGTGTTTTTATCGCTTTCCTGGCTGCAGAATACTGCCAAAGCCAACTTAACTTGACCGCCAGCCACTGTTATATTTTCTTTTGAGTCAATCTTGGTTTCATCTGCAAAGGTGTCAGTTACTGTCTGATT
>CAZDKD010000032.1:2608-5547 GCA_964506305.1 uncultured Candidatus Saccharibacteria bacterium | reverse complement strand
GGAAATTAAAGAGTTTTTGGGAGATAGATTAGAAAAAGCCTTTTTTCAAAAAGATAAAAAACAAAGAACGGAAGAAACGGATAAGTTAATAAAAGAGCTATGTTCTTTTATTGAAGAGAAATATCCTCAACAAGAGAAAACAAAATATGCGCAAGATTTTGTTGATAGGGAAATAAATAGATTACTTCATGAAAATATATTAAAATATAATAAGAGGCCTGATGGCAGAAAATTAGACGAGGTCAGGGAGCTTTATTGCGAAGCCGGCCTTTTGCCTCGAACCCACGGCTCAGGATTATTTTGCCGGGGAAAGACTAAGGCTTTATCTATTTTGACTTTGGGGTCGCCGAGCGACCAGCAGTTAGTGGAAGGGATGGAAATTGTTGGCAAGAAAAGATTTATGCACCATTATAATTTTCCTCCTTATTCGGTTGGAGAGGTAAGGCCTTTGAGAGGGCCCGGAAGAAGAGAAATCGGCCACGGGATGCTGGCAGAGAAAGCTTTACTTTCTTTGATTCCCGGGTTTGATGAATTTCCCTATACAATAAGGGTGGTTTCTGAGATGCTGTCTTCTAACGGCTCTACTTCAATGGCTTCAATCTCTAGCTCCTCCCTGGCTTTAATGGATGCCGGGGTGCCAATAAAAAGTCCGGCAGCCGGAATTGCTATTGGGTTAATCCAAGACGAAAAAACTAAAGAGTATAAGGTTCTAACTGATATTCAAGGGCCGGAAGATCATTATGGAGATATGGATTTTAAAGTAGCGGGAACTAAAAAAGGAATAACTGCTATTCAGATGGATGTGAAAATTGCGGGGATAACCAGAGAAATTATAGAAGAGGCTCTCTCCCGGGCTAAAAAAGCAAGGGCTAAGATTTTAGACTCAATAGAAAAGGTTTTGTCCAAACCCCGTTCTCAACTTTCGCCTTATGCTCCTCGGATTTTAATTATTCAGATTAAACCCGATAAAATTAGAGAAGTAATAGGTCCTGGGGGAAAAGTGATTAACGAGATTATTGAAAAAACCGGAGCGGCGATAGATATTGAGGACTCGGGCCTTATCTATGTAACGTCGGAAAAAGAAGAAGCAGCTAAAAAAGCAGTTGAATGGATTAAAAATATTACTCGAGAGGTTGAGGTTGGAGAGACTTTTCAAGGAAAAGTGGTTAGAATCCTGGACTTCGGGGCGTTTGTGGAAATACTTCCGGGTCAGGACGGATTGATTCATATTTCTAAATTATCTTCCCGAAGAGTTGAGAAAGTTGAAGATGTGGTGAAGGTCGGTGATATAGTTTCAGTTAAAGTAATTTCTGTTGACGAGCAAGGAAGAATTAATCTATCCTTGCTAAAGAAGAATTAATTTAACCCCGTAGGGTTTAGCCCTGCTAAAAAAGAAAAGTTAAATTTTTTTATGTTAACCCTAAGAGAAGAAATTGTAAGAAGAGAGGATATCCGGACAATGGAAAAAGACATTGCCCGTCTTCAAAGAGAAGGAGTTAAAAAAGGAATTTCGCCTAAGGAAGCTGCGAAGTTGAGATTAGAAAAAGAAAGAAAGAGGAAAAAGGCAGGAGAAGCGCAACTGATAAGAGAAAAAGAGATAAGAATAGGAGAGGGGGAGCAGAGAGAAAAAGAGGAAAAAGAACTCCAGGAAAGCGTAGAAAAAGAGAAGTTAGAAGTAAAAGAAAGAGAGAAAAGAATTGAGGAAGAGCGGAAAAAGAAAGAGGAGATTGCTGCCGCTGTTGTAGCTCCCGGTGAGCAGGAAGCTGTAACGGTCGAACAGACAGAGAGAAAGAGAGAAGAAGGGGGGAGAAAAATAATAGAGGCTGAACGGTTAAAAATGGAAGAAAAGGAAAAAAGGGCCGAGGAAGAGAAAAAGAGAAGAGAAGAAATATTAGAAAAAGAAAAACCCGAAATAAAAAGAGAAGTGCTTTTGAAAAAAAGAGAGGAAGTAAAAAAAGAAAAAGATGAATTTGAAGAAGAATATAAAAAACTTGCTGAAGAAAAAAGACCTTTAGAATCGGAGAAAATAACTATTTCGGAGAAACTAAAAGAAATTGAGGAGAAATTTCAGGTTATTTTATCCAAAGAACAGAAAACTGAAGAAAGATTAAAATTAGTTGAAGAAAAAGAAAGAACTGCGCAAGCCTCTGCCCAAAAAAAGAAGATAGAAAAAGAAAGATGGAAATTAGAAGAAGAACGGAGAGAGCTGGAAAAAGAAAGGTGGCCCTGGGATGAAAAAATAAAGCAAACAGAAAACCAGTTGAATGAAATTAACTTCAAAGCCCAGAAGATTGAGGCCAGGGCGGGAGAATTAGTTGAAAAACAGAAAGATATTTTAGAAAGAGAAGAAAGAATTAATTTGGGATTAAGAAAAATTAACCTTGAAGGAGACCTTCAAAAATTAGATATATTAAACAAATCTTTAGAAAAAGAGAGGGTTAATCTTTCCCCGGGATTAAATAAAATTGAGCAGAATTTAAAAGCTATTTTAGTTAAGGAAGAAGAAGTAGAAGGAAAGAAAAAATTGATTGAGGAAGAGGAAAAAAAGGTTAAAGAGCTGGCGAAGAAGAGAGATTTGGAAAAAGAAAGATGGGGAATAGAAGAAAAAAGAAGAAAAGTTGAAGCTGAAAGATGGAGAATAGAAGAAAAAAAACAGGAAACAGAAAAACAGACAAAAAAAATAGAAGGAAGAATAGAGACTCTTTTGGAAAAGAGAAATAATATAACCGAGAAAATAAAAAAAATAGAGCAAAAGCTAAGAGGGGAGAAAGAGCCACCAGCTCCTAGTATTCCACCGCCAGCTCCTAGTGTCTCGCCCTCAGCTCCGCCATCTGTCCCGCCTCAGGGGATTGGGCTGGAAGAGGAAAGAATTAAAAAGGCCAGAGAAAGAATCACGGCTTTAAAAAAGGAGACGGAAGAAAGAAAAAGAAAAGAAGGGG
>CAZDKD010000032.1:0-2508 GCA_964506305.1 uncultured Candidatus Saccharibacteria bacterium | reverse complement strand
AGCCAATTTACCAGGCTAATAATTGAAAATACCGGCACAAACGAAATCCTCGGTTTGAAAGAATTATTTGAAGGATTATTAATCAGAGTTCCCGGGGGTTTTTATCAAAAAATAGAGAATGATTTTATTCTGTTTATTTATTCTCAACCTGAAGGAAACCGGCTTGGTTTCGTAGCGGAAATAAAAAATTATGAAGGGTTAGCTAATCTGTTAGGAGGGCAAGAGACAACAATGGAGAGTGATTATGAAGACTTCTTTAAGTTAATGGGATACGAAGGAACATCGCCCGAAATGAGATATTTTAAAAATGCAGTAGATATTTCGGGATATACTGGTCCTAACTTTAGATTTCAATCTCTTACCGGGCAAGATTTGGGCATTTTGTATTTAACTGCCGGGGATTATTTTGTTTTTACCAGTTCCTGGGAAAGCATGGAAAAAACCATAGAAAAACTGGGAATTATTGGAATAAGGCTTGAAATAACTACCGATCTGGAAAAGGGAGATGAGGGATATGAAGTAAAACTTCTTCAAACTTGGCTGACAGAAGAAGGCATTTATAGCGGCGCTGTCGGCGGTCACTTTGGTCCCTTAACTGAGGCAGCGGTAATCAGATTCCAGGAGAGGTATGCTTCAGAAGTACTTGCTCCTCAAGGTAAATCTAAAGGTACTGGGGTTGTTGATTCTTATACTAGAGAAAAATTAAACGAACTTTACGAAGACTCAGGAATAAAACCTCAAATTGACGAGCTAACTATAGTTGGTTTGATGTTTGGCGACAACGGGGAAGAAGTAAAACTCCTTCAATCCTGGCTAAAAGAAGAGGGTATTTATAGGGGCGCTGTCGGCGGTCATTTTCGTCGTTTGACCGAAATGGCGGTAATTGAATTTCAGGAAAGATATGCTTCAGAAATATTAGTTCCTCAGGGGCTGCCTAAAGGAACCGGCATAGTCGATGAATTAACTCTGAAGAAGCTAAATGAACTTTACAGTGGCCATTAAATATGACCGAGAAACTTTTAAAAGAATTAAAAGAAAAATTAGAGAAGCAAAAAAAAGCAATTGAAGTTGAGCTTGGGAAATTTGCCAAGAAAGACAAAAAACTTAAAGGAGATTGGGACACAAGATATCCCAAGATTGACGGTGGGGTTGGAAGCCAGGCGCTGGAAGATGCTGCTGACCAAGTAGAGGAGTATGTAACCCTTCTTCCTATTGAGCATAGCATGGAGCTACGTCTTCAAGATATTAACCTGGCTTTAGAAAAGATGAAGAAGAGAAAATATGGAAAATGCGAGAAATGCGGGAAGAAAATTATTGATGAGAGGTTGAAAATTTGTCCTGAAGCTCGAACATGCACTAAGTGCTAGAGATGGATAAATTCTAAAAAACAAAAAAGCCCCCCGTTCAGCGAGGGGATTTTTTTGTGCCCTCGCTCCGACTCGAACGGAGATCTACGGGGCCGAAACCCGTGGTTTTATCCAATTATACTACGAGGGCATAAGCCTGTTGGGCAATCTGTCGAACCACCGTAATTATACTTAAAAAGTTGAAAAAAATCAAGTTTTGAGATAAGATTAAAATATGAATATCCCCAAAGAAATAAAATTTGTTATTGATGAGTTGAAGAAAAAAGGATTTGAGGCCTATTTAGTCGGTGGTTGTGTCCGTGACTTGTTAAGGAAAGCTGAACCTAAAGACTGGGATGTAGCCACTAACGCTGTTCCAGAGAAAATTGGGAATATTTTTAAAAAAAGTTTTATTGATAATAAGTTTGGCACTGTAACCGTTTTAACCGGCTCAAAAAACCCAAAATTAAAAGAAGTTGAAGTTACTCCTTTTAGAATTGAAGAAAAATACTCAGATAAAAGACACCCCGACAAAGTTAAATGGGCTAAAAATATCAAAGAAGATTTAGCCAGACGGGATTTTACTGTAAATGCAATGGCCCTTCGACTTGGCTCAGGGCAAGCTCTTAAAATTATTGATCCTTTTGGCGGGCAAAAAGATTTAGAAGATAAAATAATTCAGGCAGCAGGAAAAGCTGAGGACCGTTTTTCAGAAGATGCCTTAAGAATGATGAGAGCAGTCAGGTTTGCTACTACTTTAAGCTGGGAAATTGAAAAGAATACTGCTCAGGCGATTAAGAAAAACTCGCCCTGGCTACAAGCAATCTCCAAAGAAAGAATAAGAGACGAGTTTCTGAAAATCATTATGGCAGAAGGGGCAGCAGAGGGGATAGAATTTTTAAGGAAATTGGAACTTTTAAAATATATTATTCCCGAACTTGAAGAGGGATATAAAATAAGCCAAAACAAGCACCATATTTACGATTGTTACGAGCATGCTTTGCGTTCTTTGGATTACGCGGCCAAAAAGAAGTTTAATAAATATGTAAGGATAGCCGCTTTGCTTCATGATATTGGCAAGCCCCGTTCCAAGGAAGGAGAAGGAGCTGATTCCACTTTTTACAATCACGAAATAATCGGAGCTAGAATGACTTTTCAGATA
>CAZDKD010000031.1:0-5674 GCA_964506305.1 uncultured Candidatus Saccharibacteria bacterium | reverse complement strand
AAAAAGAGCTTCCTTTAGGAAGCTCTTTTTCTCAACTTGAATATTCTAAAAAGATTTAAGGGCTTTTTCTTCTCTTTCTGTTTTGAACTTGTCTTTTTTCCATTCTTTTTCTTTTTACCATTTCCATTTCTATAGGCCTTTTTATAAATTCTTATATATGTTTGAGCAATTTTCTTCCAGATGAATTTTTTCTTAACAGTTTCTCTAGCTGTGTCTCCCATCTTTTTTCTTAATTCGTCATTTTCTAATAATTTATTGCAGGCCTCGGCTATTTGTCGGCTGTTTTTGGGTCTTATTAAAAATCCATTCACCCCATTTTTTACAGCTAATGGTATTCCTCCTTTTCTGGTAGCAATTACTGGGGTTTTGGAAGCCATTGCTTCTAAGATTACTAAGCCCAAAGGTTCATCCCAAACAGAAGGGGCGACAAAAACGTCGGCTCGGTAATAAAATTCTTCCAGTTCCTCTTTTTTATCATCTCCCATATAACCGAGAAAATGGACATTGTGCAGTTTAAATTTATATACTAAGTCTTCTAAGTTTTTCTTTTCAGGGCCGTCTCCAATTATATAGACATCTCCTTTAATATTTTGGGCTGCCTCTATAAGATAAAAGACGCCTTTTTGGGGAGTAAGCTTTCCTGAAAAAAGGACAACCTTTTTACCTTTTAATCTATATTTCTTATTAATAATTTTTATTTTTCTATCGGTCGGGAAATCTTCAAGATAAATACCGCCAGGAATAATTCTTGTTTTAGGCAGGAATTCTTTGCCGAAGGTTTCTAATAACCAGCTTTTTGTATCACCGCTTACGGCTACTATTTTTTTTGTTTTTCCTAAAGCATCCTGTGAAAGAGGAATATAAGTTTTACGTTCAGAAGCAGCTAAAACTCCTGTTCCATGAGAGGTAACAATGAAATTTATTCCGTATAGGGCTTTTATAAAATTTGCTACCCATAAAAGAAGAGAAATATGCTGGACATGGATAAGATCTGGCTTAAAATCGTCCACTGCGTTTATTACATTTCTCAGAAAGAAATTAAATACTTGAGATATTTCTTTAGGAGTAAGATCTTTATATAATTTACAAACCGGCCAATTGGGATGGCCGGTGAAGGCAACGGGGAAGGGCATTTCTAAAGGATAGATTTTTACTCCAGCATGCTTTTCTTTGCTTTCCGGGCAGGCTATAGCTGTTTTTATATTCTTGGATTTATTGATTTCCAAAGCCAGCTCTCTCGCATAAGTTCCAGAGCCTGATCCCCATAAGGGAAAACATTGGAGAAATAAAACTTTATTCACTTTTGGTTTTCTAGGCATGTTTTTTTAGGAGTTTGTAATATAATTTTTCGTACTCGTCTACCATTTTATTCTTATCAAATTTTTTCTCTACCCATTTTCGGCAATCCCTTCTTTTTATTTTATCTATTTTTTTGAAAGCGTTTACTGCCTGGGAAATGTTTTTAACTATAAAGCCCGTCTTTCCGTTTTTTACTACCTCTCTTGCCGAACCTTTGTCAAAAACAATCACCGGCGTTCCGCAAGCCATAGCTTCTACCATTACCAGTCCAAAAGGTTCTGACCATTTTATCGGATTTATCAGGGCTACTGCGTTTTTTAAGAAGTCTGATTTTGCTTTATATCCTCCTATTTCTCCAATATATATTACTTTTTTCCCATCAATCAAAGGTTTGACTTTCTTTTCATAAAATTTTACATCCGGAGGATAATTTTTATCAATCTTCGCTGCGATTTTTAAAGGCGCTTTTATTTTTTTTGCTATTGCAATAGCTTCTAAAAGTCCTTTTTTGGGAGTTATTCTGCCCATCCAAACCACATAATTTTTCGGTTTATCGTTAAATTTAAATTTCCCAACTTCTATTCCGTTATATATAGTAGCAGCGAAATTTAACCTTAAGCCCTTAATCTTTTTCTGGGAATTGCTTATTGAGACAAAGGAAGAGTTTTTAAACTTCTCCAAGATTTTATATTTAACCGTGTTTTTAGGGACGCTGTTAAAATCACCGTGATAAGTAGTAATCACCTTTGTTTTAGTTAAGGCGGAAAAACATAATCCCCAGTAAGCAGAGTGGTTATGAATAATGTCAAAATTCTCTGCTTTTTCAAAACAAGAAACTGCCTGCAATAAAGAGCCATAAGGGTCTTTCCAAGAGACTCCTTTCCAATAGAGAGCTTTGGGAAGCACAGAAACCAGTTTTGCCTGAGTTTTAGAATCGCCGGATGCGAACAGAGTAACATTATGTCCTTTTTTGACTAATTCTTCGGTAAGGTAAGAAGCAATTAGTTCGGTTCCTCCGTATTTCTTGGGCGGGACTGATAAAAAAGGAGGAACAAATTGAGCGATTTTGAGTTTTCTCATCGTTAAAATCCCGATTTAACGGGATTTAATTAGGATCAATTTCACACTTCTATTTTATCTCTTTGAGGCTCTATGTCAAGCCGAAATGTTAAAAAAATGTGAATTTGATTTTAACAAGAAGTTGTGCTAAAATCACTGTGATATGTTAAACTCTCCAGTTGACGAAATTAAAAGCCGGTTGGATATAGTAGATGTTATTCGGGGTTATATTAAAATACATAAAGCCGGAGTAAATTACAGGGCTCTCTGTCCTTTTCATAACGAGAAAAAGCCCTCTTTTTTTATTTCTCCGGCTCGCCAAATCTGGCATTGTTTTGGAAGCTGTTCCGAGGGCGGCGATATTTTTAAGTTTGTGATGAAGATTGAAGGAGTAGAATTCGGCGATGCTCTGAGAATTTTAGCTCGAAAAGCCGGAATAGAATTAAAAAAACAGGATCCAAAATTAAAGACGGAAAGGCAGCGCCTTTACGAAATTTCTGATTTAGCCTGCCGTTTTTTTGAGAAACAGCTCGAAGAAAGCGGAGCGGGAAAGGAAGCAAAAAAGTATCTTTTAGATAGGGGAATAAAAGAAGAAAGCATGAAGAAGTGGAGATTGGGTTACGCTCCTGATGCTTGGGAAGGTCTTTCTAATTTTTTAGTTGGCAAGGGGTATAAAAGAGAAGAAATAGAAAAAGCGGGTTTGGCTTTAAAATCTGAAAAAACGGGAAATTATTATGATAGATTCCGGAAAAGAATTATTTTCCCAATTTTTAATTTAAGTTCCCAGCCGGTCGGATTTGGGGGAAGGATTTTTAAAGAGGTTCAGAGGCCCGATGGTCAGCCGGAAGCGAAATATATTAATACTCCCGCTACTCTTCTTTATGATAAAAGCCGGATTTTATACGGCCTGAATAAAGCCGGAGTGGAAACTAGGAAAAAGGATGTCTGTATTCTGGTTGAGGGGTATCTTGATGTAATAATGCTAAGCCAGGCAGGGTTTGAAAATGTGGTAGCCACTTCGGGCACCGCTTTGACTCCCTATCAACTGAAGATTCTTAAACGTTATTCAGATAATCTTCTAACTGCTTTTGATATGGATCTTGCCGGGAATTCGGCGACCAAAAGAGGAATAGATCTGGCTCAATTTCAAGGTTTTAATATAAAGATAATTACTATGCCGAAAGAAGCAGATCCAGCGGATATTATTTTTGAGAATCCTCAAAAATGGCAGAGTTTTCTTGAGAAGGCAAAATCGATCCACGATTTTTATTTTGAAAATACTTTTTCTAATTTTGATAAAAATACCATTGAGGGGAAAAAGGAAATCTCTAAAATTTTGCTCCCGATTATCAAAAGAATTCCCAATCAGATAGAACAAACTGTTTGGATTCGGGATTTAGCTGAAGCTTTGGAAGTGAAAGAGGAAGATATAGCGGCGGAACTTAAAAAAGCAACCTTGCGCTATACTGCCGAGACGGGAAGCACGGGACAAGAAGTTGAGCAAGTAAAAGAAATGTCTCCGAAAACAAGGAAAGATCTTTTGGAAGAAAGATTAGCCGTTCTCCTTATTAAGTTTCCTAAAAACCTTGGCATGGTAAATGAAGAATATCTCAAACTTTTTTCTCCCCAGGCAATAGAAATTGTTAATTACCTAAAAAATAATAAAACATCTTCTCCAGAAATTTCTCTGGGAACAGTCTCTAAAGAATTAATAAATAGAATAAATTATCTTTCTTTAAGGGCAGAAATTGAACAAACTGATACTGATGCCGAGGAAGAATTTGAAAGTTGCCTGAAAGAAGTTAAAACGCTGGCAGTCAAAGATAAGTTGAATAAAATTTCCAGAGAGATTAAAAGAGCAGAAGGAGAAAAGAACTTTGAGGAAGTTCAAAAATTAATGGAGGAGTTCAATCATCATTCCAAATCGCGAAGCGACTTGGAATGCGCTTAATTATGGTTAAAAATAAGAAAAAACCAATAAAAAGAAAAAAGGCGATTTCAAAGAAGAAAGCGCCGAAAAAGAAAATAGCCGGGAAGAGTTTAAGGAAAAAAACAACGAAAAAGAGGAAAGTGGTAAAAAAGAAAACCCTTCGGCGGGTTCAGGGCAAGAAGAAGCCAAAAAAGAAAGCTCTCTGGAAAAAGAAAGCCTTTCCTCAAGATAAACTTCAAGTCTTATTTAATAAGGGAAAACAGCGAGGGTTTGTTACCACTTCAGAAATTTTGTATTCTTTTCCGGAAATAGAAAAAGATATTAAAGGTTTGGAGAATCTTTATGAAGAAATGGAAAAGGAAGGTATTGAAGTCAAGGAATCTAAAGGTTTTTTAGGAACCGAGGAAAAATCAAAAAAACCGGGGAGAGTATCTAAGCTAAGAGAAGTGAAAGTAGATCCAGTCCAAATTTATCTTAAGGAAATAGGCAAAGTTTCTTTTCTAACCGCTGACGAAGAGAAAGAATTATCAAAGAAAATTGAGAAAGGAGACAAAGAAGCAATGAATAAATTAATGAGGGCTAACTTAAGGTTGGTGGTTTCTATTGCTAAGAGATATGCCGGCAAGTCTCCGAATCTTACTTTGCTCGACTTAGTTCAAGAGGGAAATATTGGACTCAGAAGAGCAACGGAAAAATTTGACTGGAGAAGAGGTTATAAGTTCTCAACTTATGCTACCTGGTGGATACGGCAGGCGGTTACCCGGGCTTTAGCCGATCAGGCCAGAACAATAAGAATACCTGTCCATATGGTAGAGACTCTCTCAAAGTATACTAAAGTCAGACGGCGTCTCTTACGGGATTTAGGAAGAGAGCCCTTAGCGGAGGAAATTGCAGCTGAAATGGATCTCAGCGTTGCTAAAGTTCACCATATTAGAAAAATTTCTCAGGAAACCGTTTCCTTGGAAACGCCGGTAGGACAGAATGAAGACGACAGCGTTTTGGCTGAATTTATTAAAGATGAAAAAGTAATTGCGCCCTCTGTAACGGCAGCCAGGACTCTTCTTCAAGAGAGATTAAAAGAGATTTTGATTGATTTAACTCCTAGAGAACAAAGAATATTGGCAATGAGGTTTGGTTTAGGTAACGGGATTACTCATACCTTAGAGGAAGTAGGTCAGGAGTTCGGCGTAACCCGGGAAAGAATTCGTCAAATTGAAGCTAAATCTCTTCAGAGAATCCGCGAACATGAAAAACTAAAAAAATTAAAGGGATATTGATTTTTATCTTAAAATCCGTAAAATGAAACACACATTCCGGGGTAGCTCAATTGGTAGAGCTGTTCGCTGTTAACGAAATGGTTACAGGTTCGAGTCCTGTCCCCGGAGC
>CAZDKD010000030.1:0-5923 GCA_964506305.1 uncultured Candidatus Saccharibacteria bacterium | reverse complement strand
CGTTATCCGTGGTCGTCATACCTTCCGGCCCAGGGAAGTAGCGGATTTTACCGCCGGTAACGCCGCCGGTATACAGGTAATAGTTGGCCGTCGAAACAGCATCGCTTGTCGGCACCCATATGCACCATGGATATGTCGAATTGGCACTCGGCATAAAGGCTACGTCAACCGCGCCAGTCCTTTGAATAGCGCCATCGGTAGCCGTGGCATTAAGCATATTGCTTTCTATCATGTCGGCGGTCGATAATGTCAACGTGGTAGCAACCGCACTTTTATCATCGGTTGAATTGTTGGTTATGGAGATATTGGTGATATATTCAGCGGTGTCTACATCGGAGGCTATAACAGCCGTAGCCGGTATGAGTAATGCCAGCACTACCAGTAATAAGATTAGTTTTTTCATCATGCCCTCCGTAAAGCCACAATATACATGATACCGATGGCGGCTATCAAGGCTAAAATCATCAGCAAGTTAAACAGGAAGTCACCGAATAACACGGCCATAAGGGTAACGGCAAGTGTACTTAAAGCTATGCCTGGCTCTATTCCCCAGCCGCGCCGCATCGAGAATATACAGAGCGCCATTGTGCCTATGAATGTTACTATCCCGGCTATGAATGAGCCTCCGACGCCTACAATATCACCCAGCCTGTCCATGCCCCGCTGAATATCCGTACCCCCCATGCGCTCGGCCAGCGTATCCCCCAGCGAGGTATCGTAAGGCTCGACCTCTATCACTTCAGGCGTGTATACCTGCACGTAAAACAGGGCAGGGCACAAATCCAGCAGGCCGGGGATGGCACTCTTAAAATAAGCCTCGCCGTAAGCTGAAAGCACGGTCCCGACATCCGTAATGGACTTCAAAGCTACATCTGGGTATATTATCTTAAACACATCAGTCAGCCTTAATACCTCTATATAAAGGTCGGACTGGTTAGTGTCCTGATCTTCCGAATCATCATAATCTGAAATTTGCAGGGTGTAATTAACCGGCGTGGGGAGCGGTGAGTAATAAATCGGCAGCCCGGTTATGTTTAATACGTGTTCGCCCTCCCATGCCGGCGCATCATCGGCGCCGAGATAAAACGAACTTACCAGGTCGCCGTAACCGTTAGTATCGAAGGGCGAGTAGACATAGGGCGTCGATGAAGCAAGTATTGTCCCGTTGTCGGATACGAACCGCATCAATATGCTGCTGGAGGCCGGTACGGTGGGATAAGTGCCGTTAGCTGAGTCGTAGTTTATCTTGGCATGGAATACCACCAGCATATCATCTGTTTCAACAAGGCTGTGATATACCTTAGCTGAGATTATCTGCATGTTGTCCGGCAGGTCGATAGCAAGGGCAGCCGTCCCCGGAATGGCAAGAAAAACCATCACCGCCAGTAATGTTGTAACAAAAGTCCTTTTCATTGTTTGTAATGCATTCCCTTGGCTGTAATAATACCGCCCCATATCTGGGGCACTAATACAAATATCGGAAACATCCAACTCATCTCAATTTCATAAAGTAAGAAGAAAATCCGGGGGGCAAGCGCTAGTGTGGTCACAATTATAAGCAAACCAGTTAGTGCAATGAACAGCCTCTGAGCTAACAGGGAAACCCCTTGCCAAGTTATGCTTTTAATGGCTTCTTTTACCGCTACCTGTTTATTGTCGATATATATTTTCACTTCTTTATCCTTGCCCGTTCCATTTTCCGCTTTTTCTTCTCCAGCCTGCGGATGTAAGCCTGTAAATTTTCCTTTATCATTCCCCACCGCCCCAAAACGCCTTTATTATGTTATAGATACCAAGTAAAACAAGGATAATGCTTACCCTTAAATCAGTCGAATAATAAGGGAAGCCGTATATTATCAGCGACAATCCGGACAGAATATACAAAAACCTGTCCCGGTGCCAATAAGCCAGAACTGTAATAAATACAATCCAGAGCAAACCGACTAAATCTATCAAGTCGCTAAAGACAATATCCATATCTTGTGTTTAACTTCTCCCTTATTACTATATTTAGGGGTTTCGGGGGTTTAATGTTAAAAAGTTAAACGAGCACCTTTTCCAAAACAGGTCTAATATCCCATATATTAGTCCCGTACAGCTTTACTCCCACTTCCATAAGAAGCTGCCCCATATCAGCAGCCTTACCGGAGAATCCTCTGGTTTTTGCAGCCCGGTACATAATCGGTTGCGGTATCTTATATTGCTCCATTGCTTCATATTCATTGATAAGGTGTTTTAATATTTCGATATTAGCCTCATTGTCTGTATATTCGTATTCGCTGACATTTTCCCTTAACTGGTCCCAGGTAATCTTTTCCTGAGCTTTGAGTATATCGAAGGTACCTAGTGTATCGTAAATATTCCATACCCACTTATCGTAAAATGTCTGCTGATAGGTCTGGTTGCTGTATTCGTACATTTCCCCGGTATACCTTCCGCTTATGTCCTGCCATATCTGAGAGATAACGCTGCCCCTTTGTAAATGTGGGTATTTAAAACTTAAATCCGAGCAAAATATTAACGCATCCTCCTGTATACGGATATTCTTATCGAGAAGTGATATAAACTGGGTAGTGAAATCGAAGGACAGCTCCAGTTTACCGATAAGAGTGATAATAAGGCCGTACATCTTGTTGACTACAGCCTGAGAGTTCCTTGAATAAAGGGAAAGGGCGGTTTCGTCCCATATACAGAGGCTCCGCCGATATTTATTCTGGACTTCCGGGTCGTCTATCCTCAGTAATTCCTCAAGGAGAAGAGGCTCTGATTTGTAATGCTTGGTTTCTGATTCCTCATTTTCTTTAAACCAAAAGTCGATGGGATAGTTTGAAAAGACATTCTGGCTGTTTAGTAGAGCGATAGCACCATCCCCGGTTGCTGAAGCCGTTTTTCCACCCCGGCGCGGTCCGTGATAAACCTTGACATGGGAGTCATAATACGGCATCAAACACCTTTATTTCTTTTTGGAAAGGCGTAATTCTGTGCCCTTTCCAAAAACCCGCCGCTACTACCGGTACCTGTCTGGAATTCACCGATAACGGCCTTTACCATGAGTTTAGCTCTCTCAGCGTCTACTCCAGCCCAGCCAGCCAGCATCATTACGATCTCCTGTATACCGTCTGTGTGGTGATATTTGATGCAATTAGCCCAGCAGGCGGCAATCGCCGTCCCCAGCATATGGCCTTCGGTGAATTTAGAAGGTATAGCTGCCCTGATTGCCAGCTTGGGTAAGGTAGTATCATCATCGAGCGGACCTACCTCTAAAAGCGCTGTAAGCGCACTCATGGCCTGCTCGTGGTGGAAAGCGCTCTGAGCGTCGGAGCGGTATACTATGTTTTTCTTTTCTTTGCTATCGCCGTTCGTCCCCGGTTCCGGCTGAATATCCTCGTCTATCTCAACAATATTGTCTGGCATGATTTCTCCTTAATTTGCTATCAATAGCACCATCGCGAATATACCAAATCCAGCGAACAATAGAACGGCACCCCATTTCCGCATGAAGTTAGTGTTTACCTTCACATTAAATGCTATCGCCGTGTAGGGCTGGCTTAGCGCCCCATGTAACCAGCTTGGCGGGTTATCTCTGGTGTTTTTCATATATTGCTCGGTTGGAATATAGTCGCCATCTAATTTTTTACAGAAGGCGTACATTTCCTGCCCGTCCCTGTTCCACCTTCTACCCAGGCTTTTATAGGCTGTTTTTACCTCATCAACTACCGTGCCCGGCACCATTTCGTTATAGATTGCGCGGCGCAGGTTATCGTAAATACGAGCCAGTACCGGCTCGGTTTTGCTGGCTGGCTTCTCTTTAACCTCGGCTGCGGGTACAGATTGTTTCCTACCCAACCTGCCGAGCAACAAGCCGCGGTTCATAATAATTGCCAGGGATATGATTACCACCCCGGCCAGAATGTATAATAATGTCAGGTTCATTTTAGCCTCCAGCCCACTGAATTAAAGATATTATCACGGCGGCGGTACAGACGATGCTGACAATCCATGTTACCCTGTTACCCTGCTCGTCCTTCTTGGCTTTGTCGTATTGGTCCTGCTTGGTATTACTCCAGGTTTCCTCATATATCTGGTCTGAAAGTTTTTCGAAGTCGTCCGCTTCCTCCTGGGGGTTTATCATTCTCAGTGGATAAGCCGACGGCTCCCATAACACCTGTGTCCATGCCTTATCATCCATATTCACATACTGATTAACGGCATCAATTAAAAAAGCCTGCTTGGAGTTAGGGTCATCAACACAACTCCGCAGGACATCCATTTCAATGTCAATTATCCGCCCGTCCTCTGTAAACAGCTCGCACATCTGGCTACGCTGTTTACGTTTACCAAGTTTTACGGGGTTTCTTATGAGTAGATTAAAAGCCAATTAAGGACCTCCTTTGAGGCATGGGGTGGGCTGCAGTCCCACCCCCGAGAAAACGAATTTCGGCTGGTTTAGAAGTTGGGTGCGGTTGTGGTCTTTCTCCCTTTGCGACTCTTGTAGTAAGAGCGTCCGGCCTGGTAACCGCGGGTCGCTACGCTACCGATAATGGCGACGTAAATGAGCAGGGAGATAATGGAGTACATAGTCGCTTCAACACCACTGGCTGCATTGTAAAGGGCGTAGTTATAGTCGATGATGGTCGACATGAAGGTCAGGGCTACGATGGCGATGATTGCCATCCCGACATTAGACAGAAGGTCCTTGACAGTACCGGCCATCTGCCCGCCGGCTGCGAAGATTCCACCGATTGTCAGGAGCCCCAGGATGATGAGCATCCCGCCGAAATCATCGACAACGCTCATGCCCAGCAAGTCCGTAGCGTTGGCGTTCGACTGCACCGCCGCATTCGCCGTAACGATGCTGGGAGCAAGCGCTAGGACTACCACAATTATCAGTAGCCCTATAATACGTGCGATAAGGTTGATATTCACTGTTACAAAATCCTCCTTTTAGTTTCGATAGTGAATCTAACCAGGGTAAATTTATGCCTTATAAACTACCTCCTCTATCCGAATCTGCTACGGCTGCTGCCCTTGAACATACCGCCTACCGTTGCCCAAATCAACGCTCCGAATATCAACACCCCTAAGAAGGGACCGACGATCCTCAATACGGTATCGTCCGTTTCGGCAGCGTAATCAATGGTAATGGTATGCGTTGTGCTCGGCTCCAGCCCTGCAACAAGTAAAACCTGCGTTGCCTCGATATAACTTGAGGCGACCGGCGCATCCCCGGTTACGTTAGATGTAATACTCTCGACTTCAGCGGTTGCCGCCTGGTAGAGCTCATAGTCCAGTGTTACATTAGCCGCGGTTTGGGCGGCAGCCGTGGTTATTGCCTCACTCTGAGTAGTGTCATTGGTACGCCATCCTTTGATACCGTCAATTATCGGTCCAGAGAACGGGGCAATTATTAGGAATAGAGCTATAATGCCTACTACTATTCTTCCCATTTTTTAGCTCCTAATGTTTATAGATTTTTACCTCTTTTAACTTAAGGGGAAGCGGTATCGTCTGCCGCTCCCACTCTTTGTCATAGGAGTAATATTCCGTCAGATATATGTAATCCCCACTCTCATAACTCGATACAACGTAGTAATGCCGGGTATTGGTGGCGCATACGTCGAGCTCTTCCAATTGCCGGGGGATGTTCTCCTGGTAGTTAGCTGCGATATCTTCCGGCTTATGGCTGGACTGGTAAGAGTTAAAAACACCGAGGGCAACGAAAGCAACAATGACAACCACGGCCAGCCTCTTATGATTCCACAAGAAGCGGAAGGGGATTACTATTAAGGCTAATACCGTCATCATTTAGCTTTTGCTTCCTTACAATCCTTCTTCTCTGGAATACAAAAAGGGGGAAGTCCAATATAGGACTTCCCCCGTGCCTTTCTTTTATTCTCTTTTTTTCACAATATAACATAAAATG
>CAZDKD010000029.1:3447-6447 GCA_964506305.1 uncultured Candidatus Saccharibacteria bacterium | reverse complement strand
AGACCAGGGGAGGAGATTCCTTAGCCTTAAGGCCGGAAGGCACAGCTCCTATAGCTAGGGCTTATATTGAAAACGGTATGCAAAGTCGTCCTCAGCCGTTAAAACTTTGGTATTTTGGCCCATTTTTCCGTTATGAAAGACCACAAGCTAAAAGATATCGCCAGTTCTGGCAATTTGGCTTCGAGGCTTTAGGAGAAAAAAGTCCGGTAATAGATGCCCAGATTATTCAGATTTTTTATAATATTTTGCGAGAGCTTAAATTAAAAAATCTACTTGTCGAGGTAAACAGTATTGGGGATAGCCAGTGCCGGCCTTATTACAAGAAACTTTTAGCAAGTTATTTCAGAACCAGAGAAGCCTCTTTATGTTTTGATTGCAAAAGGCGGCTCAGAGAAAATGTTTTGAGAATTTTGGACTGCAAAGAAGAAAAATGTCAGCCCATTAAAGCCGAAGCGCCCCAAATACTCGATCATCTATGCGATGAATGCCGGGCGCATTTTAAGGAAGTTTTGGAATTTTTGGACGAAATTGAAATTCCCTATAATCTTAATCCTTATTTGGTCAGGGGTCTTGATTATTATACCAAAACTGTTTTTGAAATTTTCTTAGAAAAAACCAGTAATGGAGAAATTTCTCAAAGCGCTTTGGCGGGAGGAGGGAGATATGATAAATTAATTAAACTTTTTAGGGGAAAGGAGACGCCAGCCTGTGGGGCGGCTGCTGGGATAGAAAGGATTATAGATTTAATGAAATCTCAGAAAATAAAACTTCCGTCAGAAACTGAACCTCAGATATTTTTAGCCCAGCTCGGCAGTTTAGCAAAAAGAAAAAGTTTGAAACTTTTAGAGAGTTTTAGAAAATCAAAAATAAAAGTGGCTGAATCTTTCGGCAGAGATTCTTTGAACGCGCAGTTCAATAGAGCCGACAAGCTTGGTGTTAAATATACTTTGATCCTTGGACAAAAGGAGGCTCTGGAAGAAGTGGTTATAATTAGAGATATGAAAACCGGAAAACAGGAAACGGTGAAATTAGATAAAGTGGTAGAGAAGATGAAAAAGAGATTAAAGAAATGACAATGCCGGATTGTATATTTTGTAAAATTGTTAATAAGGAATTGCCGTCTGATATTGTTTACGAAGACGATAATGTTATTGTTATTAAAGACGCTAATCCTAAGGCTCCGGTTCATTTTTTGATTATTCCTAAAAAGCATATTCTTTCAGTGGACCATATTGAACTTGAGGATAAAGCATTGATGGGAGATTTAATTTTAACTGCTAAAAAAATAGCTAAAGAGAAAAATCTAAAAGGTTATAGATTATTAATTAATGTTGGTAGAGAAGGCGGGCAGGTAATTGATCATATTCACTTGCATTTACTAAGTGGAAACCAATAGAATTATTATAATATGGCTTTAGAAATTAAAAAAGAGGGAAGAGAAACATCGCAAAATTTAGTTCGCCGCTTTTCAAGAAGAATGAAACAAAGCGGGATTTTGCTTCGGGCGAGAAAAGCTCGTTTTCGGAAAAGAGAAAAAAGTCAGCAGATGAAAAAAAGATCAGCGCTTAGGAGAGAGGAATTGAAAAAAGAATATGAAAAAAAGGAAAAGATGGGAAAAATAAACAACAATGGAAGATTTAAAACAAGAAATTCGAGATAGTCTTGACAAAGCTCTTAAAGAAGGTGATGGAATCGCCCGTTCTACTTTAGGGTTGCTTTTGGCTGCTATTTCAAATAGAGAAAAAGAAAAGAGATATAAGATTTCTAAAGAAGAATCGGGTTTGAGCGAAGAAAAACTCACTGAAAAATCTATTCTCAGTAATGAGGAGCTTTTGGAGATTATTTCATCTGAGGCTAAAAAAAGAAAGGAAGCTATTTTGGGTTACGAAAAAGGGGGAAGAGAGGATTCGGTTAAAAAAGAAAAAGCCGAGCTTGAAATTTTGGAGAAGTATTTACCGGAACAGCTTTCAGAAGAAGAAATTAAAAAGATGGTCAAAGAGATCATAGAAAAAAGCGGGACAAGTGAAATGAAAGACATGGGAAAGGTAATGAGTGAAATAATGCCAAAAGTTAAAGGAAGAGCAGACGGAAATTTAGTAAGCGGGATAGTTAAAAAATTATTGTCGAAGGCCGAATAACATTTAAATTAATACTTATATTTATGAAAAAATTACATCCTAAAGCAATTTGGATATTCTTTTTTAGGTTTCTTCTCGGGGGGTTGTTTTTTTTCCTGTTTCTTTCTTTTTGGCTGGCAGCAGCTTTAGCTAATTTGTTAATTGAATCTGGGAAAGGAATAGCTTATTTATGGTGGTTGCTTTTAATTTTTATTTTTCTTATTGCTTTCTTCGCAATTTTCTCTTGGATTTGGGCGAAACTGACCTATCGTTTCTGGAAGTATGAATTAACAGAAGACGCTTTTAAAAAAGAGAGCGGGGTTATATGGAAAAAATATGTTTCTATTCCCTATGAAAGAATTCAAAATGTAGATATTCATAGAGGCCTGATTGCCAGGATTCTGGGATTAAGTGATCTTAAAATTCAGACAGCTGGTGCTAGCGCTGTAGCTTACGGAAGAAGAATGGCGGGGATAGGAGCTGAAGGATGTTTACCGGGACTTGGCATAGGTGTAGCAGAGGAATTAAGGACCGAGCTTATTAAAAAAGCAAAAGGAACTAAACAGGGCTTGTGAGGTATGATTGAAATTAACAATCTAACCTCGCTCGGCGGGGTTAATAAGAAGTTTTTAGAAGGGGTTGCCAAAATAGTTTTAAAAAGTGAGAATAAAAAAGAGGCAGGATTATCCGTTGCTTTAGTAAGTTTGGAAAGGATAAAAAAACTTAATAAAAAGTATCGAAAAAAAGATAAACCAACGGATGTATTATCTTTTGGTCAGAACAAAAAGTTTCCACTTTTCCCTGACACCAAAAAAGACTTAGGAGAAATAATTATTTGCCTCGAAGCAGTTAAAAGAAACGCTAAAAAGTATAATGTGACATT
>CAZDKD010000029.1:0-3347 GCA_964506305.1 uncultured Candidatus Saccharibacteria bacterium | reverse complement strand
TAATTATTTGCCTCGAAGCAGTTAAAAGAAACGCTAAAAAGTATAATGTGACATTTAAGAAAGAATTGGCCTTAGTTTTAATTCATGGGATTTTACATTTATTGGGATATGAACACGAAGGAAGAGGGAAAGAAACTGAAGAGATGAAGAAAAAACAAAAATATTATTTTTCGCAAGTAATTAAATAATATATTTTATGGCAAAATCACGCATTATCACCGCTCTAGATATTGGCTCAGGTTATGTGAAGTTGCTTTCCGTTGCTAAAAAACAAGGGGAAGCAAATTTTGAAGTTTTGAGCCAAAACCAAGAAACTTCTTTAGGAATTAGGAGAGGAGTGGTGATTGATGTCTCAAAAGTAGCGGAAATTATTTCTTCTTTAGTGCAAAAAGCAGAACAGGATTGCGATCAAAAAATAGATAATGTTTATGCTAGTGTTAGCGGAGGGCACATATTTTGCGCTTTTTCTCGAGGACTGGTTTCTGTTTCGCGGGCCGATCAGAAAATTTCAGAAGAAGATGTTGAAAGAGTTTTGCAGGCCGCTCAGGCTGTTTCTCTTTTTAAGAACAAAGAGATTATCGGAATTTTTCCCAAAGAATTTATTGTAGACGGGGAAGGAGGGGTAAAAGAACCGGTAGGAATGCAGGGAGTAAGATTGGAGGCAGAAGTATTGCTTCTTTGCGGTTTTTCTCCTTATTTAAGAAATTCCAACCAAACTATTTTAAGTTCCGGTCTTCAAATTAACGAGTTAATCACTGCTCCTTTAGCTAGCGCCCGAGCGATTTTGACTCCCCGGGAGAAAGAGTTGGGAGTTTGTCTTTTGGATATTGGGACAGGAACCACTGACTTAACCGTGTTTGAGGAAGGGAATCTAACTCATGTTGCTGTTTTTCCTATTGGCTCAGGTTATATTACCGGTGACATTGCTATTTTACTTAAAACAGATATTGATACCGCAGAAAAAATAAAACTGGAATTTGCTTCTTGTGGATCTTCTTCCAAGCCCTCAACTAAAAAGAAGATCAAGATTGACTCTTCATCTTCAGTCGAAGGTAATGAGGTTGAAGGAGAAGAGCCGTTATATTTTTCTCAGAAGATGTTAAATGATATTGTTGGAGCGCGGGTTTCTGAAATATTTGACTTGGCCAATAAAGAACTAAAGAAAATTTCTCGCCAAGGAGTTCTTCCTGCCGGAGTAGTTTTAACTGGCGGAGGGGCAAAATTACCAGGGATTAGAAGCTTAGCTAAGAAAGAATTAAAACTTCCCTGTCGAATTGGAGTTTCTCAAGTTTCTTCCGGATTCCAGGAAGACCCGAGTTTATCTGTGCTCCATGGACTAATTTTAGAAGGAGTTGATTCGGAAGAAGAAGAACAGGGAAGTTCTTCAGGGGCTTGGGGATGGATTAAGGAAAAACTAAAAACTCTTATGCCATAACATGAAATTTAGCACGAAAATAAAAGTTGTTGGAGTTGGAGGCTCGGGAGGAAATGCTCTTTCCCGGATGATGAAATATAAAGTTAAAGGAGTTGAATTGATTGCTATCAACGCCGATGCTCAGGATCTTCAGAGAACCAGAGCTCACCGGAAAGTCAGGATTGGCAGAAACTTAACCAAAGGTTTGGGGACGGGAATGAATCCTGAGATTGGCAAGGAAGCAGCTGAAGAGCAAAAAGAAGAGATTCAAAAAGCTCTTGAAGGGGCAGATATGATTTTCGTTACTTGTGGTTTGGGCGGCGGCTGTGGTTCAGGTGCTTCTCCGGTTGTGGCTGAGGTCGCTAGGAATTGCGGGGCTTTAACTTTAGCGGTAGTTACTAATCCCTTTTCTTTTGAAGGAATCCAGCGGGCAGAAGTTGCTAAGAATAGCCAGAAGCTGCTTAAGGGAAAAGTTGATACTTTGATTACTATTTCCAACGACAAATTATCTTCAATCTTAGAACCAAAGACTACAGTTTTAAACGCTTTTTGGTTTTGCGATGAAATTTTGAGACAGGCGGTTCAGGGAATTTCCGACTTGATTATTCTGCCCGGCATTATTAATATTGATTTTGCCGATGTTAAGGCGATTATGAAAAATTCGGGTTCTGCTCTTTTCGGAATAGGAAGAGCTAAGGGTCCTGAACGGGCAAAGGAAGCAGCTAGAAAAGCGCTTAAATCTCCCCTGCTTGGTTTGTCTTGCCGGGGAGCTAAAGGAGTTTTATTTAACGTTTCCGGAGGTAAAGATATTAGCTTAACTGAGATAAACGAAGCAGCTAAGATTATAACCGAGGAGGTTTCTCCGGAGGCGAAAGTGATTTTTGGAGCAATTCAGACCGAAAAACTAAGAAAAGGGGAAATAAAAGTGACAGTTATTGCTACCGGGTTCTAAAGTATACTTATCCACAATCTGAGCGGGCTTGACCCGCTTTTCTTATGGAGTAAAATAGAATAATCTTTTGTTTTTTTAATTTAAAAATGAAAAATAAAATTACTAGAGTTCATCTTCCAAAATTTTCAAAAGAAAAAATTAAGGAAGTTCAAAAAAGAGACGGTCAAGTTGTGGATTTTGAGCAGGAGAAAATCACTAAAGCTATTTTTAAAGCTATAACCGCAACCGGCCAAGGAGACGGCAAAAAATCGAAAAAGGTTTCAAACAGAGTGTTTCAAATTTTAAATCGCCGCTTCAAAAAGGATGAAATTCCTCAAGTAGAGCAGATTCAGGATATTATAGAAGAAGTTTTAATTTTAGAGGGCTTGGTGGAAACTGCCAAGGCTTTTATTTTATATCGGGAACAAAGAAGAAGAATCAGGGAGGCGGTTGAGGTGAGCGAAGAAGCGGTGGATAGAATTGACCAGTACTTGGGAAAATTAGACTGGGAGGTTAAAGAAAATGCCAATATGGCTTTTTCTCTCCAGGGATTAAATCATTATGGAGTTTCTTATATTGTTAAAAGGTATTGGCTGAATAAGGTTTATCCTAAAGAGATAAGGCAGGCCAATGAGTCCGGCGATTTTCATTTGCACAATTTGGATACCTTAGCTTGTTATTGTATGGGCTGGGATTTATATGACCTTTTAATAAGAGGTTTCAAGGGAGTGGTAGGGAAAGTTGAATCAAAACCAGCCAAACATCTTCGAGCTGCTTTGGGCCAGGTGGTAAATTTTATGTATACGCTTCAGGGCGAAGCAGCTGGTGCGATTGCTTTTTCAAACTTTGATACTCTTTTAGCGCCTTTTATCCGTTATGATAATTTAGGTTATCAGCAAGTGAAACAAGCTCTTCAGGAATTTTTATTTAATATGGCCGTTCCTACCCGGGTCGGTTTTCAATGTCCCTTTACTAATATTACCTTTGACCTTAAGCCGTCTT
>CAZDKD010000028.1:5110-6521 GCA_964506305.1 uncultured Candidatus Saccharibacteria bacterium | reverse complement strand
TATCTTTTCCAAACACTCTTTATTTCTTCCCATTTTTTCTCTAACCAATTTTTTTCTTCCTCAATTTCTTCTTCCTCCTTATTGCCCTCTTCTTCAGTAATAACTATCACCTCTTCGCCGGGAGCTTTCATGTTAAGTTGGTCTCGGGCAGTTTTTTCCAAATATTCTTCGCTTCCTACTTCAGAAATCTTCTCTTTTAATTCTTTGTTTTTCTGCTCCAAAATTCCAGTTTCCTGCTTTAGGGCTGTAATCCGAGCAGTAAGTTCTGCTCTTCGCTGACTAATTTTTCGATTTGTAACAACTAAAAAACTAATAACCAATACAAGTAATATTCCGAGCGAAATTGAAAAAAAAATGTCTTTCTTTGAATTCCTCTTTTTATTTCTTTTAAATTTTGCTATCATATAAATGACATGAAATCTAAAACACTTTTTAAGACAGTATGGATCATTTTAATATCCTTGGTGGTTCTAAGCATGTTCATCTGGATATTAGCTCCTTTGTTCCGCTAGCTTTTTCAGTTTAGCAAATTTTTTGTTTTTTTTCAATTGGGAAAACGCACCGCTTTGGCGGTGCGTTTTTAATTAGCTACGGAATATTTCCAAAAATACTTTGGGGGGAATTCTGACTTTTCCTGTTTTCTTTAATTTTTTCTTGCCCTTTTTCTGCTTTTCTAAAAGTTTCCTCTTACGAGTATAATCACCCCCGTAAAGAGAAGCGGTAACATCTTTCCTTCTAGCCTTTACAGTTTCTCTGGCAATAATTTTTCCTCCAACTATAGCTTGTAAGGCAACTGAAAACTGCTGAGGAGGCAGGGTCTCTTTTAATTTCTTAACCAGTTTTTTTCCTTCTTGATAAGCTCTGTTTTTAGGAACAATCTTGGAAAAAGCTTCTTTTTTCTCACCAGCAATTAAAATCTCCATTTTCACCAAACTTTCTTTTCTAAAACCTAAAACTTTATAATTCATTGAGGCGTAACCTTGGCTTGCGCCTTTTATTTGATCATAAAGATTAGTAATAATTCCCCTTAAAGGAATCTCGTAAATCAAAATTATCCTCTCAGAACTGATATTCTTGGTTCCGGTATAGCTTCCTCCAAGATTTTTTAAAATTTCTAGAATTCCGCCCATATATTTTACCGGAGTAATTATTTCTAAAGAAACCCAGGGCTCTTTAGATTCTTTAATCTGAGAAGATTCCGGCCAATCTGTTGCTGAATAAATAAGAACCTCTCGCTTCGCTCGAGAACCTTGATTTGTTAAGGAATGATTATGTAATCTTGAATTAAGAACCTCTTTCTTCTGTTTAATAACTTTATAAACTACCGAGGGCGTAGAAATTATCAAATTCAATCCGAATTCCCGGGAAAGACGCTCAGAAATAATTTCAGTATGCAAGGTCCCCAAAAATC
>CAZDKD010000028.1:0-5010 GCA_964506305.1 uncultured Candidatus Saccharibacteria bacterium | reverse complement strand
AATTCCCGGGAAAGACGCTCAGAAATAATTTCAGTATGCAAGGTCCCCAAAAATCCGCAACTGAATCCCCTTCCCAGAGCTTCCTTAGTCTCAAGCTCAAAAGTTAAAGAAGGATCGTTCAGTTTTAACTTTAGCAGAGCTTCCTTTAATAAATCAAAATCATCCGGATTTTCAGGATACAAGCTGGCAAAAACCATCGGTTTTGGTTCTTTATAGCCCCGCCAAGGCGAGGCCCCTATTTTTTGACTTGTAATTGTGTCTCCTACTCGAACCTTGCCTATCTCTTTTACTCCGGTAGCAATATAACCAATTTCACCGGCAGATATTTTATTTTGAGAAGAAAGCTCGGGAGTAAAAAAACCAACTTCTCTTATTTCTCCTCCAGTTTTAGTAGCTAAAAGTTTAATCTTCTCTCCTTTTTTAATCTCTCCGTCCATAACCCGAACATAAGCAATTACTCCTTTATAAGAATCGTATTTTGAGTCAAAAATTAGAGCCCGAAAAGGTTTTTCAATATTTCTCTCTGGAGAAGGAACATTCTTTATTATAACTTCTAATAATTGCTGAACATTTGTTCCTTTCTTGGCTGAAATTTTTATTATTCCATCCTTGTCTATTTTTAAAAGATCAGCTAATTCTTTAATAGTTTCTTCTATTTTTGCCTGAGGTAAATCAATCTTATTTATTACCGGAATGATAATTAAGTTTTGCTCTTTAGCTAAATCTAAATTTGCCAAGGTTTGAGCTTGAATTCCCTTGCTGGCATCAACTAAAAGCACAGCCCCCTCTACTGCCGCTAAAGATCTGGAGACCTCGTAAGAAAAATCTACATGTCCGGGAGTATCTACTAAATTCAGAATATACTTGAAGCCGGAAAATTCAAATCCCATCCTGACCGGCTGCATTTTGATAGTAATTCCCTTTTCTCTTTCAAGATCCATCATATCCAGAAATTGAGACCTCATTTTCTGGGAAGGAATAGTTTTTGTTAATTCTAAAAAACGGTCAGCCAAAGTTGACTTACCGGCATCAATATGACTTATAATGCAAAAATTTCTAATTTGTTTTTTTTCCATTAAACATTAATTTTAAAATCTCAATTTCAGGAGATCTCAAAAGTAAGACGAATATTAAATAAACAAAAAGTCCGGCCAAGGCAGAAATTGCTGTCTGAGTAAAAACTCCCCAGAAGGTCTGCATATTAACAAAACCGGCTAAGGTCTGGCGGGTAAAATAGCAAGTGCCCGCTAATAAAATGCTAGCTATCAAAATTTTAATTAGAGAATTAAAAATTTCCTTTATTCTAAAATCCCCTATCTTTTTATAAAGAAATACTAAAAGTAAAAATAATTGGAATATCCCCGAAATAGAAAGAGCCAAAGGAAGGCCAATTACTAAACTTCCTTCAATTTTTTGGATATCAAGAAAATTTACTATAAATCTCTGGAAACAATTCTCAAATTTTAAGAGCCAGATAAATAAAAAACATAACCCGATATTTAGAGTTATAGTAAGCAAGGTTGCCAAAGCCGGTATCTTTGTATTTTGAAAAGCATAAAAAGTTTTAGCAATTAGAAGAGAAAGGCCGTAGGCAAAAATACCGAAACTAAAAAGACCCAGACAAGCAGCGGTAAGTTGAGTGTCAGCCCAAGTAAATTTTCCAGCGCCATAGATTATCCTCACAATCTGGGCTCTTAAAATAAAAATCAGCAAACTAATAGGAATTATTAAAAAAAGAATCTGGCGGAAAGTGGACGAAAATTCTTTTAAGAGTTTCTCTTTGTTTTTTTTAGAAAAGTAGATAGCCAAAAAAGGAAAGGCAGCAGTAGAAAAAGAAACTGCAATAAGAGTTATGGGAAGCCTTTGAAGATTATTGGCTAAATTGAAAACAGCAATACTCCCAACAGCTAAAGTAGATCCGATAGCAGTAATCACTATTAGATTAATCTGGCTGGCAGCCAGCCCCAAGGTTCTGGGAAAGGTTAGCTTCAAAGCTTTAATAAATCCGGGGTGGGAAAAATCTAAAATCTTCCGGGGCTTAAAACCGACTTTGAAAAGAATGGGAAGTTGAATCAAAAGATGAAGAAAAGCCCCGAAAACAACTCCCCAGGCAAGACCTTTAATCCCCCACCAGGAAACAAAAAATAAAATTCCGAAAATAATTCCCAGATTATACATAATCGGAGCTATAGACGTTACTAAAAATCTCCGGAAAACCCGCAGAATCCCGGAAACAATATGGCTTATCCCTAATAAAATCGGGCTTAAAAACATTATCCGGGTAAGAGAAACAGTAAGTTCTTTTTTTACGCCGCTAAATCCAGGAACGATTAAAGAAAGAATTTGAGGCACGAAGATAATCAAAATGACACAGATTATAATTAAAAAAAATAAAAATAAATTTATAAGATTGGCGAAAAACTTCCAGGCCTCCTGGTGAGAACGTATTAAATAATCACTAAAAATAGGAATTATAGCAGCTGAAATTGCACCCATTATTAATACCATAGATATAAAATCAGGGATTCGAAAAGCAGCAAAGTAAATATCAAGTTCGTCTCCAGCTCCGAAAGCGCCGGCTAAAAGACGATCCCGGAAAAGACCCAAAAGACCCGAAACCAAAAACGATACTGCTAAAATTCCAGCAGCTGAATTAATAGTTTTTGTTTGAGAATTGAAAATTTTACTTACCATTTATTTGACGAATAATTATAATCGGAGTTTGCTGGCTGGCTTGGCCGGCAGGATTATCTTTTAATATTTCTAACATTAATTTCTCTTTATTTTTTAAATCTTCGCTTCTTCCTAAAATATTCCCTCCCAAATCATTCACGTCTGTCACCATAAACGAGAAGCCATACTTTTCTTTTAATTGCCGGCAAATTTTGTTACAGTCTTTCGGACCCAATATTCCTATTTTACCATATTGAGAAAAAGCTTCGCCGTAAAATCCGTCTATCTGGCTAATTTGATGGCCGGCTACTCGGTAAAAAGTTCCTGAAATTCCAAAAATTTTAGTAATACCTGAACAAAGGCAGGCAAACAAAATTTTTGGCAAACCGGCTAAATTAATAGCCAACTGCATTTTTAAAGGATTTCCTACCGAAAAACCATAAGGAGTTTTTTTAGCGAATTTGGAAAGAAATCTTGCCCAAAATCCAACTTTGAGATCTGATTTTCTAACTACTCTGCCTTGGATAATTGAAACAATTTTTTGACATAAAATAACAATGTCAAATTTTTTAGCAAAAGGTAAAACATATTTTAAAACAAGATTACTAAAATTATCAGAGGTTTCAATAAAGTGAGTCTTTATTGGATATCTAGCATATTTTTTTCCTTTAATCTCAACAACTAATTTTTTATTAGAATTGGGAATTGCCATTTTTTTGAGAATTCTATTATTCTCCCCGGAACTTCAATTATTAGGTTCGGCAAATTCAACTAAACGCCAAACATCATTTACTCTTCTCCCGCCAGTAATCATTCCTCCCATTACCCAGATTTTATCGTCCAAAACAGCGCAGGTATGGTCTTCTCTCCCCTTCCAAGGACTTTCTGCCGTCAGATTCTCCCAACTTAAACCATCCTCGGAATACCAAACATCGTTAAATCCCCTTCCGATGCCATCCCAGCCGCCCAAAATCCAAATTCTATCTTCAAATAAAAGAGCGCAATGACCATGCCTTCCCTGCCAGGGAGGATCGTCAATTAACAACTCCCAGCTTTTACCGTCTTCTGAAACCCAGATATCTTTCTCTCCCGGCATTCCCGGAACTACTCCGCCCACCAGCCATAATTTATTTTCAAAGACCATCACGGCCTGGTCGTACCTTATCACCCAAGGAGCATCATCAGTTATCAACTCCCATTCCTTTCCGTCTGAAGAAGCCCAAACATCGTTTTGAGCGCCTCTCGCATCTACTCCTCCTATTAACCACACTTTGTCTTTAAAAACCGTTAGAGAATGGCCTTTTCTTGCCGTCCAGAGAGCAGAAGAAGTAACTTCGTCCCAGTTCTCTCCGTCTTCGGAGCACCAAACATCATTTTTAAATTCCCAACTATTTTTCTCCCAACCTCCAACCACCCAAACCTTATCCTTAAAAACAACCGAAGCATGAGCTCTTCTCTTTCCCCAAGGAGCATCATCAGTTATCAACTCCCATTCCTTTCCGTCTGAAGAAGCCCAAACATCGCTTTTATGATTATGATAAGGATAAGCCAGTTTTGGGTCTCCGTCTTCAATTCCACCCATTACTAAAACTCTATCATTAAACACTACTGCGGTATGAGCATCTCTTTTTGCCCAGGGAGCATTAGAATTTTTTTCTTCCCAATCCAATTTGCTCGGTTCAAAAAGTAAAACTATCTCGGGCATTTCTTTTTCCTGAAAGTCCTCTTTCGAAAAATTATCTTCCAAAGGAATATCAATTTCTTCCACTACTCGGAAAATAAAAAAACCGAAAAGCCCTATTCCGGCAGCCAAGATTAAAAACGGTAAATATTTTATAAAACGAAACTTCATATTATTATATCCTATTTTACTATTTTTATTGTGATTTTTCAACTAAAAAAACGCTCTATTGACCCCCGTTAGAAATAAGACGCCCCAAGACGTCTGCCGACGCGCCTTCGGCGGGGCGGATTTCTAACGGGGTTGACAAACAGTTTTGAAGATGGTAATATATAATTGTCCTAGTAAGATGAGTGATCGCCCCCGCTTAGCGGGGGAGGAAAGTCCGAACACCCATCTACCCCGCTTAGCGGGGTGAAAAAGTAGTAGTTCTTAATAAGACTACCCCCTAAACAATCTTAAGAATTGTCGGGAGAGGTGCGATCAGAGACGTCCGAGCCGAAAGGCGAGGAATCCCGCTTAGCGGGATATTCCTATAGTAATATAGGAGTGAAACGGCTAAATCCTTGCTGGGTGCAAGAACAAATCAAAAATTTGGGACATACGACTCGAATTTTTGAAAAAAGTAGTTCGCATAGATAGATGATCACATAAAA
>CAZDKD010000027.1:0-6618 GCA_964506305.1 uncultured Candidatus Saccharibacteria bacterium | reverse complement strand
AAGGAAAACGTTTTGCCTTGCCGAATACTGAAGTTTTGCTTCATCAAGTAGCAGGCGGGGTGACCGGAGCGGCAATAGAAATCGAGATTACAGCTAAGCAGATTGTTAAGATTAAAAATAAATTAAATAAAATTTTAGCTAAACATACTAATCAACCCTTAGAAAAAGTGGAAAAAAACACTGATAGAGATTTTTATTTATCAGCTCTGGAAGCAAAAGAATACGGGATTATAGATAAAGTGATAAAAGGAAAAGAATAGTTAGGTTGAATAGTATTCAAGGGTTTACCCCGTAGAGAAATTTCGACAAAGGTTTTCTAAGAGAAAACCTTATTTTATAAAGTAAGTCGAAATTCTTCTGCGGGGTTTACTTTTTTTAAAATATCTGCTATGATATCTTTAGAAAATAATTAATTTCGAACTTTGGTTTATTAGTTTTGAAAAATAACATGACAAATAGCCAAATTCTTAGAAAATATGAATCAACTTATCCTACTTTTAATGGGTATTTTCGCTTTAGGCTCGGGATCTGTTTTGGGTTATTTTGCCCGTCAGCCAATTGCCAGAAAAAAAGCGGATACCATAGAACTAACTCTTCAAAGGAAAATCTCTCGGGCAAAGAAAGATACTGAAGAGATAGCAGCAAAAGCGAAAGAAAAAGCGGCTCAGATTATTGAAAAAGCAAAAAATGACGTTAGAAACCAACGGCAGCAGTTTTTTAATACTGAAAAGCTTTTATTGAAAAGAGAAAACATTTTGACTAAGAGAGCATCGAACTTAGAAGAGAAAGAAGAAGATTTTCGTGAAAAAGTAAAAAAACTTAAAGAGATAAAAATAAGTTTAGAAGATTTGAAACAAGAAGCGCTTGGAAACTTAGAAAGAGTTTCTAAATTGTCCAAAGAAGAAGCAAAAAAAGAGTTACTGGAGGATCTTGAAAAAGATTACCAAAGAGAACTTATAGAAAAAATGGAAAAATTGAAAGAAGCCGGATTTGAAAAATACGAAAAAAGAGCTAAAGAAATGATAGCCTTAGCTATTCAGAAATATGCTCTTTCTCAAGCTCAAGAATTAACCACTACCACGATTAGTCTTCCAAACGATGAAATAAAAGGAAGAATTATTGGGAAAGAAGGAAGAAATATTAAAACCTTAGAGAAACTAACTGGTGTGGAAATAGTTGTGGATGAAACACCGGAAATGGTGATGATCTCCGGTTTTGATCCGGTTCGAAGGCAAATTGCCAAAGTTGCTTTAGGGAAATTAATTCAGGATGGGAGAATACAGCCGGCTAGGATTGAAGATACGGTTCGGGAAGTAGAATCGGGAATAGTTTCTCAAATAAAAGAGGCGGGTGAAAAGGCAGCTTATGATACCGGAATAGTTGATCTTAACCCAAAAATAATTCAGGTTTTAGGAAGATTGCGTTTCAGAACCAGTTATGGCCAGAATGTTTTACTTCATTCGATCGAGGTTTCCCATTTAGCTGCAGCTTTGGCTTCAGAGTTGGGTGCCGATGTAAAAGTAGCTCAGAAAGCAGGCTTGCTCCATGATATTGGAAAAGCGGTTGACCATCAAATTCAGGGTTCCCATGTTGATATTGGAATGAGAATTTTAGAAAAATTTGGAGTGGAAAAAGAAGTGATTGACGCGATGAAGTCTCATCATGAAGAATATCCTGCTGAGACCCTTGAGGCAGTTCTAGTTCAGGCAGCCGATCAAATTTCTGGTGCTCGTCCCGGAGCGAGAAAAGATACTCTTGAAAATTATCTTAAAAGATTAGAGGACCTTGAAGGTATTGCTTTATCTTTCCCCGGGATAGAAAAAGCTTATGCTATTCAAGCCGGCAGAGAACTTCGAGTTTTTGTTAAACCAGAAGAAATAGATGACTTAGCGGCTCGGAAGTTAAGCCAAGAGATTGCCGGTAGAATTCAAGAAGAATTAAAGTATCCCGGCGAAATAAAAGTAACCCTGATTAGAGAAAATAGGATGGTGGAGTATGCGAGATAATGAATAGTAAATAGTTAAAAGCCCCCCCCGCTTTGGCGGGGGGGGCTTTTATATGAGAACATAAAATCCCGTGGTTTAATAAATTAGATCGTGGGTTTTTTTCTGTAAATAACTTTATACCAATTTTTATCAGTATATAAGTCGTGGAAAATCAGGCCTCCGAAAATACCTATCCAAAAGATTGAAAGAGATGAAAAAAAATAAGTGAGAAAAACCGCCATACCTCCTAATAACCAGTGGTGGAAGTGAATTTTCCATTTTCCCAGAGTTAGAATCACACTATTTACTTTGCCGGTTTTTAGGAGTTTTTTGTCAAAGATGGTTGTACTAAGGTAACCGATAAACATTCCGATAGCAAAGGAAATTGAGAGATAGAAAGAAACAAGAAAAGTTGTTCCGGGAAAGAGAAATTTTTTGATCTTTTTAGACATAGAATTATTAAAATTGTATTAATTGAGTTGAGAGTACGGAGCGGGTGATGGGAGTCGAACGAGTTGCCCGAAGGCATTCCCTCGCCCTTTGGGCTCGGAATTCGGGAGGTTGGATTCTCACCACATTCATCCCCCAAAATAAAGATTTATGAGTGCTTCGGCTCAAAATCTTTATTTGAGCGGGTGATGGGAGTCGAACCCACATCCTCTGCTTGGAAAGCAGATATAATAGCCACTATACGACACCCGCAGTCGGAGTGGTGAGATTTGAACTCACGATCTCCTCGTCCCAAACGAGGCGCCCTAAGCCGCTAGGCCACACTCCGTTCCAGCACCCTTCTTCAAAGTGTACCAAAATATCCTCTTGTGGTCAATATTTAATATATGGTATAATTAAATAAATAATTGTTATATTATATTAAACTATGGCTAATGGAGTTATTGAACAATTAAATATTCTTAAACAGTGCCGGCGCTATGGGCTTTCTCTTTGGCAGTGCCCCCAATTTCTTTTTTTGCTAATGGGAATTATTATTATCCTAGTTTCAATTATATCTTACTTAATAGGGGCTCGTTATATAGCCGACCCCGAGGCGGTTGCTTTAATTGTTCTTGGTACTACCACTCTATTATTTGTTATTTCGTTTATTATTATCCGAAGCTTTGAGAGAACAGCTGAGGCATCCCGGATGAAGTCGGAATTTATTAACATAGTTTCGCATCAATTACGTTCACCCTTGACTAATATAAAATGGACATTTGAGCTTTTAACTTCAAAAGAGCTGGAGGTGCCTTCGGAGAAAGTAGAAGAGTATTTGAATAATGTAAAAGATAATATTGCCCGAATGGTGGAGTTAATAGATGACTTGCTAATTGTCTCCAAGATTGAACAGGGGAGTTTCCCAATAATGAAGAAAGAAATTTCTTTAGAGGATCTAATTAAGGATTTAGTTTCGCGCTTTAAAGTTTTTGCCGAAGCCTCCCATATTGATTTGAAGTTCAGTTCTCAAGAGAATCTGCCTCAGGTTTATGCCGATCCCTCTCTTTTGAAATTGGTAACAGAAAATCTTATAGATAATGCAATCCGTTACACAAAAGGAGGAGGAAGGGTGGAAATTAAACTTGCCAAAGAAGGAGAAAACGTAGTTTTTTCAATAGAGGATTCGGGTGTTGGAATTCCTTTGGAAGAGCAAAAATTTATTTTTAGAAAATTTTTTCGGGCAGAAAACGTTATAAAAAAAAGAACTCGAGGAAGCGGTTTAGGCCTTTATGTCTGCAAGTCGGTTATTGAAAAGTCCGGAGGAAAAGTTTGGTTTAAATCTAAAGAAGGGAAAGGAACAACTTTTTACTATACTCATCCAATTAAATAATTAACACGACACCAATACGCAAGCTTCACGAATGATTAGCGTAATTCGTGTTTATTAGTGTGTTTGTGGCGAGTTTTATGAAAAAAATACTCTTTATTGAAGACGAGTCGGCTCTCCAAAAAACTTTTGGAGATATTCTCCGGCAAAATAATTACAAGATGGTTAGTGCCTTAGATGGCGAAACGGGGCTAAGATTAGCAAAAAGCGAAAAGCCGGATTTGATTTTGCTTGATCTTATTTTGCCGAAACTCGATGGATTTGAAGTGCTGAAAAAATTAAGAGAGGATTCGGAAACAAAAGAAACTCCGGTTATCATTCTGACTAATTTAGAAGGAATGAAAGAAATAAATCAGGCTGTTGGATTGGGGGCAACTACTTATTTGGTAAAAACTCAGTACACGATAGGAGAGGTAATAAAAAAAGTAAAAAAAGCCATCGGAGAGTAAAATTATGCGGGTTGAGTCCCAACAATTAAAAGCTTTTATAATAGATGCTAAATTGGTTACCGAGAATCAGTTTGAAGAGGCATTAAAAAAAGCAGAAAAAACTAAACAAAGGGTTGGGGATATTTTAGTTTCTGAAGGTCTAGTTTCCCAAGAAGATTTAACTAGACTGGAAGCCTATATTTTAGGCATTCCTTTTGTGAATTTGGAGAAAGAAATGATTCCGCTTGAAATTTTAAAGATAATTCCTGAACCCATTGCCAGAAGTCATAATATCATTGCTTTTAGGAAAAAAGGAGTGAGTTTAGAAGTAGCTATGCTTGATCCGGAGGATTTAAGAACTATTGAATTTATTAAAAAGAAGGCTAGTTTAAAAATTTTACCCAGATTAACTACTACAGAGAGTATCAAAAATGCCTTGCGGCAATACCAGAAAACTCTGGAAGCTGAATTCGGCGATATTATTAAAAAAGAAGCTGGGATAATAAGGCCCATTGAGGAAGAAGAGGAAGTTGAGGAAAAAGAAGAATTAATGAAAGTAGCTAAAGAGCTGCCGGTAATTCGAATAGTAGATACTTTAATGAAACACGCGATATTGCAAAGGGCGTCTGATATTCACATAGAACCGACAGAAAAAGAAGTGATAGTTCGTTATCGAATTGATGGAATTTTACATGATGCTATGGTTCTGCCTAAAATAGCTAGTTCTGGAATTGTGGCTAGGATTAAAGTTCTTTCCAAGTTGAAATTGGACGAACATCGACTTCCCCAGGACGGTCGGTTTAAAGTTGAAACCGAAGAATATAGATATTCTATTAGAGTTTCAATCTTGCCTGTTTTTAACGGAGAGAAAATTGTAATGCGTCTTTTGTCAGAAACAGCTAAGGCTTTTACTTTAGAAGCATTAGGATTAGTGGGAGACGCTTTGGAAAAGGTTCAAGATAGTTTAAGAAAGCCAGTGGGGATGATCCTCGTTACCGGTCCTACCGGTTCCGGTAAAACTACTACTCTTTATGCTATGATGGAAATTTTAAACATTCCGGAAGTAAATATTTCCACCGTTGAAGATCCGATTGAATATCGAATGGTAAGGATTAATCAAACTCAAGTTCGTTCTAAGATTGGTTTAACTTTTGCTTCTGGACTCAGGTCTTTAGTTAGGCAGGACCCGGATATTATTATGGTTGGTGAAATTAGAGATAGCGAAACTGCCAACTTAGCTATTAATGCTGCTCTAACCGGCCACTTAGTATTATCCACCTTGCATACGACTAATGCGGCAGGCGCTATTCCTCGGTTGGTTGATATGAAAGCAGAACCTTTTTTAATTTCTTCAACTTTAACTGTAATTATGGCTCAAAGACTGGTTAGGCGGCTTTGCGCAGAAAAAGAAAAATATACTCTAAAAGATTCTGATCTTAAAAATTTAGCCAAGTATTGTAATTTAGAACGCGTTCTCAAGGTTTTAAGAAGAGAAAAAGTAATAAAAACTAAAACTACTTTTAAAAATATCTCATTTTATCGTCCAAAACCGTCAAAAGAATGTCTTGAAGGCTACAGCGGGCGAGTAGGGATTTTTGAAGTTTTGCCTATTACAGAAACTGTAAAAGAGTTAATTGTTAAAAGAGCAACTACTAGTCAGATTCAGATTCAAGCCCAAAGAGAGGGGATGAGAACAATGATTGAAGATGGTTTTATCAAAGCAGCTCAGGGCGCTACTAGCATTGAGGAAGTATTACGTGTGATAATAGAATAAAATTGTGCCAGAATATTTCTATACCGCTAAAAGTTTAAAAGGGGAGCCGCGCTCGGGGACCTTAAAAGTTAAGACTAAGCATGAGCTTGCTAAAATCCTTCGAAAAGAAGGATATATTTTAATTAAAGTTGAAACTAGGGGAGAAAAAACCCAAAAAAAGAAATTTGTAATTTCAATTCCCTTTTTTAGAAGAGTTACTTTGGTTGACAAAATGATGTTTACCAGGAATCTCCGCGTTATGATTAGCGCCGGTGTTTCTCTCCCCAGAGCTTTAGGAATTTTAGCCAGTCAGAGTAGAAGTAAAAAACTTAGAAAAGCTCTTTTAGGCATACAAGAGGAAATTATTAAAGGAAAAAGTTTTTCTGAGTCTCTTAGCGCATATTCTACTATTTTTTCTGAACTTTTTATTAGCATGGTAAAAGTTGGAGAAGAAGCAGGAACGTTAAAAGAAGTTTTAGAAGTTTTAACTGATCAGATGGAGAAAAGTCACGCGATAAGGTCAAAAATAAAAGGAGCAATGATGTATCCCGCAGTTATAGTTGTGGCTATGGTTGGCATAGGGATTTTAATGTTAATTATGGTTGTTCCTAAGCTTGCTGCGGTTTTTTCTGA
>CAZDKD010000026.1:0-6809 GCA_964506305.1 uncultured Candidatus Saccharibacteria bacterium | reverse complement strand
TTCTTATATTGACAGGAATTTAAAGTGTGTTAGAATGACTAATCGATAATTTTAGTTCTTTAACAATTTTTTTAAATAAGAAAGGAAATAATAATGAAAAAAGCATTAATGAAAACAGAAGTTTCAGGATATGAATGCAGGCGAGGTAAGGTTCGGGATATCTATGATCTTGGAGACGGCAGAATAGCTATTATTGCTACTGACCGGATTTCCGCTTTTGATGTGATTATGGAAAACGGTATTCCAGATAAAGGGGAAATACTAACCGCCATCACTAGTTTTTGGATTGAAGGGATCATGTTGTCTGCCGTAGACGGCTTGAAAAGCCACCTCATTAGCACGGATTTAAGCTCTTTTCCCGAGCCCTTTCAGAAAGAAGAATTTAAAGGAAGAATTATGCTTTGTCACAAAGCAGCGCCTTTGCCAGTCGAATGCGTGGTGCGGGGTTATTTGGCAGGAAGTGCCTGGAAAGAGTACCAAAAAACAGGAAAAGTTGGTGATATTGAATTTCCATCAGGGCATGTGCAGTGTATTCAATTAGCTGAGCCAATTTTTACTCCAAGCACCAAAGCTCAGACAGGCCACGATGAAAATATTACATTTTCCGATACCTGCAATTTAGTAGGACAAAGGGTGGCAGTGCTAATACGGGACTGGAGTTTAAAGTTGTTTTCAAAAGCGCATAAATTTGCCTTGGAACGAGGTCTTATTCTTGCTGATACAAAGTTTGAGTTTGGTTTAGCCAATAATCAGATTATTCTGATTGACGAAGTATTGACCCCGGATTCTAGCAGATTCTGGCCAGCAGACAGATATGAACCGGGCCACGACCAGCCGAATTTTGACAAACAGTTTGTCCGCGATTATTTGCAAAAGTTGTACGATGAGGACAAATGGGACAAAACTCCTCCTGGGCCGAAATTGCCAAGAGATATCGTGCTTGGAACGCGCGGGCGGTATCTGGAGCTTTACCACAGATTATTAGATAAAGCCCCGATTTAATCGGGGATTGCCCTCGCGTCAATATATTTGACAGTGAGGGCTTTTTTTATTGCTTTTTTATTAAAGAGGATATATAATTAAAAAAGAGTGTTATAAATTATTAAAAAAGAGTGTTATAAATTAATTTTAATAAAATTATGATAAAAATGTTAAGCAAAAAAATAATCATAATAACAGTAATTATAGTTATTATTTTAGGGTTTGTTGTTTACTGGTTTTTCATCAAAGAAGACGGGGTAGAGTTTGTTTTAGAAAAAGCAGCCATAGGTACTGTTATAAAAGAGATTTCGGAAACCGGAACAGTTAAAATTTCAGAAGGGACGGAGCTTGGCTTTAAAAACTCAGGCAGAATTGAGAAAATATATGTAAAGGTGGGGGATATAGTTGAAGCCGAGCAGGAATTAGCAAAACTTAATACCAGCCAGCTTTATATTGAATTAACCGAAGCTCAGGCCGTTCTTGAAGTAGCTCAGGCAGATTATAACAAACTTTTAGCCGGTTCTTCCTCTGAAGAAATTAAAATTGCCGAAACAGAAGTTTTAAATACTCAAGTTACTCTTGAAAATGCCCAGCAAAATTTAGAGGATGTGGAAGCCGATGCCGAGGAAGATTTAAAACAAGCCTACGAAGATGCGCTTGATACTTTAGACGATTCTTATTTGAAAATTTACAACGCATATAATATAGCAAAAAATATCCAACGCGATTATTTTACCGCTTCTGACCAAGAGGGGCGAAGTGTTACAGAAAATAAAGATAAAATTAAAAGCGCTATGGATGAAGCAAAATCTTATATTAATGACGCTAAAGCTGATTCTCAAGATGAGAAAATTGATTTAGCTCTTCAGAAAACTGAGGAGGCCTTGGAAGATACTCAAGAAGCTTTAGAGGTAATTCGGAATATGACAGAAGAAGTTTCTTATCGCAATACTGTGCCAAGCGCCGATAAGACCTCTTTAGATAATCAAAAAACATATATTAATACTGCTCACACTAATGTGGTTTCAGCCCAACAAGCTATTTCAACAGCTAAAGTTACTAACGAAGCGAATATTAATACTGCCGAAGCTCAGGTTTCTACCGCCGAAGCTAAATTACAAAAAGCCCAAGACCAGCTCGCTCTAAAAAAAGCCGGTCCTACTAAAGAAAATATTGATTTATACCAAGCTAAGATAAAACAAGCTCAGGCTAAAGTTTCTCTTTTATGGAGCCAGATTCAGGATGCTGTTCTAAGAAGCCACACAAATGGACAGGTAACGGGAGTAAATAAAAGAGAGGGAGAAATGACTCAGCCAACCGATTCGGTAATTTCTTTTCTTCCCACAGCGCCCTTTCAAGTAGAAGTAGACATTTATGAGGAGGATATTGTTGATGTTAAGGTTTCAAATTTAGTAAAAATTGCTATTCCTGCTTTTCCTGATGAGGTTTTAGGGGGTAGAGTAATTTCAATTGATCCGGCAGAGAAACTAATCGGAGGAGTAGTTTATTATGAAGTAACTATTAGCTTTGAAGAAGAAAAAGAGGGGATTAAGCCCGGCATGACGGCTGATATTATTATTGAGAGCGAAAGGAAAGAAAATGTCTTGGTTATTCCGAAAGGGACAGTAGAAAAAATAGATGGTAAAAAAATGGTTCAGGTTTTTAAAAATGGCAAGATTGAAGAACGAGAGATAGAAATCGGCTTGGAAGGAGATGATTTTATTGAGGTTATTTCTGGGTTGGAAGAAGGCGAGGAAGTAGTTGTTGGTAGAAATTTATGAAAGATGAATCGTTAATAAAATTAGAGAATGTTTGGAAGATTTACCAATTGGGTAAAATGGAGCTTACTGTTTTGAAAGGAATAAGCCTGGAAATATATCCAGGTGATTTTGTTACTATAATGGGGCCATCAGGTTCTGGGAAATCAACTCTTATGCACATCATTGGCTGTTTGGATGTTCCAACCAAAGGAAAAGTTTTTTTGGAAAAACATGATATTATGGGCTTTTCTGAAGATGAGTTAGCTCAAGTTAGGGGCCGAAAAATTGGGTTTGTTTTTCAGCAGTTTAATTTACTCCATGATCTTAACGCTCTTGAAAATGTAATGCTTCCGATGGTTTTTCAAGGCGTTCCTGAAGACGAAAGAAAAGAAAGAGCAAAGGAACTTCTTATTTCTTTGGACCTGGGAAAAAGAATTTTCCACAGGCCATTTGAGCTTTCCGGGGGAGAGCGGCAAAGAGTTGCTATTGCCAGGGCCCTGTCTAATAATCCGGAGATTATAATTGCTGATGAGCCAACCGGCAACTTAGATTCTACTACCGGAAAGATGATTATGGAGGTTTTTATTGATCTTCACAAAAAAGAAAAGAAGACCATTGTTGTTGTAACTCATGATCCTCATATCGCAGAATACACTGAAGATGTAATTAACATTAAAGATGGCCAGATAATTTCTAATCACTTAGCAAAAGAAAAAGTTCTATGGGAAAAGAAATAAAAGAATATATCAAAATCGCTATAAGAAGTTTAAGAAAAAGGCGCTTGAGAAGCTGGCTGACTATGATTGGGGTTGTTATCGGCGTTTTTCTGATTATATCATTGCTTTCTTTAAGCGAAGGAGTAAAAACAGCAATTTTGAGCCAATTAAAAATGATGGGTAAGGACTTAATTATGATAATGCCCGGCGAACTCACTAATATGGTAACTATGGTGTCAGGGGGATTAGAGTTAACTGATGATGATATTAAAGCAATAGAAAGAACCGAAGGAGTAAATGCTGTTATTCCTATGGCTTATAAGGGAGAAGCAATGAGATATCAGGGGGAGAAAAAAACAGTTTTATTGTGCGGAATTCCTTTGAGTAAAGAAGGTCTGGACGTATTAAAAACTGATATGGGCTTTGAATTAGTAGAAGGGCGTTGGCCGATTCCCGGCAAAAAAGAAATTTTCGTTGGTTTTTTAGTACCGAAAGAAATGTTTCCTGAAATGAAAACAGGAACTCAAATTACTCTTAAGGGAAAGCAGTTTGAAATTGTCGGAGTATTGAAATCTGTAGGGAGCAAACAAGATGACTCCCAGGTCTATATAGATTTAAATGTTTACCGAGAAATCACTGGCGAGAGAGAGGGAGCTAAAATGGCTATGGCTAAAGTTAAACCCGGCTATTCAGCAGACGAGGTGGTGGAGAACATAAAAGAAAGTTTAGAAGAAAATAGAAAGAGAATAAAGGGAGAAGATTTGCCGCCCTACACAGTTATTAGCAGCGAAAAAATGACTGATATAGTTGGCAATGTAATGGTTTTGATACAAGTAGCAATTTTTGGGTTTGCTTCGATAGCTATTGTTGTTGGTGGGATAGGAATAATGAATACTATGTATACTTCGGTCCACGACAGAATTAGAGAAATCGGAATTATGAAAGCCGTTGGAGCCAGGAATAAAACCATCACTACAATATTTTTGATTGAATCTGGATTCTTTGGATTATTTGGAGGTTTGGGGGGGATAATTTTAGGTTTGGGGTTAGCTAAAATAATAGAAATATATGCCCAAACTCAATATTTCTTTTTGTTGAAAGCTTCAATTACTCCCCAGCTTATTCTTTTTGGCTTGGCTTTTTCTTTCTTAGTTGGTTGTCTTTCTGGATATTTGCCTTCCAGAAGCGCTTCAAAACTCAACCCGGTGGAAGCTTTGCGATACGAGTGAGTTTCTCTATCGGCATAGCGCAGCATAGCAGTATAATAACCCGATGTTTTACACAATCATCGGGTTTTTTAGTTACTTTTTTATTAGTTTGGTTTATCCACAGTTTGTTTGTTGACAGCGTTTCTAGGTAAGCGATAATAGAGTAATGGTATATCGTTGTGCCAATATACTAACCTGACAGAATTTGAACTAATGAAGAGAGAAAAATTAAGTAAATTTAAAGGAGAAATAAGAGAAGGCTATATTTCTTTAAGAGAAGCCACGAAATACTGTAATTATTCACAGGAATACTTAAGTTTGCGGGCTAGGCGGGGAAAGCTAAAAGCGATAAAGATGGGAAGGGACTGGCTTACCAAAAAAATGTGGCTGGAGGAATATATTGCAAGAGTTGAAGAATATAATAATAAAGTAGAAAATAGTAGAGCCGAAAAAGCCAAGAAAATAAGAGAGAGAAAAAAAACCGAAACGAAGAAGATTAAACAAATAGCGAGCCAGATAAAAATTAGAAAAACTGGTCAAAAAACTTGTCCCCCGGCAAATCTTCCGGTTGGGGAGTTTAATGAAAAAGAGTTCGCAGATGTTTTACCTAAACGCCTGCCAGCGTTGCGCCCTTCACCTTTCGGGAAAAGCGAAGAGTTGTGTCCCGTATCGGTTAGTACCGGGCTCCGTTTTGGATTTGTAACAGCGCTGGCTTTTATTTTACTAATTGCCGGAGGGGTTTTTGGTAAAGAATCTCTGAAAGAAGTTTTTCAAACCATTGATCCTTATGTAAAGAATTTTAATAAAGAAATTAACAAAGGGATTGTTAGCGGGGGAGAAATAATAATCTCGGGGGCATATATAGTAGTAGGGGAAGCTGAGGAAACAATTATTGGAGAAACAACAGATGCTGTTGAAAAAGTCCGCAGAGAACGGGTCTCTGCGTTTTCAAGAATTCGCGAAAGCTTAATTTTCGCGGGGCGAGGAATTTCTCAGACAACTAAAAATATTTCACTTGGCATAAGTGAAACGGGACTTGCTTTTAAAAAAGTAACAGAGTTTGTTGGGCAGAATTTTATTGAGGAAGCAAAAGAATTTTCTCTTGATTTTTCTAATAGCGTTAAAAAAGCTACACAGAGTATAACCTTTGGTTTGTATTTAGCCCAAGAAGGGGCTTTAGTTATTAGCGACGAAACAGCTGAACTCAGTTGGAGATTTGTTGAAGGGACGAAAAACATAAACCAGTTCGGCCAAGACCTTGCCAGGGGTACTAAAACTATTTCCATAAATTTAACAGAAGGCATTTTGACTATTGGCGATACAGGAACCTCAGTAGTAAAAGATAATATCCGAAACATCAAAAGTGCATTTCGCAGTTCATTGTTAGCAATTAACAATCAACTATTAACTGTTGGCGATGAACTTTTCTCTCTTACATATATAGTAGGAGAGGCTGGAGAGGCAGTTGTTGAAGAAATAGGAAATACAACATCTCAAGCAGCTAAAGGTATTTCCTTAGCTGTAGTTAGCTATCAAGATATTTCTAAAGAATATTCTTATTGGTTGACCCCGTTAGAGATTACAAAGACAAAGTTGGAGAACAAAGTAAAAGAATCTCTAACGGGGTTGAGTGACATTGTTGAAACTGGAACATCAGCTTTTGTAGAAGGAGTTTTTAAGTTTGGGCAGAATTTTGTTGGAGATTTAAAAATCACTTCATCGTTTATAACCAGAAGCGCTCAAGATGCAACAGGAGATATTATTCAAGGAGTTGAATATGTAGCCGACAGCTTGCAGCGAGCAGGCAGGTATGCTTCCCAGTTGTTTAAGAATAGTTATCGGTTTGTTACTAAACCTTGGAAAACTTTATTCCCAGAAAAGAAAGTAGTTAAAGATACTACGGAAGAGATAGAAGAAATCTGGCAAGCTATTACTAAACTAAAAGAAGAAGGACTGGTAGGACTTACCGGTCCGGCTGGTTCTCAGGGTTCTCAAGGTCCGGCTGGCCTGGCTGGACCTCAGGGATTAGCCGGTCCAGTTGGCTCCGTAGGCCCGGCTGGCTCTCAAGGCCCCCGAGGCCCCCAAGGTCCTATGGGATCAGGAGGAGGAGGAGTATACTACCAGTTTGCTGACCTCAGCACCCC
>CAZDKD010000025.1:4811-6809 GCA_964506305.1 uncultured Candidatus Saccharibacteria bacterium | reverse complement strand
AGGATATTTGGATTTAATCTTCGGAGGTACCTACGGAAAGGTTTCTCCGAGGATTAAGGAAACTCTGCGAAAGTTTCAGGCCTCAACCAATAGACTAATTAAAGTGGTTAATGAATTTCTGGATATTTCTCAGTTTCAATTGGGGAAGAGGGTGATTTCTCTCCAGCCTGATATTTCAATAAAATCTATTTTTGAAGAAATAGTTGATGAACTCCAACTTGAGGCTAAGGCCAGGGGCATTTATCTTAAATTTCAGGGGCGAGGGAAGATGCCTAAAATTAAAGCCGATCCCGGAAAACTGAAATTAGCTTTATATAATGTAGTTGATAACGGAATAAAATATACTAATAAAGGCGGAGTGGCGATAAAACTGGAAACGAAAGGCTCAAAATTAAGAATTATTGTAAAAGATACCGGAGCGGGGATTTCAAAAGAAGATCAGAAGACTCTCTTTGCCAAATTGTTTGAGAGGGGGAAAGAGGCGAAGAAACTCCACGGGACGGGCAGGGGAATAGGGCTTTATATTGCTTTTCATATTATCAAAGCCCATAAAGGTAAAATCTGGGCTGAGTCCGAGGGAAGAAACAAAGGAAGCGTCTTTTATGTGGAGCTGCCGATAAAGTGAAATAGGGAATAAATCAAAAAACCAGTTTAAGTTAAACAGAGGTCGGATCTCTGTTTTGCTTTTATTTTGACTGGAAATTTGTTAAAATTAAAATATGAAGCTACTTCCTAAATTTTTAAAAAAGTATTTTTGGGATGTAAATTTCTCCGAGCTAAGCAAAGAAAACTATAGTTCATTTATTATTGAGAGGATTTTAGAGTATGGGGACGAAAGAGCGGTAAAATGGATGAAAAAGAATTTTAATATCAGCGAAATAAAAAATGTAATTTGCAAATCTAAAAATCTTTCTCAAAAAAGCGCTAATTTTTGGCAATTTATGTTTAATCTTAAGAGAGATAAAATTCTATGTCTCAAAAAATCATTTCAAAAAAAACGAAGAGCAATTTGGAAATATTAAAAAAGGCCGGTTTGCTCGATGATTTTTATCTTGCTGGAGGAACGGGGCTGGCTTTACAGCTGGAGCATCGCCTTTCAATTGATTTAGATTTTTTTACTTCTCAAAAAATTAATATTAAAGCTCTAGTTCAAAAAATAAAAAAGTTAGGGAAACTTTCTGTCGAAAAAGAAACGAGTGATAGTTTAATTTGCAGATTCAATGGAACTAAAATAAGTTTTTTGAGATATGAATACCCTCTTCTTTTTAGGTTGATAAAAATTGAAGGAATTAAAATAGCTGATAGTCGGGATATAGGTTGTATGAAGATTAGCGCTATTTCTTCCCGGGGGACAAAGAAGGATTTTATTGACTTATTTATTTTGGGCCAAAAAACAATATCTCTTAAACAGCTTTTAGGTTTATTTAAGAAAAAATACGAAAGTATTGATTATAATATAATGCATATATTAAAAAGCTTGTCTTATTTTAATGATGCTGAAGACAATCCTATGCCAAAAATGATAATTTCTATTTCTTGGAAGAAAATAAAAAGTTTTTTCAAAAAAGAAATCAAGCGGATTGAATAAATATCTAAAAATGAAAAAGAGAATTTTATTTGTTGAAGACGATATAGCGACAATTGATGTTTATAAAATAGCTTTGGAATCGGCTGGTTTTGATGTGGATCCGATGCTTTTGGGCGGAGAAGCTATTAGGAGAATTGAAGAGATAGATAAAGGAGAAGCAGAGAAACCGGATTTAGTTTTGCTTGATCTTCTTCTCCCTGATATGAACGGCATTGAGGTTTTGGAGGAAATCAGAAAGCGCGAAAATACAAAAAATATGCCGGTGCTTATCCTAACTAATTACAGCAGCAAAGAATTGGAGACAAGAGGGCTTTTACTCAAAGCCGAGAAATATCTTCTTAAGACAGATTATCCTCCCAGCAAGTTGGTGGAGTTTATTAAAAAAGAATTTAAATAAGTGAAGGGTTGAC
>CAZDKD010000025.1:0-4711 GCA_964506305.1 uncultured Candidatus Saccharibacteria bacterium | reverse complement strand
GGGTTGACAAGAAGAATTTGTTTTGATAGGTTAAAATCAGTAAGAAAGTTAATGATTTTTCTGTCCGTTGGAAAACGGACTTTTTAAAAATATGGATATCAAAAATTTTACATCAGCGATGGCTCAAATTGCCGAGGAAAAAGGAATTTCTCCAGAGAAGGTAATAGAAAGCATTGAAACAGCAATAGCGGCTGCTTATAAAAAGGATTACGGTAAAAAGGGCCAGATCATAAAAGCTAAACTTACCACCGAAACTGGAGGGGTGAAGTTTTGGCAGGTAAAATTAGTTGTTTCAGAGGATATGATTTATTCCGAAGAAGAGCTGGAAGAAATAAAGTCCTCTTCTGTTAGGGCTGTGGAGGATAAGGAAAAGAAGGCGAAAATAGAAGAAGAGAAAAAGATCCGATTTAATCCGGAAAAGCATATTATGATAGAAGAGGCCAAAAAGGTAAAAAAAGGAATTAAGGTCGGAGAGGAATTAGAGATGCCTTTAAAAACCGAGAAAGACTATGGCCGGATTGCTGCTCAAACGGCGAAACAGGTAATTTTACAAAAAATAAGAGAAGCGGAAAGAGAAACGATTCTTGAAGAATACAGATCTAAAGAAGGAGAAATAATCTCAGGGATTATCCAAAGAATAGAAGGAAGAAATATCTTTGTTGATATTGGAAAAACCTTAGGGGTTTTGCCAAGAGAAGAGCAAATTTACGGAGAATTTTATAAAGCCGGCCAAAGACTTAAGTTTTACATTATGAAAGTTGAAGAAACTTCAAAAGGGCCAGTGGTGGTTTTGTCGCGGGCTTACCCGAAATTGATTTCAAAACTTTTTGAATTGGAAGTGCCGGAAATTTCTCAAGGACAGGTGGAAATCAAATCAATTGCCAGGGAGCCGGGTTCCCGCTCCAAAGTTGCGGTAGAGTCAAAAGCGGAAGGAGTTGACCCGATAGGAAGCGCGGTTGGCCAAAGAGGATCAAGAATTATGGCTATAATCAATGAATTAGGAGGAGAAAAAGTTGATATTATTGAGTATTCTGAAAATCCGGAAGAGTTTGTTGCTAACGCTCTTTCGCCGGCTAAGGTTTTGGAAATAAAAATTATGCCCAAAAACAAGGCCTTATGTATAGTTCCCGAAGACCAATTATCTTTGGCTATTGGCAAAGAAGGCCAGAATGTTAGGTTAGCAGCTAAGCTTACCGGTTGGAAGATAGATGTCAGAGCCCCAGAGGGAAAAGAAGAGCCGAAGGTAGAAACACAAGAAAAAGAAAAAAAGAAAGAAAAGAAATCAAAGAAAAAAGAGTCAAGTAAGAAAGAAAAAACTAAAACTAAAACTAAAAAAAATAAAAAATAATAAACATCTATTATTAGATATTTATTAATGTATATTATGAAAGAAAACTTACCTTTAATTATTTCTCTTGTTGTTTCTGTTTTAACAATATCTTATGTATATTTTACAGCCCGAGAAATCAAAAAGAAGCCTTCGGGATCCGGGAAGATGGTGGAGATCTCTAAGGCTATCCGGGAAGGGGCAGTTTCTTATCTGAAAAGACAATATAGAACAATTGGCGTGGTTTCTATAATTTTATTTGTAATTCTCTGGCCAACTTTGGGTTTCAAAACCGCGGTTGGTTTTTTAATTGGAGCTGTTCTTTCCGCTCTCTCGGGTTTTATCGGAATGATGGTTTCCACCCAGACGAATGTAAGGGTGGCAGAAGCAGCTAAAAAAGGATTAAAACCGGCTTTAGGTTTGTCTTTCAAGGGGGGGCTGGTGACCGGGCTTTTGGTGGTAAGTTTGGGATTGTTGGCTGTAGCCGGATTTTATTTAATAACTAAAGATCTAAATGCCTTGATTGCTTTAGGGTTCGGAGGTAGTTTGATTTCTGTTTTTGCCAGATTGGGAGGCGGTATTTATACTAAAGCGGCTGATGTCGGAGCTGATATTGTCGGCAAGATAGAAAAGGGAATTCCTGAAGACGATCCCCGCAACCCCGCTGTAATCGCCGATCAGGTCGGGGATAATGTCGGAGATTGCGCCGGCATGGCAGCTGATATATTTGAAACTTACACTATAACAATAATAGCAACGATGCTTTTAGGATCATTGCTTTATCCTCAAAACCCCCAGTTTATTTTTCTTCCCTTGCTTTTAGGAAGTATTTCTATTGTAGCTTCAATCATCGGCACTTTTTTTGTAAGAATGGGGAAGAAAAAGAGTATAATGGCAGCTCTTTATAAGGGAATAATTGTTGCCGCTCTTCTTTCCGCTATAGGATTTTATCCGGTGATAACGCAGCTTTTTGCCGACAGTCCCAATAATCTTTATTTTGCGGCTTTAAGCGGCTTGATAATTGCAGCTGGCATGTTTATTCTTACTGAATATTATACTTCAGATAAATATAAGCCGGTAAAAGATATTGCTAAGGCTTCTCAGACCGGCCATGCTACTAATATAATCACAGGCTTGGCTGTTGGAATGAAGTCTACCGCTCTGCCTATTATTTTAATTTCTGCCGGCATAGTAATTAGTTTTTGGTTCTATGGACTCTACGGTATTGCTTTAGCTGCTGTAGCAATGCTCTCTCTAGCTGGGATAGTAGTTGCGGTTGATGCTTATGGTCCTATTACCGATAATGCTGGCGGAATAGCTGAAATGGGGGGCTTGTCGGAAGAAGTTAGAGAGGTTACTGATACTTTGGATTCTGTGGGTAATACCACTAAAGCTATAACTAAGGCTTACGCCATTGCTTCGGCTGGTTTAGCGGCCTTGGTTCTTTTTTCAGCCTATGGTCAGGAGTTAATTAGATTAGGAGGACAAGCTACTTTCCTTTTAGGTAATCCGAAAGTTATAGCCGGATTATTTATCGGAGGACTGCTCCCTTATCTTTTTGGCTCTTTAGCGATGTCGTCTGTGGGCAAAACTGCTTCCAGCGTAGTTAATGAAGTGCGCAGGCAATTTAAGGAAATCAAAGGTTTAATGGAAGGTAAAAAAAGGCCTGATTATAGCAGGTGTGTTGATATTGTCACTAAAGAGTCAATAAAAGAAATGGTTGTTCCTGCTTTAATACCGGTTGTTTTTCCAATATTAGTAGGATTTGTTTTGGGAGCAGAGGCCTTGGGGGGACTTTTAATCGGCAGTATTATAACCGGTCTTTTTGTAGCTATTTCGATGACTACTGGAGGGGCTGCCTGGGACAATGCTAAAAAATATATAGAAAAAGGAAATTTAGGCGGCAAAGGTTCTTTTGCTCACCAATCTTCTATTACCGGGGATACGGTGGGCGACCCTTATAAAGATACTGCTGGCCCTGCTATTAATCCGATGATTAAGGTGTTAAATATTGTTGCTCTTTTAATTGTGGGGTTTTTAGTCTAAAGTTTTATGGAATCTACAGTAAAACAACTTCCAAAATCTCAAATCGAACTTAAAATTGAAGTGCCTATTAATGAGTTTAATAGTTTTATTGATCGAGCTACTTTAAATTTGGGCAAGGATTTAGAGGTTAAGGGGTTTAGGAAAGGAAAAGTGCCTAAAGAAATTATTGAAAAGGAAATAGGCCCGGAAAAAATTTTAATTGAAGCTGCTGATTTAGCGGTTAGAGAAAACTATCAGAAGGCTGTCCGCCAATTAATGGAGAAAAATAAAATCACGCCCGTTTCCGAACCAAAAATTGAAATTCAAAAATTGAGCCGCGGCGATAATTTTATTTTTTTAGCGAAAACAACAATACTGCCCGAGATAAAATTACCTGATTACAAGAATATTGCGGCTAAGGTGGAGAGAAAAGAAACGAAGTTTGAAGAAAAGGAAGTTTTAGAAGCTCTTAAGTGGCTTCAGAAGTCCCGGGCGAAGTTTGCTTTAAAGAATCAGCCTGCTCAGAAAGGAGATTTTGTAGAGATTGAATACTGGTCGCCTCAAATTAGTTCTTATCCTCAAAATATCGTAACAGAAAAAAATACAGCGTCTCAGCAAAAAGGGCAAAAAGACAAGTTCATTTTAGGAGAAGGGCATTTGCTTCCGGGGTTTGAAGAGCAGATAGTCGGAATGCGAGCCGGAGAGCGAAAAGATAGAATCTCAATAAGTATTCCTGAGAATCATCCTCTGAAAAAAACAGTAGGCGAGAAAATTAATTTTAAAATTAAAGTTAATTCGGTTCAGAATGTAGAATTGCCTGAGATTGGAAATCAATTCGCCAAAACTTTAGGAAAATTTGAGAATCTGGAATCTCTTAAAAAAAATATAAAAGAAGGGCTTATTTTAGAAAAACAGCGAGCGGAATCTCAGCGGGTAAGGCGGGAGATTTTAGAGAAAATAGGACAGGAAGTGAAATGTGATATCCCCGAAGTTTTAGTTGAGAGAGAGCAGAGCCAGATGCTGGGAAATCTTAAAAAGAACGTTTCTGATAGTTTAAAAATCTCATTTGCTGATTATTTAAGTAAAATTAAAAAAACCGAAAAAGAGATATCAGAATCTTTTTTGACAGAAGCCCGGAAGAAAGTGATGAACTTTCTAATTTTAAGAGAAATTGGAAAAAGAGAAAAAATTGAAGTTTCAGAACAAGAGCTTAAAGAAGAGATAAATAAAATGTTAAAGCAGCATTCGGACGTTAATCGGGCTCATGAGAATCTTGACCCCGAAAAATTAAAAGAGTATACTAAAGAAGCAATAAAAAACGAAAAAATATTTCAATTACTCGAAAGTTTTATTAGGTAA
>CAZDKD010000024.1:0-7304 GCA_964506305.1 uncultured Candidatus Saccharibacteria bacterium | reverse complement strand
CTCGGTCAGCGATTCGCCGATAGCGGCGCGCTTAATTGCTTCAGCTAAAAGTGGCGCTATTGAAAGAACTGTAAACTTATTCCCCAAAATATCTGGTTTGGAAGGAATGCTGTTGGTTATTATAAACCTTTCTATGGGAGAGTTTTCTAGCTTTTTTATTAATTCTTTTTTGGATAATTCTTTGTGGGCCAGTATCCCATGAACCGCTGTCATATAAACCGAATCTGCTTTTGCTTTTAATAATTTCTTAGCATCGCCGATTGCCGTCTCTCCGGTAAGAATTTCATCGTCAATAAGCAGACAAAATTTTCCTTCTACCTCGCCTACTACTTTATTAATATCCGGGTTCTCAAAATCATCAGGTCGGTCTTTATCAATGTAAGCCGCGGGTAAATTAAGCAAATGGGCAATTTTCCCAAATCGTTTTGCCGCTCCGGCATCTGAAAAAACAATTACGCTTTTATTTTTCGGTTTATTGGCAAAAACATTTTTCTCTAAATAATCAACCAGAAGATAAATAGCTGAAATTTCATCAGCGGCTGGATTAAAATAATGTTTAATATGAGAGTCGTGAGGATCAAGTAAAATTACTCTTTTAAGCTCAAAAGATGTTGTTAAAATATGAGGCAAACGATGGCCCATAGTGGAAATCCGAGGCTTATTCTTTCGGTCTGACCGAGAATAAGGCATATAGGGAAACATCAATAAAATATCTGCCGGTCGAGAATTACTAATCGCATCGAGAAGAGCGAAAAGTTCAACTAACCGGTCGTTTACCGGCGGCACCTGAGTGTGAATAACCACTGCAAAATGGCCTCTGACGTTTTTTACCTGCGCCTGAAGATTGTCATTAGAAAATCGCTGAATATCTGTTTTACTTAAAGTTAAATTATTCCCGGCCAAAAGCTGGGAAGGCAAACGGGTCTTTAATTCCCTACAAACCTCGTTAGCCAAGCCATCCGAGCCGGTGGTAGCAAAAATCTTCACTGACGAAAATCCAAACATAGTTTTATCTCCTTTCTCCATATTCTTTTTTAAAAAAACTTTCTTCAACGCAATATTAAAAAATATAATATATTTATATTTTTGTTAACAAAAAATAGCTTGATACAGTTTTTTGAAGTTTTCTATGCAGCACTACAATCTTAATTTATTATATCATAAAAACAAAATAAAATAGTGGAAAACTCTAAAAATGGCAAACAAAAAACTTTTTCGCTTATTAAAAAAGCCTAACAAGAAGGAGGGAGGAGAGAGTTTTATGAAGTATATCTAAAAGAACTAAACTTACCTCACTTTACCGCTGTCAAGACCTATGTCAATAAAAAAATTTGCTGGCATCCTTGATCTAGAACCGAGATTTTAATGGGAACTTAGGGAGTCTTAGTGGAGAGCTGACACCATTTTCATTATATCGAGACAAATCCTTAATTAACTCGGCTGATTACTTTTTTTCTTTTTCTTTTTCTTTTTCTTTGTTTTTATCTTTATACCTCTCTTCTTTAATTTCCTGTCAAGTCTTTTTTTAGTTGCCCATCCCATACCCATATTTTTACTTCCGCTTGCCGGCAGATTTTATATTATATTTTATATACTTGTGACCTTTAGAGTGCGGGGCCAGGACTCGAAGGAGTTGCCCGAAGGCATTGCTGCCGCCCGCGGGCGGCAGCAATGCGGTGGCAAGGTTTTCACCACAGCCCACGACAAAATAACCTTAAAGCTCTAAAGAGCTTTGCGCTTATTTGCTGCGGGGCCAGGACTCGAACCTGGATAGGCAGATCCAAAATCTACTGTCCTACCATTAGACGACCCCGCATTAATAAGAATATTAACTAATATTAACTAAGAATTTTACTCTTTGGGATTGATAAAGTCAACTATTGCTAATTCTAAGGGTAACTGAGGTATTGAAGAATATTTTATCTTATTTTCGGCTTCTAAGAAAAGGTTTAGAACCTGCTGGAATTCCCCTAAAGAAAACTTTTCCGCTTGATTCTTCATTCTCTCTTGCTCTTCTTTAGTCAAACCAATAATTACCGGATTTATCGGATTAGGATTTATTTTCAGAAGCATTGCTTGTCTTAAATAACAAACTAAGGCCTTGGCAAATTCTTGAGGATCATGACCTTTTTCCAGAGTTTCCTGTAAAAACGTTACAGCTTTCTCTCCATTTTTTTCTGAAATAAAATCAACAAACCGCCCAATTAAATTTATGTCAGTCAAACCTAATAAATCTTTTATATCTTCTATCTTAATCCCCTCTTTTCTTAAAGTACCGGCAAAAGCAAGAGTTTGATCTAATAAACTTTCAGCATCCCTAATTGAACCACCCGAGTTTAGAGCTATAAGTTCCAGGGCTGATTTATCAATTTTTGCTTTTTCTTTTTTAGAAACAATCTCTAACCTCTTAATAATTTCCGGTAAAGTTAATCTCCTAAAATCAAATCTCTGGCACCGGGAAATAATAGTTGGGATCATTTTATGAATCTCGGTAGTAGCTAAAACAAAAATTGCATGAGAGGGCGGCTCTTCTAAAGTTTTTAAAAGGGCGTTAGCTGCTTCTCGAGTTAACATATGACTTTCATCGATTATAAATACTTTATACTTTTCTTTAGTGGGAGCAAATTTAATCCCATCCCTTAATTCTCTTATTTCATCAATGCCCCGATGAGAAGCAGCATCAATTTCAATTAAATCAAGGGATCTTCCTTCTTTAATTTCCCGGCAGGAAGAACACTCATCGCAAGGCTCAAATTGACCCTCTTTGCGATTACGGCAATTCACCGCTTTAGCTAAAAGCCGGGCTGTGGTCGTTTTTCCACTGCCGCGAGGCCCGGAAAACAAATAAGCATGAGAAACCATTCCTGAAGAAATAGCATTACTCAGCGTCTGGACAATATGTTCCTGGCCTATAATTTCTGAGAATGTTTGGGGTCTGTATTTTCGGTATAAAACTAAATTTGCCATAATTGACTTTTAAATAAATAAACTAAATATTAAATAGGTTGCTGCAGAGAAAAGAGCTGCCGAAGGAATTGTTATTATCCAGGCAATAATCATCTTTACAGCTACTACTTGCTTAATTCTTTTTAAATTTTGCAAAGCTGTTCCGCCAATTACCGATGAACAAACTACATGAGTTGTGCTAATCGGCATTCCCGCTAAAGAATGCAAACCAACAGCAATTCCTGCTCCAATTTGAGCTGAAAATCCTTCTTTTGGTTCAATTTTCGTCAACTTCCAGCCCAATGTTTTTACCACTCTCCACCCCATTAAAAGCGTTCCTATTCCCATTGCTAAACCGCAAGCTATTTTTACCCAAAAAGAAACATAAAACGTTTCAATAAAGCCTCCGGCTAAAAGGGCGGCGGTAATAACACCCATTGCATTCTGGGCATCATTCATCCCGTGGGTAAATGCTATAAAAGGAGTAGTGAAAATTTGGCCTATTCGGAAAAATTTATTGGCTTTTTGGCTTGAAAGTCTCTTAAAAAACAAGTATAGTATCCAGCTTATAACGGCGAGTAAAAAGGCGCCGGCTAAAAATCCCACCGCAGGCCCTAAGGCTATCCCCAGAAGGACTTTTTTAGCAAGAACGCCCCACTGGATAATTTCTTTTCCTCCGGCTACAATTCCTGCTCCTAAAAGTCCTCCGATCAGGGCATGGCTGACACTTATAGGAATCCCTACTCTCGTACAAAAGAATACCCAGATAACAGCTCCTAAAGTTCCCGTCAAAAGAATAGTAAGAGTCATGCCCTGAGACGAAATGATCCCCTTTCCAATAGTTTGAGCCACTTTTGTTGAGGCAAAAGCTCCAAGAATATCAAAAATAACTACAATTATTAAAGCCTTAACAGGAGAAAGAGCTTTGGTGGCACAGGTCGTAGCAATTATATTAGCACAGTCATTAGCTCCGTTAAAAAAAGAAAAAGCCAAAGCAATAATTATAATAAGAATTACAAAAAAAAGAACTGGCATTTTAAGCTTCCCCATTTAACCTAAAAGTTTCTAAAGCATTTGCCACATCCTCGCATTGATCCATAGCGTATTCAAAAAGATCAATAATTTCTTTAAGAGCTAAAACTTTTCTGAAATCTTCATTATCGGCAAAGCCCGAATTTATAATCTTTGCTGCCCAATTTCTGTTAACTTTATCGCCCTCATTTTCTAAATCATTTATTCTTATACAGCAATCAGCTAAAACTTTATCGTTTTTTTTAATATTCCTTAGAGATTTCACTCCAATTTCTATTTGGCCTACTGCTTCTTTCAAGAGAGGTAGAAATTCAAAAACAAACGGGGGCAGTTTTTTAATACGATAAATATTTAATCTATTCACCGCCTTCTCAAGAGAATCTATTACATTGTCCATATTATGAATAAAAAATCTTACATCTCCTTTCTCTTCAGTAACTCTGGTGTGGTCATAAAGCAGCTCGTTCCCAATTTGATGAACGATTTGATCAGCCTCGTCTTCTAAATCATTGATATCCCTGGCAATTTGGGAAAGAAGCGAATAATCTTTTTTCAGTTTTTCAAAAAGCTCAACTACTTTAATAATTTTCTCTGCTAAAACTTCATACAAATTAAAGAATTTTTTCTCTTTTGGTAAAAACATCTTACTTCTTAAATACTAAACGCTTATAACCGAGGAAGTTCCACATAAAAACGCAGATAATAGCTGTAAATGCTCCAGCCATTGCCCAAATCTCTGCTGACAGCCCGAACTGAGGACCAATAACATTCACTATAAAAGAAGCAATGCTAACATTTAAAAAGAAACCTATCCCTGCTATCAAAAAGAACTTCCCAAATTCTTTGCCGTTTACTTTGGTTTCTTTTTTCCCGAATGTCCAATATTTGTTCCATACATAGGAGTTAATTATAGAACAGCTGAAAGAAAGGGCCTTGGAAATTGAATACAGCAAACCTGCGCTGATTCCGAAAATCGTCAATAAAAGAATCAATATCCCAAGATCAATAAAAGTATTTAAAGCGCCGACTAAAACAAACTTAGCCAATTGAAAAAGAGTTGGAACTTTTTGTACTAAAAAAAAGGCAATAAAAACACCTAAAATTGAAAGAACAGGGAAAATTACAGGGAAATACCATGCCAGCTTGGTCACTGAAAGAGGCATGTCTGGCAGGTATTTTGGTGAACATTTTAAAATGCCAAGGAAAGTTACAGCAATTACCTCTCCGATGATAAATGAGCATATAATATCGATTTTCTTCATTCTCATTCGTTTTATCTTATCATAAATTGACAATTTTGAAAAGGATGAATTTTATGTTAGAATAAATTAATATGTTTAAGCTTTATAATACTCTAACCAGAAAAAAGGAATCTTTTATACCCCTTCGACAAGCTCAGGGCAAGCTTCAAAAGAAAAAAGTAAATCTTTTTGTTTGCGGGCCGACGGTCTACGACTTTCCTCATATAGGACATGCCAGAACCTATATTGTTTTTGACGCTTTTGTTAAATGCCTAAGGCAAAAGGGGGTTAAAGTTTTTTATCTCCAGAATATTACCGACATAGACGACAAAATAATCGCTCGGGCAAAAGAGAAAAAAACAACGCCTAAAAAATTGGCTTTACTTTTTGAAAAAGAATATCTAAAGGATATGAAAAATTTAAAAATTGACAGCGTAACAAAATATGCCCGAGCCACCAATAACATTAAGGAAATAATTAGCCAAGTGGAACGACTAATAAACAAAGGATATGGCTATAAAATAAAAGACGGGATTTATTATGATATTTCTAAATTTAAAAATTATGGAAAATTGGCAAGAAGAACAGCCCAGCAGGCAGAAGACGGTGTTTCCAGAATTGACAAAGCAAAAGAAAAAAGAAACAAGGGCGATTTTTGCCTATGGAAACTGTCAAAAAAAGGAGAACCGAAATGGGAAAGCCCTTTTGGCGACGGCCGACCGGGCTGGCATATTGAAGATACAGCTATTACTGAAAAATATTTCGGTCAGCAGTATGATATTCATGGCGGAGCCAGGGATTTAATTTTTCCTCATCATGAAGCTGAGATTGCCCAGATGGAAGCTATTTCCGGGAAAAAACCAATGGTAAAATACTGGATTCATACAGGATTTTTAACCGTGAAAAAAACTAAAATGGCAAAATCCCTGGGTAATTTTATTACTATCAGAGACTTTTTAAAAAAACATTCAGCCCGAACACTGCGGCTCTTTATACTCAAAGCTCACTACCGCTCTCCCGTTAATTATAATGAAAAACTAATTTCTCAAACAAAAAAAGAACTGGAAAGAATAGATGAGTTTATTGATAAATTAAATAAAGTTAAAAATAAAAAAGAAAAAGAAGAGAAAAGCTTAATCCTAAAAACTCAAAAAGATTTTGAAAAAGCAATGGAAAATGATTTTAACACTCCGAAAGCAGTTGCTATAATCTTTGAGTTAATAAATAAAGGAAACTCTTTAATAGATAAAAATCTTCTTAGTCAAACTAACGCCAGAGATATTTTAAAGCTTCTAAAAAAAATTGACAAAGTTTTTAATTTTATTTTCCAGTCAAAAAAGAAAGAGAAAATTCCTCTAAAAATCTTAGAATTAATAAGAGAAAGAAGGCAATGCCGCCAAGAAGAAAAATGGAAAGTGGCAGATAAAATAAGAAAAAAAATTGAAAGATCGGGATATAAAATTAAAGACACTAAAGACGGACCAATTATTAAAAAAAACCTTTAGTTTTGCAGGTTATAAAAAAGCCCCTGTGGTTATCCGCTAGGGGCTTTTTGATTAGTAATCAACGCCTAATTTTGGCGTTTTAAATCTTTTCAGGTCCTTGCTAATTTTCTCTGCCATTTCGTCATTTGTCAGATCCCCGAGGGTATACTTCGCAGACGGCCTTTCCCCTTCAAAATCGATTACCATTGAAACTGTATACTCCGGTTTTTCTTTAAGATACGGCGGACATAGAAGTATAGCGGTCTTGGACTGAAGATGAAAAAGCATAAACAAATTCATCTCTTCTACTTCGCAAAGGCCAAGAGCTGCATCCAACACAGGCCATTTTTCTTCAGCGTGAATATCAAGTGCCCATACTAACAACTCATTCTTTTTGATATTCTTCTTCTTTAGTATGGCCGTTGATAGCGCTTCTATCTTTTTATAAAAGGCCTTTATAGATTTTAAATCAACATAGCCATTAATTTGCATCCAACAATGAATTTTATCTTTATACATTCTTAACGCTCCTTTCTTTTTTTTAAATGTGCAATTAATAACACTCATTATATCTATTTATTTGCTTTTGTCAACCCTTTTC
>CAZDKD010000023.1:3046-7410 GCA_964506305.1 uncultured Candidatus Saccharibacteria bacterium | reverse complement strand
TTCCACTCCCACTGCCTAATTCTTCCCAAAGTGATATGGGGAGAAAACGTTCTATTTCCAGCAGAAAAACTGGCATTCTCCGAACCTGATAAAGATTTATCTAAATCATTTTTTAAATTCGTAAACTCTGATGATTTTTCTCCTACCACCCAAATCATTCTGGGTGGTATTTTTTTAGGAGGACCATAATAAATTTTATTCAAAACAAGTGAAAACGGCGGGTGCTTAGAAATTGTCTCTTTGCTGGTTTTAAAAACTTCCAAAAGCTCTTCATCCATAATATAGCCCAAAAAAACCAAAGTAATGTGAATATTCTCTGGTTTTGTCCATTTAATCGGCAGTTCCGGCCATTTTTTTTGATAATCCGTTAATTTTCTCCTTATGTTCTCTGGCAAATTTATAGCAATAAAAACACGACGTCTTTGTTTCATATAATTGAATTTTATCATAAAAAAAGCTAAAATTAAAGCGTAATAAATATATGAAATTCACTATAAAAAATACTTCGGGAGATAATATCATAAACTTAGCCAGGAAAATTGGCTATTATTTTCAAAATGAGAGTTTCGTTCGACCCTTGGAGAGAAGCGGTTATCCAAGATTTCATCTGTATATTGAAAAAAATAATAATGAATTAACTTTTAACTTGCATCTAGACCAAAAAAGACCGGTATATAAAGGAGCTCACGATCATGCAGCAGAATATGAAGGAAAAGTTGTAGAAAACGAAGCAGAGAGAATTAGGCAAGCTTTAAAATAATATGGTTAACAAAAAACTCTCCAAAATATTTTATGAGATAGCAAATCTTTTAGAAATAGAAGGAACTGCTTTCAAGCCAAAGGCATACCGAAAAGCAGCTCAAGCTTTAGATAATTTAAAAACAGACATCCTTTTAATCTATAAAGAAGAAGGTTTCAAGGGTCTTAAAAAAATTCAAGGTATAGGCAAAAGTATTGCGGAAAAGACTGAAGAATATTTAAAAAAGGGTAAAATCAGCTATTATGAGAAACTGAAAGAGGAAACTGCTATCCGCCAAATAGTTACTCATTATTTCAAAACTAAAGGAATATCTTTGGAGCAATTAAAAAAAGATGCTAAAAAGAAAAAAATAATCTACTCCAGATTTACTAAACCGGCTAAACAGCTTCTGGAATTAGCCGGCTCCATAAAAAAAGCTGAGGATGCAATTGATAAAGTTGCTAAATGGGCAAAATCAAGAGATCTGGATTACGCTATTGAAACTGTCTTTAAAAAATGGCTGGAATTAGACAGATTAAAACCGAAAGAAATTGTAAAGAAACCTTTTTACCGAGAAAACCCGATGGTCTGGTCGGAAACTAAAAAGAAATGGTATGTAATTAACAAATACGGCGAATGGTTAGAATTTGCCGGAAAAGAATCTGATGTTGAATGGCGAACAATGAAGTAAAAACAAAAAACAATGAATAAAGAACAAAGAACAGAACTTAAAATTATCTTTATGGGAACACCCGGATTCGGGGCAATTATTTTAGAGGGGCTTATAAAAAATAATTATAAGCCTGCTTTAGTTATTACCGCGCCCGATAAGCCGGTCGGCAGAAAACAAATTTTAACTCCCCCGCTCGTAAAAATCATTGCCCAAAAATATAAAATTCCAGTTGAGCAACCAAAAAAAGTTTTAAACTACAAGCTACAAGCTACAAGAATGAAGCCGGATTTAATAATTATTGCAGCTTACGGAGAAATTATACCAAAAGAAATTTTAGAAATTCCCAAACATGGATGTTTAAACGTTCACCCTTCTCTCTTGCCAAAATATCGAGGACCTTCGCCGATACAAACTATTATTTTAAATGGTGATAAAGAAACCGGAACAACAATAATTCTGATAGATGAAAAAATGGACCACGGGCCAATAATTACAAATCGCCAATTGCCAATCTCAGATCCTAAAATAACCACAGATGAACTATCAAAAGAGTTAGCGGTTTTAAGTATTGATTTATTAGTAGAAATTATCCCAAAATGGATAAATGGTGAAATTAAAGCAAGGCCTCAAGACAAATCAAAAGCTACTTATACAAAGATTATAAAAAAAGAAGATGGTAAAATTAATTGGAAAAAATCAGCTATAGAAATTGAAAGACAAATTAGAGCTTTCTATCCTTGGCCGGGAACTTTTACTTTTTGGAAAGGCAAGCGAATTAAAATTTTAAAAGCCGAAGCGTCTAAAACTGCTCCTGAAAACAATCTCGCTATTAAGTGCGGAAAAGATTATTTAATTATCAAAAAATTGCAGCCTGAAGGCAAAAAACCAATAGAAATAAATGATTTTTTAAGAGGTCATCCCGATTTTATTAATTTTATTCCAAAATGATATCATACTCTGAATTAAAAAAGGGAGTGCAAATCATTTTCAACAACCACCCCTGTGAAATAATTGAGGCCTCTTCAATGTTTAAAGGAAGAGGCCATTCAGTCTTACAGGTGAAACTAAAAAATTTAATCACAGGCGAAATAACCTCTAAAACCTTTCATCCTTCAGATAATTTTGAGGAAACAGAAATTACTAAAATAAAAGTTAAATTTGTATATTCTCACCGGGGCAAATTCATTTTTTGCAAAGAAAATACTCCTTCTGAAAGATTTGAATTAAGTGAAAAGCAAATTAGTTCTGCCATAAAGTTCTTAAAAGAAAATCAAATTATTGAAGGAATAATCTTCAAGGGTAAAGTAATTAACGTTTCTCTGCCAATTAAAATCCAGTTAAAGGTGAAAGAAGCGCCACCCGGAGTTAAGGGCGATAGAACCCAAGGCGGAAATAAAATTGTTGTCTTAGAAACCGGAGCTGAAATAACAGTTCCCCTATTTATTAAAAAAGGAGATATTATTGAAATCAATACCGAAAAAGGCGAATATGTCAGAAGAATTGAAAAGAGATAAAATATAAAACCCCTTGTTTTTTTACAAGGGGTTTTTAATACTGGAGCCGGGAGGGATTGAACCTCCGACCTCCCTGCGAATAATAATGAACGCACAGGGCGCTCTCCCTACTGAGCTACGGCCCCTTTTTAAGAACTGTCTACAAGTTTATCAATTAAATAATAATTGTCAATTTCTTCTTTTTTTCTCAGCACCCCTAACTTGTCTTTCCGACATGCCAAAATGATGGGCAATTTCATGCCAAACCGTATTTTTTACCCTCTTTTTAATTTCTTCTTCTGACTTAGCAATCTTTTCAATCGATTTTTTAAAAATAGTTATTTTATCCGGTAAAACCTGAGCGTAATATCTTCTTCTTGTCTGGGGAATACCCTCGTATAAACCGAAAATTAAAGAGCCTTTTTTAGCTTTCAATTTTTTCAATTGAAAAGGGGTGGGCTCATCTTCAATACAAATATCAACATTTTTTAATTTTTCTAAAAATTTCTTAGGAACTGCTTCAATTTCCTCTTCAACAATTTTTTCAAATTCTTCCTTAGTCATCTTTCCATTCTATATATTTTAGACAAAAAAGAAAAGCCACCAATTTTTGGTGGCTTTATTTTAAAACTATTTTTTTAAATCCCAGACAAAACTTTCCAGCGTGTCCTCTTCCAAGGTTCTCCGTAAAAAGACAATGTTAAAACCGGAAGATTAGTTCTTTGGGAGATAAGGTTTAACTGAGTTTCGCTAATTCTGGTTGGCATACATTCGAAAGGACCCACTACCACAGACCCTTGTATCTCCTTTTTTTGCCAAAGCAATAAAGGTAATCCAATAGTCAGGGCTGCTTCACCTATGGGCTTGAGATCGCTAAGATAGGGTCTGGCTGCTTCAAGAATTTTTTCTATATGATGATCTTCTTTCCAGCCCAACTGTTTAGCAAATATTTGATATAACCTCTTTTCAATTTTTTTCTGGAGCCAACGGGTTAGAAGCATTTTTAGCCGACTAGATTTATTCAGCGTCTCTCCCTTTGCTCTCAAATAAGTAATATAGTTTGCCCATTCTCTAAACGGTGAAAGCTTTACCTTCGCTCCTAATTTCTCTAATTTCTCAATCACTTCGTTGTTGGCAAAACTATTCAATCTAACATAGATTTCTCCGGTTACCAGCACTGTTGGCTTGCCTTTTTTTCTTTGATCCCGCGGAATTTTTTCAAAATGCCCAGCCGCTTTTTCAGCTAAGGGCTCAAGTCCCCATAAATCTCTTAACCCAGCCCAACTGTTATTTTTCTTGGAGATTACTTTCTCCGCTTCTTTAAGATAAATATCAAAAACTTTTTGGGTTATACCAGGTATTTTTTCCTCCGGCCTAATATCATGCAGAGCATCTTTCAAAAAATCAACAAAAACAACTGCTGCCCAAGCTTTAGCCATTGCCGCTGATCCCGCTTCCA
>CAZDKD010000023.1:0-2946 GCA_964506305.1 uncultured Candidatus Saccharibacteria bacterium | reverse complement strand
TCAACAAAAACAACTGCTGCCCAAGCTTTAGCCATTGCCGCTGATCCCGCTTCCAATTCGTACTGGTAGCCGGTTTCCGAAGTCGGAGAAAGGATTTTTACTCTTTTGTCTAAGCCCAGTTTCTCTAAAACAATCCTGAACAATAATTGATATTGTCCAAAACGACAAGGACCCGAAGCTTGAGGCATAAAGTAATAAAAACTCTCCTGGCGAGATTCTAAATACTTAAGCAAGTTGCCCAAAGTAATAATCATAGGAAGACATTCCTTACCTGAAGTAAACTTTCGGCCAAATTCTAAACTTTTCTGATCTCCCAAAGGAAGAGCTTCACTTTCCATACCTATAGACCTAAAGAGAGCCGATAAGGCAATCGCGGATTCACCCATCCAGGGCACTAAAACCTTATGCCCATTTTTTTTGATTTCACTTATATTTTCATCTCTCTCAAAATGCCAAAAATCAAAGGGTGTTTTTTCTTCTTTTTCGCGGTAACTCTTAATGCCGTACAAGAAAGATTCAACCCGCGTTTTAAAACCGGCTTGGCCAGTATAAGCATCTGATTCCAAAATCGTGTAGGGCTTTCCTTTAGTTAAATACTGGAAGAAATGAATCAGAAAACTATCAGGACCGCAAGAATAAACCGAAAGCCAAAGAGGATAAACTCCCGGCTGTCGCCTTATCTGCCAAGCAGATTGAAGCAATCTCTGGCCATAACCCCAATAAATATCCTTGAATAAAGTGCTTTCTTTATCCCAGGGATAGCAACTAGCTGAAAGAGCTATGGCGCCATTTTCCTGAATCGCTTCCGGTATCCCCGCCGATATCAAAGAAGAATTGATAATATAAGGATGGCCTAAAACCACAACTACCGGCATTCCGTTCTCTTTAGCGTATATTAGAGCTTTTTCCCCTATTTCTCGGCATTTATTCTCAAATTCTTTTTGAACCTTAACAGCTTTTCCGAAAGCAGATATTGTTTTTCTTTTAGAAAAGCCAAGATCAAGCCCCATTTTTAGAAACGCTTTTTTGTTCGGCTCTATGCCTTTCTTAAAATTCAGTAAGGGTTTGAGCACTTTAACCGATAATCTGGGAGAGAAAAGATCGGGCATAGCTTGCGATAAAGGACAAGCGAAAGAACGATTTTTGTCCGGGTTAACAGCTACTCCAGCAATCTCAATGATTTTAGGCAAGAAGATAAAATTTTCGCTTTCAAAAAGCTTAGCCTGACCAGCTAAAAGCTGGAGAGGAGCGCAAAATGTTGTTTGGCAAAGCTTACTTCCTTCTTCTAAAGATTTTAAGGACGGCTGCTTTTGCAATTTAATCCTAAACCCTAATTCTTGAAAAAAGGTAATAGACAAAGGTAAAATCTCTTCAGTTTCCAAGCCACGAGGAATACCAACAGTTTTAGCTGAATCATCTTTTTTCTTCAGAGATTTCAAAATTAGATTCTCTCTTTCAATAAATGAACGAGGAGCTTTTGCTAAAGCAGGATTCTTATCCGGCTTTTTTTCATATTTATCACAAGCTCCGCCCCAGAAAAACTGCTTTGTCTCTTGACCCACCTTTACTTTAATGTTTTGAATAGGACACAAATTTCCTACTAAACATCCATCTTTCGACTGGCAACGAAATTCTTTTTTCTCTAAAATTTCGCTATTAAGAAATAGATCTAAATTAAGAGATCTTTTTTGGCTAAAATCACCATCTAATTCTTTTTCAGTCAACAGAGCAATTCCTAAAGCGCCGGGAGTGCCTGGTGAAGGAGGAACTATAATCGGGTTACCGGTTACTTTGGCTAAAGCGCAAGCTAAAGCTATATTTTCAGCTGGTTTTCCCTGAAGAAAAATTTTCTTGCCATAATCTCTTAATCCTTTCACTCGATTGTTATAATTCTGAACGATTGAATAGTAGAGACCGGCAATTATCTCCGGGAGATTAGCGCCTTTTCGTTTGGCTTCATCAATCTGTTCGGAAATAAAAACTGCGCAATGCTGCCCTAAATCAACGGCCCGAGGAGACTCTAAAGCAATTCTTCCTAACTCCTCCACGTTTTTAATTCCTAAAAGCTCAACCTGCTCTGCTAAAAAAGAACCGGTGCCTGCCGAACAAACAGTATTCATACAAGAATCAATAACCCGGCCAGATTCTAATCTGGTAAACTTAGCATCCTGCCCGCCGATATCAACAACTGTATCCACGTTCTCATCATAGTAGTGAGCGCCTTCAGCATGGGCTGCGATTTCATTAAGAACAAAAATACGATCTCGATCTTCTCTAGGTAAGGAAGCTTTTAAGAGATTAGCGACAATTTCCCGGCCAGAGCCTGTACAACCAACAGCTTTAACTTGGCCTAAAAGATTTTGAGGAATCTTCCGAACTAAGTTCTTGGCCGCTTCAACTGGCTGGCCCTCGGTTGGCGTATAGGCCTCAAAAATCAATTCTTGATCAAAAAGCACCATTTTTGATCCCGTTGAACCAATATCTAACCCAACAATTGGCGAGTTAAATAAGAAAGACTTTTCCTGCTCTGAGATTTTTACCTTTTTTACTGAAGATAAATAATCCTTCAAACTGGGAAGAAAAACCAATCCTGAACCTGCTTGTTCAGAATTATTTAAATTAAATTTAAAAATGTCTTTCTTATCTTCCTTTTCTATCGCCTTTCTGCCAATCAAAGCTGCTCCCAGGGCCTCAAAATATAAAGATTGGGGAGGTACTTCCACTTTAGTCTCTTTTGGCAACTTTTTTCTAATAGTACTGACAATTCGTTTCAAAACCGAAAGTCCGCCAATAATCAAAACTCGGGAAGAAACCTCGCTTTTTAGAGCTAACATCGCTGCATTCTTTGCTGAAGAATCCAGCAAGCCCGCCGCCACTTCTTCTAATTGATAGCCGCTATTCAGCAAGTGGGTAAAATCGGTTTTCATGGTTACGCCACAGCGAGAA
>CAZDKD010000022.1:3013-7693 GCA_964506305.1 uncultured Candidatus Saccharibacteria bacterium | reverse complement strand
ATAAAATACGCTCCGCTAAATTGATTCTGGTTCGAATCCCACACTCTTTAGGCCTCAAGCAACCTTTAATTTTTAAACATTGTAAATATAATATACCAACCAGAATACTTGTCAACCCTTCATCTTCTGCAGTTTTTAAGCGTAAATAATGCTTAGCCACGGGTTTTTTCCACAGGCGCAAATAGAAAAAGAAGCTAATAGTAATTATTAACACCAACACAAAAAACCCCGCTAAGCGGGGTTTTCAAAAAACATTACCGTTGCAAATTATCTGCCGAATCTTCTCTGGCGCCGGGAATAATCCAAAAGAGCTTCATCAAGATCTTTTTCCGTGAAGGCAGGCCAATATTTTTTAGTGAAATAAAGTTCGGAATAAACCGACTGCCAAGTTAAGAAATTAGAAAGTCGTTGCTCTCCGCCAGTTCGGATAATTAAATCAGGATGCGGCAATTCACCTGTCCAGAGATTTTGGTTAATTAGATCTTCGGTAATTTTGCTAGCCAGAATTTTCTTTTTTATGATATTTTTAACTGCTTGGATAATTTCTGATCTACCTCCATAAGAAATGGCTAAATTTAAAATTCCTTCCTTGTTATCCTTAGTCAGTTTTTCTGCTTTTTTTATTCTTTTTTGAAGGGATTGCGATAATCTTTCTTTTTGTCCAATTACTTGTAATTTTATTTTTCGTTGATGGATTTTTCTTAAATTTCTTTCCCCCAGAGCTTCACTTAAAAGACCCATTAAATAACCCACTTCTTTTTTAGATCTATTCCAGTTTTCAGTAGAAAAAGCATAAAGAGTTAGAATTTTAACTCCTCTCTTTTTGCACCACTCCCCTACTTTCCCGATTTTGTCTAATCCTTTACGGTGGCCTTCAAAAGAAGCTAATCCTCTTTTTTTTGCCCATCTTCGGTTTCCATCGATAATAATCCCTAGGTGATTTGGAATTTTTTTTGTTTTCTTTGCCATAGTTTCTTTTTGTGATTATACAAAGAAAATATCTTTTTTTCAATTAGAGTGTGGGATTCGAACCAGAGTCAACTTTAGAAGGGAAAGAATGGGTTAAGTTCAAGGCGTTCCGATCGAAGGTGTGTCCTCAAGACACACCGAGGAGGAAGAACGCAGAAATTGACCTATTCTTTCCTTCCCTCTGGGCGGGCGTATTTTATCCATCTTCTACGTTATTCGTCGCTTATGTATCACAGAGGATACACTTCACTCCTCACGTCTTGAAGATAGATAAAATACGCTCCGCTAAATTAACTCTGGTTCGAATCCCACACTCTTTAGCTCGATTACAATAAGAAGTCAGATTCCATTTTGGTTTTTTTAGGCAATAACCAAGGTGCTTTAAATCCGAGAAAGAAAATTGTTTTCGTGGCTAATTTTGAAAAAATAATTTTTGGAAGAAAGAATCTTTTAAGCGATTTGCGGTAAGCCAAGAAATCAGGAAAAGTTTTTAAGAGAATTTCAGCTGCTGTTAATCCCCAAATCACTCCCCCGCCCGACCAAGGCTTAGTTAATCCAGCAGCATCTCCGCAAAGAGTAATTGAGGGATTTTTGGGTATTATAAAACCATGAGGGATGATTTTTGCTTTTGTTTTTTCAAGCGAAAGATTATTTTTATTTAAAAATTCTTTGAAAAGTTTATTAGCTAATTTGGGTTTTGAGATTATTCCATATTCCATTTCATTGTTTCGGGGAATTTTCCAAATAAATCCATTCTTACAAGGCCAAGTTTCCACATAATTGTTAAAGCTATCAGAGAACAGTTCTCTGTTAGCCAACAGAGAACTGTTCTCTGTAAATCCTAAAATTCCCAATCTGTAAGCGGGCTCGGGAAGATTCAAACTCTTTCTGATAAAAGAATTTGCTCCATCGCAGCCGATTATTTTATCAAACCCTTTAGGCATCGAAGATATGTTATTGTTTAAAATAATTTTAGCGCCTGCTTTTCGAGCTAAATTAGCTGCTAATTTGTCTAATTCAAAGTGTGATATCACAAAAAAACTTTTGGAAAATCTTACAGTTATTATTTTTTTAGGAAAGTGCAGCCGAACAAAATTTATTTTATTTTTTATTAATTTGCGGCTTTCCGGGATGAATTCTAAAATTCTTTGAGAGAAAAGGCCCGAGCAGACTGCGTTGCCGGTTTCTTTCTTTTTTTCAAAAATAATTATATTATGCCCCTTCTCCGAAAGTTTCCAGGCTAAATAAAGACCGCATATCCCCGCTCCAATAATTGCTATTTTTTGTTTCTTCATACCTTATTGATTTCTTTTCCTGATGTTTTGCTGTTATATATCCTGCAGCGAAAGAAAGTAAAGAAATTAAAATAATCCCGATAAATAATATTATATCTTCTCGGTGTCTTTTGACAAATTGAAAAAAGTTTGATAACATATTTAATATGGCAAAAACAAAATCAAAAGGTACAACCGGCCTGGGAAGAGATTCCTTGCCAAAATATCTCGGTGTTAAGCTTTATGAGGGACAAAAAGTTAAGACAGGAATGATAATTATTCGTCAGCGAGGAACAAAATTTTTAGCTGGGAAAAACGTTAAAAAAGGAGGCGATGACACCCTTTTTGCTATGAAAGATGGTGTGGTTAAGTTTAAAACAAAACGAAAAAAACGGTTTGACGGTTCTCAACGAATAGCTAAAGTTGTAAACGTAGAATAAATATTCGGAGATTAAATTGATTTTACAAAAAAAGGAGCTTAGCTCCTTTTTTTAATACTAGCTTTAATAAATTCTCTAAACAAAGGATGCGGTTTTAGGGGTCTTGATTTGAATTCTGGATGGAATTGAGTAGCTACAAAGAAAGGATGGTTTTTGACTTCGATAATTTCCACTAAATCTCTTTTGGGGTTGATTCCCGCTATTACTAAACCGTTTTTTTTCAAAATGTCTCGGTAATCATTATTTAATTCGTAACGATGACGATGGCGTTCAGATATCATCCTTTTTCCGTAGGCTTGAGAACTAATAGTTTTCGGTGTTAGTTTGCATTTATATGCTCCAAGCCTCATTGTTACCCCGTATTTTTTTTCTTTTAAGAAACCTTTTTGTTCTTTCATTACATCAATTATTGGCTCTTGGCAATTAGGCAGCTCAGTTGAAGAGGCTTTTTTAATTTTACAAACATTTTTGGCAAATTCTATTGCTGCTAGATGCATCCCTAAGCTAATACCCAGAAATGGAACCTTGTTTTTTCTGCAAAATTCAATTGCACGTATTTTACCTTCAATATCTTTGATATCAGAATCACCAGGTATAATTACACCGTCATATTTTTTTAATTCTTTTAAAGATTGAGGGCTTTTTTTATAATTTTCAGCCGAAAGCCAAGAAGTCTCTAGCTTTTTTTTGTAAAACCAGCAAGCATGTTTTAATGCTTCAACCATCGATATGTAGCAATCTGTCAAAGCAGTAGCGTCTGCTTTAAAAGATTTTTCAACTATGCCTATTTTAACTGTTTTTTTAGCATTTTTTATTGTCTTAATCAATGATTTCCAATCTTTTAAATCATTTTTTCTTGCCTTTAAACCGAATTTTGTCAAAATCTGGTTACCTAAATTCTCCTTTTCGAAATTAATCGGGATTTCATAAATTGTTTTGATGTCTGGGGCAGAAATAACGTCTTTCACGTCTACGTTGCAAAAAATTGAGATTTTTCTTTTTCTTGTTCTATCTAACTTCGTCACTGAACGTGCGAGAATAATATCTGGCTGAATCCCAGCCGTATTTAAAGCTTTAACAGCGTTTTGAGTAGGCTTTGTTTTCATCTCACCAATTATTTTAGGAATAGGCAGATAACTTACAAAAACGAAAAGAATATCGCCTGGATATTTTAATCTCATCCTTCTAGCTGCTTCCAAGAAGAGCATATTTTGGTATTCTCCCACTGTTCCGCCTATTTCTATCAAAACAAAATCAGCCTTAGTTTTTTTGGCTGCTTTTCTTATTCGAGAGATTACTTCTTCAGGAATATGAGGAACTACTTCAACGCACTTCCCCTTATATTCTAAATTTCTTTCCCGATTAATCACTGACTGATAAACTCTGCCAGTGGTCATATAATTAGCTTTTGTCAGATTCTCATCCAGAAATCTTTCGTAATTTCCCATGTCTTGGTCACACTGATCACCATCCTGGGTCACAAAAGCCTCCCCATGAATTATGAGATCCATGGTTCCAGCGTCGACATTGATATAAGGATCAATTTTAATTGCTGTTACCTTAAATCCTTTGCTTTTTAAAATTTTTCCAATCGAGGCCGTAGCTATCCCCTTGCCAATGCCAGACATTACGCCGCCAGCAACAAAAATGTATTTAGCCATAATTACTTTTCCTCAGTAATGATAACTGTTATTTCGGATTCTAAATTATGGTCGAATTTAATTTTTACCGGATTTTCGCCAATTTCTTCTAATGGTTTTTCTAATTTAATTTGAGTTGGCTTTACCTCAAATCCTAATTCTTTTAGTTTCTCCGAAATTTTTTGGCAGGTTATTTTTTCAAAAAATTGTCCTTCTTCACCAACTTTAACCGGAATTGTAATTTCAACTCCGTCAACTTTAGAAGCTTTTTCTTCAACTTCTTTTAATTCTTCCTCGGCTTTCTTTTTTCCAATTTCTTTTTGCATTTCCGCCCATTTCAAAACTTCTTCGGTTGCT
>CAZDKD010000022.1:0-2913 GCA_964506305.1 uncultured Candidatus Saccharibacteria bacterium | reverse complement strand
GGGTCGCGATTTTCGTTATAATCTTCCTCTGTCATTTCTACTTTTATATCCGGTTCCAGTCCCATGTCCGTGATATAATTACCGTTTGGAGTCAGCCAGTTTGCCACTGTAATTTTTAAACTGGATCCGTCAGTTAAATTTTCCATTAATTGGACAGAGCCTTTTCCAAATGAAGTTTCCCCGATTAGTGTTATGCCGCGGTTGTCCTGAAGAGCTGCAGCTAGAATTTCAGATGCCGAAGCCGAACCCTGGTTGATTAAAATTACCATTGGATAATTTAAAAACTCGGCGCCCCCCTCAGCTTTATAAATTTCTTGCTCTTGTTTCTCGCCGAAATCTTCAATAACTACTACTTGCCCTCTTTCCAAAAACCAACCGGCAATATCCTGAGATCTTTCTAAATAACCCCCGGGATTACTTCTTAAGTCCAGAATTATTTTCTCCGCCGGACTTTTCAAAATTTCTATTGCTGCCTCCTTAAAGTCGCGGTCAACTCTTTCAGAAAAATGATACAATTTTATATAGGCGATATCATCTTCGAGTAACTCCCATTTTATAGAAGGAACTTTAATAACCGCTCTTTTAACAGTAATTTCTTTTGAATCTTTCCACTCGTTGCGGAAAATAGTTAGAACTACTTCTGTTCCTTTTGGTCCTCGAATAAGATGCACTGCTTCTTCAATAGTAATATTCATAGTTGAAGCGCCATCCACCGCTATAATTTTATCACCTGGCCTTAAACCTGCTTCCTGGGCTGGTGTTCCTTCTAAAGGAGCAATAACCTGAAGTTGCCCTTCTTTTATGCCGATTTCCATACCTACTCCTTCAAAACGGCCACTAACATCTTCGAAAAATGTTTCAGCTTCTTCAGGATTAAAAAAGACAGTGTAGGGATCTTCCAGAGAATCAACCATCCCGGAGATTGCTCCGTAGATTAATTCCTGAACATTAATCTCGTCGGCTTTGATGTATCCTTCTTGAATTTTGTGCCAGGCCTCCCAGAAAAGAGAAAAGTCCAGGTCTTCGGGAGGACAGAATTTACAGGTAATTGAAGTTCGGCCGGCTAAAATACCCAAACCAAAACTGACTATAAGGGCAATTGTTATAAAAACTAAAACGAAACTTCTTCTAATAATCATAATTGCGCAGAGAAAAATTTTTATGTAGAGAGAATTCTGTCGGACTAACTCATTCATCGGACTAACTCATTCATCGGACTAACTTATTCATATAATATACCAAAAACTTAAAGAGTCTACAACAACCTGTCGCATAATAAAAAGAGAGTTTAAAACGAGAAGTGAAATTGTGGACCCAGTGGGAGTCGAACCCACGATTCGTCCGTGCCACGGACGTGTTTTACCACTATACTATGGGCCCCTTATGGATTATTTTTGGGATTTGCATCAGTTCTATAAACACATCAGCGGAAAAATAATCTATACAACAAACTCCCTTATAATCTAATTTTTTAGATGGTTTCCCTATAGTTCGAGGATCAATTCTGGCTTTGTAAAATTGCGATGAAGGAATTTTTGTAACATGAGACCAAAGTTTTTCTAACTTTTTAGTGTTTTGATCTGCTCGACATTGAAGAGTACAACGAAATTTACTTTCATCAATCTTATAACAATATCGTAATAAATACAGAAATAAGCTTATGATAAATGGATCAGAGTTGCCAAATTGTAATGAGCCCCTTCGAGTTTTTGACCCCTCGCCCAAATATAGCATTGCAAGCGCAACTTTCGCAACGTCTTTATTTTTTAATATTGTTGTAAGGTGTCTATTGCGCTCGAAAACCGATCTCAGATACTTCTTTCTTTTAACTCGATTAACAACTAATGCAATAGCACGTCCTTTTTGAGCATTACTCAGAACTATCTTTTGAATTCTTTCTTGGTATTCTTTTGGTAATTTAGTATTTCTACACCAATAAGAAAGCGTACTTTTAGGAATAGTTATTTTTAAACTATTTTGGATTTCTAGATATGTCTTGCCAAGTTCCCGAAGTTTTATTGCTTTTTCTCTTAGCTTTGTCCTATTCATTATTATATTGTACCATAGAGCTTCTCAATGTTCAATAAAGATACAATAAAAAATCTACTCTAACTGATTGCGGAAAAATCCTAAAAAAATACCCTGCCTTTTAATTATACATATTTGTAATGATAATTAAAGAGGGCAGGGTTCATCTGCTAATTTTAGAAGAGTGGTGATAATTTTTTGAGTGATTTCTTCTTTCTGCTTGTTTCCTTCAAAGCTTAAGGGTTCGCCGATTTTTATAGTCATTTTTTTCCAAATTCTGGGAAAACAATGATATAGTTTATCCGGTGAGTTTGGCAATACCTTATCTGTTCCTTCAACCCAAACGGGAAAAACCGTAGCTCCGGTCTTCGCTACCAATAAACCGGCTCCTTCTTTTAGCATTCTAAGCCGCTTATGTTTTTCAGGACTGTAGAAAAAATCTTTTCCCTTAAATGTTCTTCCTCCTTCGGGGAAGAAAACAATTCTTCCGCCCGAAGCGAGAACATTTTTCATTTTGAAAAAGGCTTTCAATTCTGCCCGTTTGTTTTTTCTGTCAACGGGAATTGCTCTCGGTCTTACCCAGAACCAATACCAGCGGTCGTAATAATTTGTCTTGTCGGGAATGCTCCAGGGGCTGAGTTTTATCGGGTGGAAAAAATAGTCTCTAAAGAACAAAACCGGCAGTAAAATTGGCTCAACCAGCGAAGGATGATTTGAAACAATAATTAAATTGCCCTGTTTGCGGGGAAAACGTTCCCAGTGTAAAATGCGAATTCTTTTTAGAGCTTTAAGCAAATACAACAATCCGCCCAATAGCGAACCGATAGTATATATTACTGCCAATAGCGTTATTTTGTCAGTTATTCTATCAATTTCCTTTTTCAT
>CAZDKD010000021.1:4643-7722 GCA_964506305.1 uncultured Candidatus Saccharibacteria bacterium | reverse complement strand
CCATATAATTATTTCCTCGGTTGAACATAGGTGTGTTTTAAATAGCGCTAAATGGCTTCAGTCCCAAGGTTTTGAGGTCGAAAAATTACCGGTTGATAAATATGGCTTAGTTGATCCGGAAGATGTGGAAAAAGCTATAAGAAAAAACACAATCTTAGTGTCGGTAATGCATGCTAATAATGAAGTAGGCACGATCGAACCCATTAAAGAAATTGGAAGAATTTGTCGAAAAAATAATGTTTATTTTCATACAGACGCGGCTCAAAGCTTTGGCAAAATGCCCATTAATGTAAATGAAATGAATATTGATTTGCTGACCGCTTCTTCCCATAAAATATATGGGCCGAAGGGAGCTGCTTTGTTGTTTATTAGGGAGGGGACAAAAATTGAATCCCTTTTGCACGGAGGCGGGCAGGAATTCGGCTTGAGGTCGTCAACTGTTAACATTCCAGCGGTTGTTGGTTTTGCCAAAGCAGTTGAAATCTGCCAAGAGGAAATGGAAAAAGAGGCCCAAAAACTAACAAAGCTTCGAAACCGATTAATAAAGGGAGTGTTGGAAAAGGTTCCTAGCTCCCACCTTAACGGCCATCCCAAAAAGCGATTGTCAAATAACGCTAATTTTTGGTTTGAGTTTATTGAAGGAGAATCTATTGTTGTTGAGTTGGATTCTTACGGCATTGCTAGTTCTACGGGTTCAGCTTGTTCTTCGCCAAAATTGGAACCCGATTATGTTCTTTTGGCTTGTGGTTTAAAACCATCGCAGGCCCATGGCTCTTTAAGATTAAGCTTAGGAAGAGGGACAAAAGAAAAAGATATTGATTATGTTTTGGAGGCTCTTCCTAAGGTTATTAAAAAATTAAGGAAAATTTCACCTTTTAAATGATGTATACAAAAAAAGTTTTAAAACATTTTAAAAACCCTCATAATTACGGGAAAATAAAAAATCCTGACGGAATAGGAAAAGTGGGCAACATTGTCTGTTTGTTGCCATATCAAAATATTCATATTAACAATAATTTACGAGAAATAAATAAAATTTCTAGGGAAAATAGTGTTTTATCTCATAAAGGGCGCTATAACCGTGTGGACAAAGTTACAAAAAGAATTTATAAAGGAAAGATATTAACAATAAAAAATAAATTAGGAAAAATTAGATTGACTCCGGATCATCTTATATTAGGGATAAAAGTTCCACAGGGGAATAAGTTTCTAAGAACGAAAAACAGAAAAGGGTTGATTTCTGCGTGGTATCACGCCGAGCAATTAAAAAAAGGAGATATAGTTCTCTACCCAATATTAAAAAAAGAAAAGGACTTAGATTATATAGAGATTAATATTCCAAAACTCAAATGGGATTTTAAAAGTAAAGAAATTCCGAATAAAATTTCTCTTAGTCCAGATTTATTGAAATTGTTTGGTTATTTTTTAGCCGAAGGAAATATCCAAGATAAGCCCACTAGAACCTTTATTTCATTTACATTAAATATTAAAGAAAGGGAGATTGTAGAAGACATTAAAAAAATATCTAAAAATTTATTCGGGTTGGATGTAACAGTGAGAGAAAAACCACGGGTAAAAACAGTTGTTGTATATTTATATAGCGCGCGGTTGGCAAGATTTTTTAAACAGTTATTTGGTAATGGAGCACAACGAAAAACGATTCCAGATTTTATTATGAATCTTCCCGCCGGGAGACAAAAATCTCTAATATATAGGTTATGGAAAGGAGACGGTTATGTTAATCTTGATAGAGATGGTCCTAGGGCGGGGTACTGCACCATTTCGTATTTGTTAGCTCAACAAGTGAAGGTATTGCTTTTAAGACAAAAAATTGCGCCTTCAATTTATACAGAAAAAGAAAAAAAAATTAAAGGAGTTAACCATAAAAAAGCATATAGAATACATATTGGACAAAGGGAATCTTTATTTAAATTGTGCTCAATTTTAAATATAAAATATAATCCGCGATCTTATATTTCGGAGAAATCATGGTTTGATGATAATTATCTTTATGCCCCGGTAACGGAAATAAAAAAAGAAAAATATAACGGATTAGTTTACAACCTTGAAGTTCGGCATTCTCATTCTTTTACCTCCGAGTCGTTTTGTCTTCATAACTGCGGCGATGTGATGTGGCTCTATATTAAAGTAGCTAAGAACAAAAAGGGTCAGGAATTTATCAAGGACGTAAAATTTGAGACTTTTGGATGCGTAGCGGCTATTGCCACTAGTTCTATTATTACTGATTTGGTCAAGGGAGAAACCCTCAAAGCGGCGCTCAGAACTAATAAAGATAAAATAGTGAAATCCCTTGGAGGATTGCCTCCGGTAAAATTACATTGTTCAGTTTTGGCTGTCGATGCTCTAAAAGAAGCAATTTATAATTATTTATCTAAAAGTAAAAAGAAAATTCCGATAGAGCTTCAGAAACATCACCAAAGAATTAAAAAGGAGAAGAAGTTTATTAAAAACAAGTATAGAGATTGGATAAGCGCAGAAGAAAAAATGCATAAAAATGGCAAAAAAATCAACAAAAAAAAATAAAATTACCGAAAATACAACCTTAGCTGAAATTTTGGAATATCCTGCGGCAGGTAAGATTTTGGCAAAATATAATCTGCCTTGCCTGAACTGTCCAATGGCTGTTTTTGAAATAGGGGTGTTAAAAATTGGACAGGTTTGCAAAATGTATAACATCGATTCGGAAAGTTTGCTTAAAGAGTTAAACTCCATTAAAATTAAAATTACTAAACAGAATGATTAAAATGAATTCTTGCTAGTCGACGAGAATTATTTAATTAAAAATTATTATGCGATTAAAAGATAAAATTGCAGTTATTACAGGTTCTGGTTCTGGCATCGGCCGAGCAATTGCTCTGGCTTTTTCAAAAGAGGGGGCGAAAACAATTATTGCCGATTGGTCAAAAGAGGGCGGGGAGGAAACTGTTGAACAGATAAAAAAACAAGGCGGAGAAGCGGTTTTTGTAAAGACGGATGTTAGCAAATCAAGCGATATTGATAAAATGGTTAAAACTTGCTTGGATAATTTCGGCCGGGTTGATATTTTAGTTAATAATGC
>CAZDKD010000021.1:0-4543 GCA_964506305.1 uncultured Candidatus Saccharibacteria bacterium | reverse complement strand
GAGTATGCTCCAAAGAAAATTAATGTAAATTGTATTGCTCCCGGAGTTATTAAAACAGCAATGACTAAAAAGATGATTGCTGATCCGGCCACTAAAAAATCTTTAGAAGGCAATACTCCTTATCCTCGTTTGGGCGAACCGGAAGATATTGCTCAGGCAGCAGTTTATTTAGCTTCTGATGAATCCGATTTTGTTAACGGTGAAGTTTTAGTCGTTGACGGCGGGTGGGTAGCTAAGTAGAGATCCGAGTTTTTGAAAAAGTAATTATGAATCCGAAACAAGTAGGGGCTTTCGGTGAGAATATTGCCTGTTATTATCTTAAAAATAAAGGGTACAGGATTTTAGATAGGAATTATTCCCGGAAATGGGTTCAAGGCCCCCAAAAAGGAGAAATTGACATTATCGTTAAAAAGAAAAAGACAATTTCTTTTGTAGAGGTAAAGACAATAGCCTCCCCCGCTTACAGCGGGGGAGGCTATTTGCCGGAAGACAAGGTTAATTTTCAAAAGCAAAAGCAACTAAAAAAAATAGCTCAGAATTGGCTAACGGAAAAAAAGATTTCTTTGGAATCTCGGTGGCAAATAGACGTGGTTTCAATAAAAGTTGACTTAAATTCAAAAAAAGCAAAAATCAGGCATTTTGAGAACGCTGTTTGCTGAAGATTTTACAAGATTAGAAAAAATTGCTAATTTTAATTATTAGAATAAATAAAAATGATTCTAAAAAAAGACATCGAACAAATTTGTTATTTGGATAAAAACTGGAAGCCTAATAATATAAAAATAAAGAAAGTTGGCGGGCAGACCAATAGGAATTATATAGTGAAGTATAAAAATACTACTAAGTTTGTTCGGCTTGCTTGGGAAGCAGCTGATGTTGTTGACAGGGGAGTAGAGTCAAAAAATATTTTAGCTTTGGCAAATTGTAAAAAACTTGAGCCGATTTTGCCAAAATACTATCTTTATATCTTCCAAGGAAAAAATATATTAATACCCAAGGAGAAAGCAAGTTTTGATTTGCCCGATGGGACAATGGTATTGGAATATATTGAAGGTAAAGATATTGATGGTAAGGATTTAGAGAGTTTAAAAATCCAGAAATCATTACTTAAAAGTCTTTACTTTTTTCATAGCAGTGGAGTAAAATTTGTGAACCCCTACGATGTTTTTAGAAACGAGGTTTTAAAATATAGAGAAAAAGCTAAAGAGTATCCTCTAAACGACCTAATAAAAAGTGAAACAGTTAAAGAGATAGAAGAAGTTGAAAAAATAATGAAAGGAAAATTATCTCTTGGGGGTGGGGTTTCCACTCATAACGACCTTATTTTTGAGAATTTAAGGTTAGGAAAAAATAGTAGAGTTTATCTTTTGGATTTTGAATACGCTGGCTTTAATATTAGAGATGGTCTTCATTATGATGTTGGAATAATCTTAGGAGGAAATCTTTTTCAAAAAAACCCAATAAAAATTAAAACTTATAAAGAGATTATAAAAAAGGCCTCTGTGGTTTATGGCCGAGAATTTGATTCTTATAAGGCCTATTGCGGGGCCTTAACTAATATTTTAGTTATGTTTTGGTGGGGGATGGTTAAGTATTTTAACTCAACCACTGAAGAAGAAAGAAAATATTTTAAAAAATACATCTTGGATAGAACAAAAGGAATTAAATTCCTTTTTGATTTTATTGAAAACAAAAAAAGGGTTAGAAGGTTCTAACCCTTTTTTACAAAATGCTTGATTATATTATTTACTCCCTCTGCGTAACAATAAGGAGAAATGTATCCCTTTCTTTTTTTAACAAAATCTTTACATTCTTTGCTGGCATTTGCCGGACAACCAATATATCCTACCTGTTCAAAAAGAGGGAAATCTCCATTTGAATCTCCGATGCCAAGCGCTTGTTTAAGATTTATTCCTGTGTGCTGAGATAGAAATTGTAACCCCGAAGCCTTATCAATGCCAACCGGACTGATATCTACTGCGCAGTCAGAATGACTAATTCGGAGAAGTCCATCTTGAAGAAGGTCTGCCATTTCTTCCTTCGTGGCTTTATAAGCATCTTCGATAGTAAGCTCTGCTTGATGTTTTCGTTCAAGAGCTACACAAATTATATTTCCTGGGTAGAGAAACAACTGAGGATACTTTTTGAGAATCTTTGGTATTCGCTCATCGGTGATTTCTTTAAATATTGCTCGTATCTCGTCAGTAAGAATCGGATTAAAGATTAATTCTTTTGTTGCTGGGTTAAAAAGAATTACTCCGCTCTCAACAACTGACCAAGAATTTGGAAGACCAACAAAGAAAGATACTGCTTCAATATAGTTTCTGTCTCGTCCAGAACAAAATCCTATAATTGGAAACTTTTCTTGGTTTGCTTTTTTAATATATCGTGAGATTTGGGCAAGACCTTCGTAATATTCAGAAGATACATCTCCGTTTGTCGAAAGTAAACAACCATCCACATCAATCAAAATCGCCTTTATTTTTCTGTCCATAATATTATTTTTCTTTTTCATAACTTCTTCCCCTTTCTTTCTGAATATTTCCAAATTTTTAAAGAACCATTTTGCTTATAGTATAATCCTTTTCTAAAATTTTTCAAGAGTAATCTGAACTTATAAAAACACTTTATTTTATCTAAATAAAAGTATATAATTATTATATGAAAAATACAGGAAGAAAAGTTTCTCTTAAGAGAAAAACCAAAGAGACCGATATAAAAATAGAATTAAATATTGATGGAAAAGGGAAAACTGATATTTCAACTCCGATTCCTTTTTTAAATCATCTTTTAGATAATTTCGGCAAGCACGGATTGTTTGATTTAAAAATTAGAGCCAGGGGAGATATAGAAATTGACCAGCATCACACGGTTGAGGATATTGGGATTTCTTTAGGCGAGGCCTTTAAAAAAGCTTTGGGAGATAAAAAAGGAATTAACCGAGCCGGTTATTTTGTTTTTCCCTTAGATGAAGCTCTTTCAGTAGTATCTTTGGATATTTCTGGTAGGGCTTTTTTAAATTTTGATTGTAAGTTTAAGCGCCAGAAAATTGGCGACTTGGATTCTGATTTAATCAAAGAATTCTTTTGGGGATTTGTTAGGCATTTGGAAGCTACTTTGCATATCCGGGCTTTATATGGCGAGAACGAACACCATAAAGCAGAATCTATTTTTAAAGCATTTGGCAAAGCGATGAAAATAGCTTGCTCTAAAGACAAAAGAATTTTAAAAGAACTTCCCAGCACTAAAGGTTTGTTGTAAAAAACTATGGCGAGAATAAGAGAAAACATTAAAAAAATGAGTTCTTATAAACCACCCTTAGAGGGAAGATCTAAGGGTGGTTATCTTTTATTGGATTTTAATGAAATGACCATAGAGCCAAGCCCGAAGGTTAAAAAAGCATTAAAAGAATTTATAGATTCTGGCAGATTGCATGTATATCCTGAATACGGTGACTTGGACTCAAAGATTGCCGATTATGCAGGAGTTGAATCTTCTCAAGTTATGACTACTAACGGTTCTGACCAGGGCATTGATGTAATTATAAGAGCTTTGGTCAGAGATGGCGATAAAGTAATAATTCCTACTCCCGGTTTTGCTATGCATTATCAGTCTGCTGAGAGTCAGGGAGCGGAAATTTTAAAGCCGCTTTATCGCAAGGATTTATCATTTCCCTTAGAGGAAGTTTTAGATTTAATTGGAGGCGAGGTAAAACTAATTATTCTTGCTAATCCTAATAATCCGACCGGCACGGCGGTTTCTCAAGAGGATATTTTAAAAATTTTAAAGAGAGCTAAAGAAAAAGATATTGCGGTTTTGCACGACGAAGCTTATTTTGAGTTTTCTAACATCACTGCCAAGGATTTTATTAAAGATTTTGACAATCTTTTTATTACCAGAACTTTTTCAAAAACATTTGGGTTAGTTGCTGCTAGGCCCGGTTATGTCTTGAGTCAAGAAAAAAATATTGAAGAATTATTAAAAATTAGGGGTCCTTATGATGTAAATATGTTTGCTAAGGTTGCTATTTGCGCTGCCTTGGAAGATTTAGAATATATGAAGAGCTATGTAAAAGAAGTTATGGAAAAATCCAAGCCAAAACTGGAAAAGTTTTTTCGGGAAAATAAGGTAAAATTTTGGCCCAGTGCCGCTAACTTTTTATTAATCAAGCCAGATAATCAAAAAAAAGCTATTGAGATTTTAAAATCAGAGGGAATATTGGTTAGACCAAGAAAAGGTTTTAATATTGAGGGAACAATAAGAGTCAGCATAGGAACTCTTAAAGATACCAATAGTTTTATTAAGGCTTATTCTAAAGTTCTGAAAGATTAATCAAATTTCTGTTAGATAAAAAAGCAGTTATTGTTTTAATAGCTGTTTTTGTTTGACTTTTCTCTAAAAAATCAGTAAAACAAAACTAGTTACTGAACCTTAAAAATTTAATAATTTTAGAAAAGAAAGGAGAACGAAAATGAAGAAAGTAATAATTGTTTTGGGAATAATTTTGATTGGACTGGCAGGTTGCGGAAAAAGTGAGAAAGAA
>CAZDKD010000020.1:3411-8281 GCA_964506305.1 uncultured Candidatus Saccharibacteria bacterium | reverse complement strand
CAATGAGGCGCTCGGTATTTGAAAGCATACCCGAAAAGTTTATTAAGGGATTCGCGGTAGAAACTGCTTTGAATTATTATTGCTTGAGGAAAAAATTGAAAGTCCGCTATGCTAAACTAAAAAATCTGACCGTAATAATAAAGGAAAAAAAATGGGGATTTTGGAAAGGATTTAGAAATCGCTTGAAAATGACTTGGCAATTAATTAAAATCAGATTTTTATTATTAGCAAATAGAAAAAAGTTTAAGTAATATGTATAAAAAAACAACTCTTAAAAATGGCCTTAGAATTATTGTTGTTCCTCAAAAAAATACTCAGGCAATAACGGTTTTAGTGCTGGCGGCAACCGGTTCTAAATACGAGGAAAAAGAAATAAACGGCATTTCTCATCTTTTAGAGCATATGCTTTTTAAAGGAACGAAAAAAAGGCCGGATAAAATTTCTATTTCTGAACCTTTGGATAGAGTAGGAGGCAATTACAACGCTTTTACCGGAGAAGAATATACCGGATATTTTGCCAAAGTTGATTCCAGCCATTTCGGTTTAGCTTTGGATATAATCTCTGATATTTATTTGAATTCTAAGTTAGACCCGGAAGAAATTAAGCGGGAGAAGATGGTAATTATTGAAGAAATTAATATGTATCACGACCAACCCGCTGCTTACGTTCAAAATTTGTGGAATAAAGTTTTATATGGAAACCAGCCGGCCGGTCGGGATATAGCTGGAACAAAAGAAAGCGTTTTAGGAATTTCCCGCCAGCAGTTATTTTCCTATATGAAAAATCAGTATAGCGCTTCAAATACCGTTGTTTGCGTGGCAGGAGATGTTGCTAACAATTCCCGAACTTTTGGGAAAATAGAAAAATATTTTTCCGGGATAGGGAGCGGGAAGAACATTAAGAAAGTTCCGGTAATTGAGAAGCAGTCAAAACCAGGATGCCTTTTTAAGAAAAAAAATACCGACCAAACTCATTTTTGTTTGGGGGTCAGAGGATATAATTTGTTCCATCCTCAGAGATATACGCAGGAAATTTTAGCTTTAATTTTAGGGGGAATGATGAGCTCTCGTTTGTTCATCAAAATTAGAGAAGAATTAGGACTTGCTTATTATATAAAAACTACTATTTCCTCCGATCCTGACACCGGATCCTTACTTACTCAGGCCGGAGTGGACAACAGTAAGGCGGAAAAAGCTATTTCCGGTATTTTAAAAGAATATAAGAATATTTCTCAAAAAAGAGTGCCAGAAAAAGAGTTAAGAAAAGCAAAAGACCACTTTAAGGGTAAAATAAGTTTAGCACTGGAAACCTCTGACGCCAAAGCGTCTTTTTACGGAGGGCAGGAGGTTGAGGAAAAAAAGATTTTAACCCCTAAGGAAATTTGTGCTAAAATTGATAAAGTAGATACTGGCGATATTTTAGAAGTGGCTAAGGATATTTTTAGCCCCCAAAAATTAAATTTAGCTTTAATAGGACCGTTTGGAGATAAAAAGAGGTTCGAAAAGCTATTAAAGATTTAACCATGGATCAGACAGAAAAAATATTAGATATATCCTGGAGAACAATTTTGAAGATTTCTGTTGCTGTTGCTATTTTTTATCTTATTTTTTCAGTTAAAGATATTTTGATTTGGTTTATTTTTGCTTTAACTATTTCAGTTTTATTCAACCCGGCTATTAATTTTTTGCAGAAGAAGCGAATTCCCCGAAGCGTTGGAGTTATTCTTACTTATGTTGGCACTTTTGGAATGTTAAGTTTTTTAATTTATTTAATTGTTCCTTTATTCACTTCTGAAATTCAGGCTTTTTTAGCTTCCTTTCCCGAATATTTTGAAAGAATTTCTCCTCCTCTAAAGGGGCTCGGTTTTCAGGCTTTTGAAAATCTTGAAAGTTTTCTAAAAGCATTTGGGAAAACACTTGAGGGAATGGCAGGTAACATTTTTAGCGCTTTGTTTGCTATTTTCGGCGGGGTTTTTACGACCTTTTTTGTTATCATTATCGCTATTTTTCTTTCACTGGAAGAAAAATCTGTGGAAAAGGGTTTAATGCTTCTTTTCCCTAAAAAATATGAAACCCAGGTTGTGAACATCTGGGGGAGGTGCCAAAAAAAGGTAGCCGGATGGTTTGGAGGAAGGTTAATAGCCTGTTTGTTTGTAGGGGTGTTTTCCTATATTCTTTTTCTGCTTTGCAATGTTAAATACCCTTTTACTTTAGCAATGTTTGCCGGAGTATTTAATTTTATTCCCTACGTCGGTCCTCTTTTGACAGGAGTTATACTTTTTTTGATTATCTTTCCGATAGATCCATTCAAGAGTATTTTTGTTCTAATTGTTTTTGTTATAATCCAACAGATTGAAAATAGCATTTTGACTCCGATATTGATGAAAAAGTTTGTTGGTCTCCCTCCTGCTTTAGTTTTACTTTCTTTAGTTATCGGAGGAACTTTGTGGGGGCTAATGGGAGCAATTTTAGCCATTCCTTTGTTTGGAATATTATTTGAATTCCTCAAGGAATTTCTGCAAAGAAGAAGAGAGGAAAAGGCCGTAGTGGTGCAATAAAAATGGTATAGATAAAAACCTAAAATTATGATACGTTTAAAGGGAGGTTTAATACCTCCTTTTGGCTTATGAACAAATTTTATGTCACAACCAGTATCGCTTACACTAATGCTCCTCCTCATATAGGGTTTGCTTTGGAATTGATTCAGGCTGATGTTTTGGCGCGCTATCACCGTCTTTTAGAAGAAGATGTTTTTTTTCTGACCGGGACCGACGAACATGGGACAAAAATTGCTAAAGCAGCTGAGAAAAATGAAAAAGAGCCAAAGGATTTTGTTGATGAAATTTCAGGCAGATTTAAAAAATTAACAAAGATTTTAAATATCTCCAATAACGACTTTATTAGAACTACTGATGAAAAAAGACATTGGCCGGCGGTTAAAAAAGTTTGGTTAAAACTTAAAGAAAACGGGGATATTTATAAAAAGAAATATAAAGGACTTTATTGTGTTGGCTGCGAAGCGTTTATTTCAGAGAAAGATTTAGTGGATGGAAAGTGCCCCAATCATCAGAAAGAGCCGGAATTAATTGAAGAGGAAAATTATTTTTTTAAACTTTCAAAATATTCAAAAGAGGCAAAAAAAGCAATAGAGAAAGATAAAATAAGAATTATTCCCGAAACAAGAAAAAACGAAGTATTAAGTTTTATCAAGCAGGGCGTAGAAGATATTAGCTGTTCAAGGCTAAGAGAGAAATTACAATGGGGGATACCTGTTCCTGATGATGACACTCAGACGGTTTATGTTTGGTTTGAAGCATTAATAAACTATATTTCAGCTCTGGGATACGCTGAAAAAAATGATAAGTTTAAGAAACTTTGGCCGGCTGATATTCATTGTATAGGAAAAGACATACTTAGATTTCATTCTTTATTATGGCCAGCTATGCTTCTTTCTTTGGGCTTAAATCTACCTAAAGTAATTCTTGTTCACGGCTATTTAACCTCTAACGGGCAGAAGATGTCAAAATCTTTAGGTAATGTGATTGATCCTTTTGAACTCGTTAAAAAATATAGTTCGACAGGTTCACCACAAGTTGGAGCAGATGCTGTTAGATATTATCTTTTGAGAGAAATTCCTTCTGTTAAGGATGGAGATTTTACTTATGAGAAATTTGAAGGAAGATACAATTCTGATTTGGCTTCGGGTGTTGGAAATTTGCTTGCCCGGGTAAGAGTTATGGCAGATGGAATAGGGTTCAAAGAAAACAATCTTAAAGTTGTAGATCTAAAAATCAAAGAAACTCGGAAGAATTATAAAAAATCCTTAGAAGAATTTAAGTTCAATGAATCTTTAAAAGTAATTTGGGATTTAATTAGTTTTTCTGATAAATATATTGATAAAGAAAAGCCCTGGGAGAAAAAAGAAGATTCAACTCAGGTTCTTGGTAATTTGTTGGTTGCTTTAGATAATATAGCTGAATTGCTCAAACCATTTTTGCCAGAAACTTCAGAGAAGATTATCAAAGAAATAGAAAGAGATAAAAAAACTGGAAAATTTTTGAACAAAAGAGGTAAATTACTATTTCCGAAGGTTTAGTTCTTTAAAAGGAGAAAAAATGTTACAAAATAAAAAACTAAAAATGATTGATACTCATGCTCATCTAAACTTCAATGCGTTTAAAGATGATTTAGATGATGTTATCAGGCGCTGTTTTACTAAGAATGTCTGGGTGATAAATGTAGGCACTAATCATGAAACAAGTAAAAGAGCGGTAGAAATTGCCGAGAAATATGAGAAAGGAATTTACTCTGCAATCGGGCTTCACCCCATTCATTTAAGAACCGGTTTGGTTAAAATAAAAATGGATTCTGATGAAGGCAACTTTAGTCCGAAAGGAGAAAATTTTGAAAAGGAAAGATACAAAAAATTAGCAAAATCAGAAAAGGTGATAGCTATAGGAGAAATTGGCTTGGATTATTACTATAGGCCGAAAGAAGAAGAAAAATTTGAGTCCTTAAAGAAAGAACAAAAAAAGTTATTATTGGAACAATTAGAATTGGCTAAAGAATTGAATTTGCCCGTGATTTTCCATTGCCGAAAAGCGCATGACGATTTGATAGAAATTTTAAAAGACTTTCAAGGTAAATTGAAAGGAGTAATCCATTGTTTTACCGGTAGATGGAGACAAGCAGAAGAGTATTTGAAAATGGGTTTTTATCTCGGGTTTAACGGGATAATTTATAAATTGGATTTGGATAAGATAATTGAAAAAACACCTATTGAGAAAATTTTAATTGAAACTGATTGTCCTTTTCTTACTCCTCCGCAAGTTGAGGCAGAGCGTAATGAGCCTGTTTTTGTGAAATATAT
>CAZDKD010000020.1:0-3311 GCA_964506305.1 uncultured Candidatus Saccharibacteria bacterium | reverse complement strand
GCCTATTGAGCGCAGTTTTTTATAGCGTTCTTCCAGCAAAACATCAATTTCTATGGATTTTAGTTTTTTCAGTGTTTTGACAATATATTCTTTCACGTTGTAAATGGTATCGTGAATGTTGCGGTGCGCGCCGCCCAATGGTTCAGGAATGACCGTGTCAATCAAGCCAAGCTTTAATAAATCTTTACTTGTTAGTTTAAGGGCTTCGGCGGCTTCGGGAGCTTTAGATCCGTTTCGCCACAGGATTGCAGCGCAGCCTTCAGGCGATATAACGGAATAATACGCGAATTCAAGCATTGCAAATCTGTCTCCTACGCCTATGCCAAGCGCTCCGCCTGATCCGCCTTCGCCGATTACAACACACACTATGGGCACTCTTAGATAAGACATTTCTTTAAGATTGACCGCTATTGCCTGAGCTTGGCCTCTTTCTTCGGCTTCAATGCCCGGATGAGCTCCAGGCGTGTCAATAAGAGTAACTACAGGAATGTTGAATTTTTCGGCAAATTTCATTTTAGCCAATGCCTTGCGATAACCTTCAGGATTAGCAGAGCCAAAATTACAGGCAGCTTTCTCTTTTATCTTTTTACCTTTATTGTGTCCAATAATTAGTACTTTTTCTCTACCTATTTCTCCAAGCCCAGTTACAATTGCCTTGTCATCACCAAAATACTTGTCGCCGTGTAGTTCGCGGAAATTATTTACCATTAGAGATAAATAATCCGGAAGAATGGGCCTCTCCGGGTGCCGGGCTACTTGAACTGTTTGCCAGGCGGTTAGATTTGAGTAGATTTGTTTGAGCTTGGCAACTTGTTCTCCTTGAATCTTGCGGATTTCAGCAGAATAGTCAATGCCTTTTTTGAAGCTGATCTTGCGCAGTTCAGCTATTTGATTATCTAAATCAGTTATTTTCTTTTCAAAATTAAGATATTTTTTCGGTTTCATTTCGGTACCCTTTCTCTATTTTAAAGAACAGATACTTTTTAGTAATACATATTTTTAGTTTTGTCAAATTTTTTATCCAATTAACTTTTTTTAAAGGTTTAATTATGATATGATAAAAAATTAAAAGATGAAAAAATATAATCCTAAAAAAATTGAGAGGAAATGGCAAAAAGAATGGGAAAAAGAGAAAGTTTTCCGGGCTTTTGATCGGTCAAAAAAACCGAAGTTCTATATTTTGGTGGAGTTTCCTTATCCTTCGGGTGAAGGGCTTCATGTCGGCCACTGCCGGAGTTATGTTGCTTTGGATATTTTAGCCCGAAAAAGAAGAATGGAAGGATTTAATGTTTTATTTCCAATGGGCTGGGATGCTTTTGGTTTGCCTACCGAGAATTACGCTATTAAAACCGGTATTCACCCGGCAAAAGTTACCAGAAAAAACACTGCTATTTTTAAAAAACAGCAGAAACATTTAGGCCTTTCTTTTGACTGGAGCAGAGAAATAAATACTGCTGACCCCGAATATTATAAATGGACTCAATGGATATTTATTCAACTTTTCAAAAAAGGACTTGCCTATAAATCTAAAATGCCTATTAACTGGTGTACTTCTTGTAAAATTGGTTTAGCCAATGAAGAAGTAGTTGATGGAAAATGCGAGCGTTGCGGGGGAAAAGTAGTAAGAAAAGAAAAAGAGCAGTGGATGCTTAAAATAACAAAGTATTCTGAAAGGTTAATTCAGGATTTAAATATAGTTGATTATCCGGAAAAAGTTAAAATTTCCCAAAGAGAGTGGATAGGGAAATCAAAAGGATGGGAAATTCAATTTCCAATCCCGGTATTTACCACTCGACCTGATACTCTGTTCGGCTGCACTTATTTAGTCTTAGCGCCGGAACATCCATTAATTGAAAAATTGAAAGACAAGATTAACAATTATAAGTTTGTTAAAGATTATGTTGAAAAATCAAAAAGGAAAATAGAAAAGGAAAGAGTTAAGGAAGATAAAGATCTGCTTGCCGGTAGGCAGGGAAAAACCGGAATAAAATTAAGAGGAATTGAGGCAATAAATCCCGTTAATAAGAGGAAGATTCCTATTTTTGTAGCAGATTACGTTTTAATGCGATACGGGACAGGCGCTATAATGGCGGTACCCGCTCACGATCAGCGAGATTTCGATTTCGCTAAGAAGTATAATTTAGCAATTATTGACGTAATTAAGCCAGCTAAGGAGACCCGATCTCCCATAGGTCTGGGGAGATCGGGTCTCCCGCAGGCTTATGAGGGAGAAGGAATTTTAATTAATTCAGGACGTTTTACTGGAATGAAGTCGGAAGATGCGAAAGAAAGAATAGGCCAATGGTTGAATAAAAAGGGCTTAGCTGAGAAAAAGATTCATTATAAATTGAGAGATTGGATTTTTTCCCGGCAAAGATATTGGGGAGAGCCGATTCCAATGGTAAAATGTGAAAAATGTGGCTGGCTGCCAGTGCCAGAAAAAGAGCTGCCAATAAAGCTACCCAGAGTTAAAGAATATAAACCGACTGAAAAAGGCGAGTCGCCTTTAGCTAAAGTCAAAAGTTGGGTGAACACTAAATGTCCCAAATGCGGAGGTTTAGCAAAGAGAGAAACTGACGTAATGCCAAACTGGGCAGGTTCTAATTGGTACTATCTCCGCTATTGCGATCCTAAAAACGACAAGAGATTAGCTAGCGCAAGACTGCTTAAAAAATGGATGCCGGTAGATTGGTACAATGGCGGCATGGAGCATACCACCTTGCATTTACTATATTCCAGATTTATTTATAAGTTTTTATGGGATATTGAAGCAGTTCCTAAATCTGTTGGTTCAGAACCTTATAAAAAACGGACTGTTCACGGGATAATTCTTGGTGAAGGAGGAGTTAAAATGTCAAAATCAAAAGGAAATGTAATTAATCCCGAAGAAGTTGTTAAACAATACGGGGCTGATACTTTGCGGGTTTACGAAATGTTTATGGGACCTTTTGGACAGATGATTCCCTGGGATACCAAAGGAGTTAAAGGGGTGAAAAGATTTTTGGAAAAAGTTTGGAAAATAAGTCAAAGAATGATGAGTAATGGGCAAAGAGCAAAAAACAATAAAGAATTTAAAAATTTGGAAAGTTTAGTTCATAAAACAATCAAGAAAGTGGGGGAAGATATTGAGAATTTAAAATTTAACACAGCGGTTTCTGCTTTAATGATTTTAGCAAATGAGATGGAAAGACAAAAAGAGACTTCTTTAATTCATTATTCATTATTCCTAATTCTTTTAAGTCCATTTGCTCCTCATCTTTCAGAAGAACTTTGGCGGAAATCTGAATTTAGAGGACTTTGTTGTGAACAAA
>CAZDKD010000019.1:0-8402 GCA_964506305.1 uncultured Candidatus Saccharibacteria bacterium | reverse complement strand
ATGGAGTTGAAAATACTCTAACTTTTACTTGTTTATTATTCTGCATCTTATTAAAATTTACCCAGTTAAATAATTTGCTTTGCAAATTAAAATCTTTCGGATTTTATTTAACCGGGGTGAATCTCGTTAATCAAATCCTTGACTTGACTGCAAACGTCACCGGGTTGATTTCCAGTTAATTTACAAAATAAAGCAGTTAGGTTTTTGCTTTCTGTTTCCTCGCCTGCTCCTTCACCGGAACCAACTCTGTAATACTTACATCCCAAAACTAAGGTTGGCACGCCTCCGGTGCTAAACTTAGAAAATATATCCATGTCAGCATCGGTACCAGTATTATCATAGAATGCTATATATCCTCCAAATTTTTCTGCCACCTTTTTTATAATTGGATGTTCCCAACTGCAATGAGGACAACTTTCTGAACCGAAAAAATAAACCACGGGCTTTTCGTTTTCTTTACAAACCTCTTCATCACTTACCGAAAAGTTGCCAATAGTAAGACCTTCTTCCGCTACTGGCAATTCAACCTCGGTTAAATTAATTGATTCTGGAAACCAGAATTTTCCATTGCGAGTTGCATATGTTTCATATTCAGTATCCTGAATATTTAAGGTGATTTTATACAATCCACTTTCTTCCACGGTTCCAATTAAAGCGGCGGTAGCCCTTCCTCTTAAAATGTTTTGGTTAACGTAGACTAACACGTTTTCTGCTACTTCTTGAGATGACATAATTTCTTCTCCGCCTGACGCTTCTTTTACCTTTTTTGAATAACTCGAATAAGCAATAACTCCGGCTATCACAATACCAACAACAATAATTACTACAAATATTGATCTTTTAGGCATAATTTTTAATTAATTTTTGTCTTAATTAACACGAGCGAGGGAAAAATGAAAGTTTACTTTCATTTTAACCGAGCGACGTGTTAATATAGTAAGGAGGATGTAACCCTCCTCCTACTCTATTTTCGATGAATAAGTATTTTTTATCGTACCAAATAATTTATTTCTTGGCAATAGTTAATATTTCTTTGCTATTCATCTTTAATGATTTATTAATTTCATACTTTATCAACCCGCCGTAATCAACCTCAATATTAACAATATCTTTATCCGTTATTTTTTCAATATATTTTATTAGCGCTCTCAAAGAGTTATGACTGGCAACCACTAAAATATTTCTGCCTTTTTTCAAATCTTTTTCTACATATTTTTTGTAAAAAGGGATTGCTCTTTTGTAAGTATCTTCCAAGTTTTCCCCACCGGGCGGCCTGTTTTTAAAACCTCTTCGCCAAAGATGAATTTTTTCTTCGCCATATTTCTCCATCATTTCTTTCTTGTTTTTACCCTGTAATCTTCCGTAATATCTTTCATTTAGATTCTTAGAAATATAGACCGGCATATAATTTTTGTTTATTTCTTCAAAATACCCCCAATCTTTCATCTTCCCTTTGTCTAAATGAATAAAGATAGGATATTTTCCAGGCAGATATTCTAATATTTTTGTCACGCTCTCTTCGTTTCTAAATAGAGGAGAAGAATAAATGGCTCTTATTTTAGATTTGAATATTTTTTTGGCAATCGCTTTAATCTTTCTCGGATTCTCTTTAAGCAAAGGAGCGTCCACCCAACCGGTAAATCTGTTTTCCAAATTCCACTGTGATTTAAAATGCCTTAATAAAAATAATTTTGCCATATTGTTCTTTTACTTTATTATTTTACTCTATTATTTTATTGTAGCAAAAAAATCCTCTTGAGGAAACCTCAAGAGGATTTGGCTTGTTTTGTTTAGTTTTGTTTAATGTGCAAGTAAACGGTGCTTATCGAGAAACTTTTTAGATCTAAATTTAAACCTAAACCTAAGACTCTTTTCAACAATCTCTTTTATCTCCTCAAGGGGTCTCAAGCTTTCACCCCATCTGGCAATCAAAAAAGGAACGTCTTTTAAATAACCGATCAGAATCGGGTCTTGAGCTTTCCTCGTTTCAGGGGTTCGGATTGTAAAAGGATGAAACACTCCGATAGCCTTTGCTGCTTCCCAGGCCGTTAATACAGCTGCCGGAATCTGATCAAACGAATAAATCAATAGTTCATTGCCTGTGTACTGGCTGGGCAACCAAATTTTCCAAATATTCATTTCTTCTGGAGTGATTTCATGATAACCCCATGCTTTTGGATCAAAGATTTTGCTCATCATATCTGCTTTTACTGCTTCAACTTTTTCATCTACTTTCTCGGACTGGCAAAGTAATCCTAATTCGCTATAGCGTTTGCGTAATTTCTCAAGATCTTGTAATTCATCTTCACGCTGATTTAAAGCCTTGTTTTTCTCCTTCTCCACTTCTTCAAAACCGGGTAACTCTTCTTGATATACTTCCACGCAAATATTATTTTCTCTTACTGTTTTCATTTCAAATCTCCTTTCATTATAAAGGTTTCATTGTTCTTTTGTAAAAGATCTATTTCTAACTAATCTCTTTCTTCTTTTTATTCCCCGAGTTCTTCTTCAATCTTTAATAACCTGTTATATTTAGCAATTCTTTCTTTTGGCGCCGGAGCTCCTGACTTAATGAAATCTGCTCCAATTCCTACTGCTAAATCCGCGATAAAATCGTCGAGGGTCTCTCCTGAACGATGAGATACGATAATTTTCAAGCCGGCCTTGCGGGCAACTTTTATTGTTTCAATAGCTTCAGTTACAGTTCCTATCTGATTCGGTTTTACTATAATTCCGTCAATAGATTTTTCACTTATTGCCCTTATTACTAATTCTTTATTGGTAACAGTTAAATCATCTCCGATAATAAGTACTTTTGTTTCCGTTTTCGATTTTATTATTTTCCATCCTTCCCAATCCTCTTCTGAAAAGGGGTCTTCAAAAAAAATAATCGGGTATTTTTTTGCCAAATCTAGATAAAAATCCAAAAATTCTTCCCTGCTTATCTTTTTCTCGTCAAGCTTATATTTCCCTTCTCTATAAAGCTGGGTAGCAGCACAATCTAGACCCAATTTTATATTTTTAAAATTATCTGAAGCCGCTCTCAAAAATTCAAAAGCGTCTGCGTCTTTTTTAATCGGCGGGGAAAAACCGCCTTCATCGCCGATAATTATTCCTTTTTCGCCGAATTCTTTTTTTAAAATAGCTTTTAGATTCTTATAAACCTCCTTCCCTCTCTGAAAATTTTCCCTAAAAGAATCTTTCTGGGGAATTATCATAAATTCCTGAATCTCCAGATCGTTGTCCGCATGCGCTCCGCCGTTAATAATATTAAAACAAGGCCGCGGCAGACCGATATTACAAGAACCGTTCTCGCAGAATTGATTAATATAGAGGTATAAAGGGATTCCTTGGGCAGCGGCGCCAGCCCGGCAGACAGCAAGAGAAACTCCTAAAATAGCGTTTGCCCCCAGTTTTGATTTATTTTTCGTTCCGTCAAGTTTAATCATGAATTCGTCTATCTCTCTCTGTTTCGTCGGATCTTTCCCTTTAATCTTCGGCGATATAATCATTCTAATATTATCAACTGCTTTCTCGGCTTTTATTTCTACTGCTTCTTTTCTTCCTGTTGAAGCGCCGGAAGGGACTGATGCCTTAAAAATTCCTTTTTCTGTTTCCAATCTAACTTCAACTGTTGGCTTGCTTCTGGAATCCAAAATTTCCCTGGCTTTTATTGATTTTATTTTAGAGTTCTTCATTTTAAATTAAATCCAGCGCTTTTTTTATTTGTTTTTTTGGATATAACCATAAGCTGCTAAAGCTGCTTTGGCTCCTTCGCCGCAGGCAGTAATAATCTGCTTGTAACGGCCGACATTTAAATCCCCAGCAGCAAAAAGCCCGGGAGTTTTAGTTTGGCAAGTTTCAAACTCAACTTTTATCTCATCTTTTTCATTAAAATCAACTAATCCTTTAATAAACGATGTTGCCGGCTGGCTTCCAATTTCCACAAAGACACCACCTACTGGCAAAGTCTTCTTCTTCTTGGTTTTTCTATCTTCGTAAATTATTGAATCTACGAAAGTTTGGCCCTTGATTTCTTTCACAGCAACATTAGTTATTATTTCTGCTTTTCCGCTTTTTTTTATAACTTTTTGATTTATTTCATCGGCCGCAACTTTTGGCATATATTCCAAAACATAAATCTTTTTAACATAATTCGCCAAAAATATAGCTGATTCAAAACCAGCGTTTCCTCCGCCAATTACTGCCACTGTTTTATCCGCGAATATCGGTCCGTCGCAAATAGAGCAATAACTTACCCCCTTTCCGATAAATTCTTTTTCACCGGGAACTTCTAACGGTCGAGGGTCGGCGCCAGAAGCCATTATTACCGTTTTTGATAAAAACTTTTCTTTCTTGGTGGTAAAAACTAAAAAATTCTCCTCTTCTTTTTCAACTTTGCCGACTTGAGCTGTTTTAATTTTAATATCTTTTGGTTTTAAATGTTCTACAAATTTTTTAATCAATTCCGGCCCGAGAATTTCCTTAAAGCCGGGATAGTTGTCAATAGTAACCGCTTTCCTGCTAACTTGACCGCCGAAATCCTTGGTAATCAAAAGAGTATTTATTTTCTGCCTGGCGGCATAAATACCGGCCGTTATTCCGGCCGGCCCTCCGCCAATAATTATTAAATCGTAAATCATAATTCTTTTTTTAAATATTCTTTCAATTCCGGGCCATAACGAGGATGTTTTAAAGAAAGATAAAGATGGGACTTTAACCACCTAAGCTTGTCCCCGCATTCAAACCAGTTTCCTTCAAGTTCGTGCCCGTAAACTACCTTTCCGTCCTTAAGCATCTGATTATTAAGGACCTCAGCAAGAATAATCTCGCCGTTTTTAGCAGGTTTAGCGTTTTTTAAATAATCAAAAACTTCGGGCGTTAAAATATACCTTCCGACAATTGCCAAATTAGAAGGAGCCTCTTCTAAAGACGGCTTTTCAATAATTTTTTTAATCTTATAATGGCGATTAGCAATCTTTTCAACTCCAACTATTCCGTAATGAGGGATCTTTTCTCTGGGCAAAGAATAAAGAGCAACAACCGGTTTCTGGCAAGTCTTAAAAAATTTAGCCAACTGTAAAATGCCTGGGGTTTTTGCTTCAATAATATCGTCCCCGAACATACAAGCTACAGGCTCGTTCCCCACCAACTTTGCTGCTTGTAAAATTGCGTGGCCATCCCCCAGGGGCTGTTTCTGGAAAACATAAGAAAAAGAAATATTTCTAAAATCTTCTTCTAATTTTTTAACTTCTACCAAGATACCTTCTTTTTTTCTTTCTTTTAAAATTTTCTCTATTTTTGGAGAAGATTTAAAATAATCTAAAACTTTTCTCTTTTCCGGACTCAAAACAAAAATTATCTCTTTAATTCCGGAATTTTTTGCTTCGGCAGCAACGTATTGAATCATCGGAACATCTACTAAGGGCCAGAGTTCTTTTGGCACCACTTTTGACAGAGGTAAAAACCTTGTAGATAAACCAGCAATTGGAATAATAGCTTTTTTAATTTCCATAATATCAGCGGTTATTCTTTCGTCTTAAAATAGCCGGAGTTTCCCAAATCTTTTCCTGTTCTAATAATTCCTTTTCTTCATCCTCAACAACTTTTTTTAACTGCAAACCGGTTCTCCTAACTTTTCCATCCGGCATTTCGAATTGCCGGCGAATAGATTCATTTAACCCCGCTTTCGAATTAGAAGCGAGGTTTCGGCGAAGAATCTTCTTCTTTTTTAATTTCTTTTTAATTGCAGCCCTCGGCTGGCCAGCCATAGGCTGCAACGGAGAAACTTTCTTTTTTTTGACAGATATTCTTATTTTTAATTTTTTCTTAGGTTTAGAAAATATTTTCTTTTTAGGTTTGAGTTCGGTTTTTAGTTTTGATTTGGGCTTGGACTTGTCAACCTTCGGCTGGTCAACCGTAGGCTGAGATTTGGATTTGGGTTTTCTTACTTGCCGGCGAAGCATGATTCTTGTTTTTCTCTTTGGTTTTTGGACAGTAACAGGAGTAATTTTAACACTAGGAGGCTTGGATTTTTCGATTATGGAAAGCGAAGATTCTAAGGACGTAACCGGTTTTAATAAAACACCTTTTCCTCCACAACCTGTAGCTAATAAAGTTATCCTAATTTTATTTTGGTATTTCGGACTTTGATTAATACCAAAAATGATTTTAGCGTTTTTATTTACCGAGTCGGAAATTATTCTTGATATTCGGGAAACCTCAGAGAGCTGAAGCGCCTTTCCGCCTACTATATTATACAAAATCCCCCTCGCTCCTTTAATGGTATAAGGATAAAAAGGGGTAGAAGTTACTTTTTTAACCGCTTCTTCTTTTTGGAGATCTTCAATCTCTATTGTATTTAAATAAGCCAGCTTGCCTCGGCCTGAAAGAACTGTTTTTAAATCAGCGAAATCAATATTAATTAGACCCGGCAAATAAATCATTCCAATCAATCCTTCTAAGTTTTCAACTAATTTTTCATTAATAGCGGAAAGGGCATCTTTTAAAGGAGTGTCTTTGTCAATAATTCGGAAAATTCTTTCATTGGGAATTACTGAAAAAGCATTAAGATGAGGTTTTATCTTTAGAAGAGATTCTTTGGCGATCTCCATCTTTTTTTCACCTTCAAATTCAAAAGGCAAAGTAAAAATTCCGTAAGTAAGACATTTCAAACTTTTGGAAATTTTAGCAAAGATGGGAGTGCTTCCAGAGCCAGTTCCTCCTCCAAGAGAAGATATTATAATACAAAGATCCTGACCTTCAAAAAGTTTTTTTATTTTTTCTTTCTCATTTAGGGCAGCCGTTTCTCCAACCTCGGTGTTCATTCCCGTTCCTAGTCCATGAGTTAAATCCTGACCAAACTGAAATCGTTTTACTCTTCTTATTCCTTTAAGAGCCCGGCTATCAGTGTTTGCCACCACAAAATCCGCCCTCTTAACTCGGGAAACAATTTCAGAAACAATTGAACCGCCTCCTCCTCCAATTCCAATCACCCTAACTTTAGTCTTATGAAAAGTAGCATCAGAAACAGACTTTTTAGCTTTGATAACCTTAGCCATTTTGAGTTTTCTTCTTGCTTTTTTCTTTTTTTTGGGCTTAACTTTAATCTTTCTCCTCTTGGCAGGTTTCTTAATTTTCTTTTTTGTCCTTGGCTTTTTCATCTTCAATTTTTTGGTTTTCTTTTTAGCCATTAAATTATTTTACCCAATCACCTTTTAAAAAGCAATAGCTTACAGAGAACTGTTCTCTGTTTAATCTCCGACTTACTCTAATCCTACATTGTTAAAGCCCCTAATCTCTTTTTTATAATTTACCCAATTCTCAATAAATTTTCTACAACCTTCTTCTTTACCCATTACTTCGAGAAGAAAATCTCTTTTAGTCACAGAAGGAAAATTCTTTTTCCCAATATAATCAGGATAACTTGACCATTTATAATTTTCCAAAAATTTAATTACTCTCTCTGGATTTTTAATTCCTTTTTCCCTCCATTTCGGCTCTATTAAAGATATGCCATTGGTATGAACATAAACAAAAACTGTCTTTAATTGTTCATTTGTCCCAACATGAACTGCCCGAAATCTCCCTTGAAAAAGATGACCTTTTCTATCATATTTTTTATTAAAATAAGTAGCATAGCCAGCTCCAAACTTTCTCATAAATTGAGTGATTCCATTATCTTTAATCTGTTTCACTAATAAATGAATATGATTTGGCATAAAATAAAAAGCAAGAATCTCTACCAACAGTTGACGAGAATCAGAGAACTGTTCTCTGTTAGCTTTACTGACTTTACGCTGTTTCCTTTTTTCTCTGATAACTACCGGCTTTATAGTATTAAATTCATACAAAGAAAAAATCCCTCGATAATGATCATCTTTATCTTTAAAAATCAAAGAGTCTCCGACTCCCCGAGTGACAACATGATAAATTTCATTATTAACTAACTGTGGTCGTTTAATAGGCATAAAAAGAAAGAAGATTTGACAGAGAACTGTTCTCTGCTTTTTCTTTAATTATAACTGCAGTAGCAAAAAATTCAAAATAAAAAAGCCTGTTAGGTTTTCTTTAACAGGCTTAAATAGAATTACTAAGCTATCTTTCTTGCTAATTCTACGGTCCAGGTATGGGGACAGTTTTCGCACTTGTAATATCCAATAAGAAGTGTATGGGTAGACAATTTGTTTTGTTCCCACTGGCGCTTTATTTCAGTAATTCCACAGGAACCACACTTGGAGCATTTCTGCAATAGTATTTTTTCATCTTTCATTTCAAAGCTCCTTTAATTTTAAAACAGCAAATATTTATATTACAGTATATCAAATATCAATTATCTTGTCAAGAAAAGAAGGGGCTTGTAATAAGCCCCCCTTGTTTAACGATACAATTTAACATTTTCT
>CAZDKD010000018.1:5736-8621 GCA_964506305.1 uncultured Candidatus Saccharibacteria bacterium | reverse complement strand
AGGCCTAAAGAGTGTGGGATTCGAACCAGAATCAATTTAGCGGAGCGTATTTTATTCATCTTCAAGGCGTGAGGAGTGAAATGTATCCTCTGTGATACATAAGCGACGAACAACGCAGAAGATGGATAAAATAGGCCCGCCCAGAGGGAAGAGAAAGAATAGGTCAATTTCTGCGTTCTTCCTCCTCGGTGTGTCTTGAGGACACACCTTCGATCGGAACGCCTTAAACTTAACCTATTCTTTCTCTTCTAAACTTGACTCTGGTTCGAATCCCGCACTCTAACGTCGGTATTGCGAATAGGTCTTAAAACTAAATAATCAAAATAAAATGAAATGAAACAGAAAATACCAAATATTTCATATTTAGATGAAAGCGACGAACCAGAAGAATATAATGAAATAGAAGAAGTGAGCGAAACGGACGATTGTGAAGAAGAGGATGATGAATTAGATTATGATGAAGAAAAAGAAGAAGAGTTCTAAAGAAAAAAAACTAAAAAACGCCATCTAGGCGTTTTTTAGTTTAGTTGACAAACTTCTAAAATTGTTTTAACATTCAAAATATTAAAATGAAGGTTCTTTAAAAACTAAAAAAAATACTTTCTGAAAAGAAATTAATTTAAAGAAAGGGTGCTTAAATGACAAATGAACAAGAAAAAAAAGATGACCAGGAAAAAATTTCAGATGAAAAAAAATCTAAAATAAGCGGAGATGTGCCTGAAGATATTTCCAAAGATTCAAGTATGGCTGAAATTTCTATAGAAGATTCAACAGACAAAAAACCCGATGAAGAACCTAGTATTAAAACAGCCAAGAGTTTTGACGAACTTTACGAGATTCTAAAAAAAATAGGGGAAGTTATTGGTTCTAATGGAGCAAATTATGAAACCGATGATCTAATAGACAAAATCGATGAATTAAGAGAGGGCTTAAAAAACTTTCAAGAAAAAGGCAAACTAAAACAACTAAAAGCGCTGACCCAAGAAACAATCAAGGGATTAATAGAAACAGATGGAAACTTAAAAATGCTGATACGCCAAATTACCAGAACCGAAGACCTAAGAGATAGGGCTGTAAAATTAGCAATAGGCGAAATAATAACGCGAGAAGTAAGTCGCGGCATTAACGAAGAAACAAAATCTAAGTGAAAACAAAAACCGTTAGAATTTAACTAACGGTTTTTTTATTATAATGCTGTCGCATAATAAACAGCGCCGGGGAATAATGGATAGGGGAAAGAGGGTTTGTTTACTTATATTTACTCACAACAAAAATCTAAGCTTTGAGTATTCTAACTATTGATTCGGCTTCTGAGAGCCATTTAAAATTTGGCTGTTTTTTGGCTTTATATTTCTGCATTAATTTTTGAATACCCATTAATTTCTGGAAATCCTTTTTCTTCCAGACTGCCAAACTTTTTCTTTTATTTTTATAAATAACCCCGACTGCTTCTGACCATAACGCAAAATCTCTCTTTTTATTCTCTGAGAATTCTTGTTCTTTAAAAAAGGACACGACTGAATTATACAAATCATCTATGTTTTGAACTAAATATCTAATTTGATTTTTGCCAAAATAAATCTTGCCGCAACCTAATATATTTTTAACTTCTTCAAGAGATTTTTTAGCGCCTTTCTCTGAAGTTATAACAAATTGAGCTTTCCATCTATAGTAAGCGGGCTGATTTGGCCGTTCGTAGCGAACATCCCTCCGGAACTGAAGATCAAAACAGCTTTCTTTATTAATTAAATTAATGGTATGGTTTTTTTGTAAAGACATATTTAATTTAAATCTTAATATTTATTATGCTTTTATTATGCGACATTTCTTTTAGCATTATAACACACTTTTTAAAAAGGCGAAAAGTAAAAGGCAAAAGGCAAACTTTTTAGAGTGCGGGATTCGAACCAGAATCCCACATTTTTTATTCCTTTAATTTTTTTCCGCTATGGAACTTATGATGAATTTCGCGCAATCTTTTATTGGTAATGTGAGTATAAATCTGAGTACTGGTAATACTTCGGTGGCCAAGAAATTCCTGAATAGTTCTAAGATCAACACCTTGGGTTAATAAATCTGTAGCATAGGAATGCCTAAGAGTGTGAGGAGTAGTAAAAATAGGAAGTCCTGCTTTTATAGTATACTTCTTGACCACTCGCTCCACAGAACGCGACGTAAGGCGCCTGTCTGTATTTTTTCTTGACCTATAATTTATAAACAATGATTTTTCTTTATCATTACGAGTAACTAAATATTTCTTTAGCCAAGACAAAGCTCTCTCGGAAAAATAAACGGTTCGGGGATAATCACCCTTGCCAATAATACTAAGTTCAAAATCCTTTTTATCTTTTAGGTTAGCAAATTGTTCACTGTTAAGAGATACTAATTCAGCCACTCGAAGACCGGTCGAGAATAAAATCTCCAAAATAGCTCTATTTCTTAAACCCGTTTGATTTTCAATATCAGGAGCCAATAAAAGTTTCTCAACTTGTTCTAAATTAAGAAATTTCACGGTTTTTCCACGTTTAATGTCCTTTGGGAGCTTTATTTTATCTGCGGGAAGGGAAACTATATCTTTTGCTGAAAAATAGCTCAGAAGAGCTCTCAGAGCGACTAAATAGTAGTTTTGAGTGACTTTTTTAAGAGATTTACCCGTATTCGGCTTTATATTACGAGATAGGAAAAGACGATATTTCCAGATATCATCGGCGGTTAACTGATGAGGTCTCAAATTTTCTTTTCCAGTTTTTTTTAACCAAAAAACAAATTTATTTAAATAGCGTTCGTAATTCTTTTGAGTATTGTCGGATAGACCTTTTTCCACCTCGCAATAATCTAAAAAGTCGGGGATATGCTTAATAATGCTTATATTTGACTTTTTCATA
>CAZDKD010000018.1:0-5636 GCA_964506305.1 uncultured Candidatus Saccharibacteria bacterium | reverse complement strand
ATAATCTAAAAAGTCGGGGATATGCTTAATAATGCTTATATTTGACTTTTTCATACAATATAAAAAATAAAATATAAAAAATATAAAAAGAAAGAGAGGAGCACAGATTTTGCGACATTTTTTTAGAAATGTACGTAAAATCTGTGCAAGGTAAATCGACACCTATAACGCTTGTCATAAAGAAAAATACTTCACCTTAGGTTATAGGTGTCGATTTACCATTATTGTCCGACACTTCCTACTTATATATTAACTCTCCCCTAGAGAAGGTGTCAAGTGGAAAAATCCTCATTTCTTATTTTAAGAATAAGAATATAAAAAAAGAACCATTTTATATTATGGCTCTTTTCTTTATCAAACATACTCCCTAGGTTTGATATAAATTTTTCTTCTTTCTTTCATAAATCATATCTCCTTTCTATTTTGCTTTAAAAATCTATTTTGCTTTATTTAATTTAAAAAAAAGAATAAAGAACAATGAACAATGACCACCTGTCGCATAATAAACTTACCGGAACCATCAACCACCAAAACTACCTGTCGCATAATAAGAACCTGATTTCGTCAGAACCTTGAATGTTTGCCCTTCGGGCAAGCCATTATCTAAGAACCTCTCGCTTCGCTCAAGAACCTTGAATGTTTGCCCTTCGGGCAAGCCATTATCTAAGAACCTCTCGCTTCGCTCAAGAACCTTGAATGTTTGCCTTTCGGGCAAGCCATTGTCTAAAATTGTCAGCAGACTATTATTCAATTAGTTCTTTGAACCTCTGCCAAAGAGATTTGCCGGCTTTGGGCACTCCTTCTTTAATTTCTTGTTTTTCTTCTTCAAGTTCTTTTTTAATTTCTGGTTTCTTTTGTCCAACTTCCCAGCCTAAATAAAACTTAAACTTAAACCAAATATTTTTAAACCAGGATAAAATATAAGAATTCCAAAAACCTCTAAACCAATTCAGCATTTTATTCCACACTGACCAAGCTTCCTGGCAAACTAGTTTCAGTGTTTGGGGAAAAACCCATAAAAGCTTTCTTCCAAACGTTTTTGCCTCTTCCAAACTTTTTGGGGTTTCTAATGCTTGCCTGGGTTGCAAAGATTCCTGTTCTTTTTCCGAATCCTGATCTGGATCCTGAGCAAGCCCAGCAAAGCAGGGAGTGCTGATAATTAGTAAAAACCCGACTATTAAAGAAGAAATTAAAAAAGAAAAAAGTAAATATTTCATATATGACGTATATGATTAGTTTTATACAAGAGCTCTCGCTATTTTTATTCTTTCTAAGGTTTTTTCCTTTCCCAAAATTTCAGCGATTTCAAAAGGACCCGCTGTTGCCTTTTTCCCGGTTAAGGCAACTCTTAAAGGCCAGAGTATTCTTCCTCTATCCCCTGCCGGCGAAGCAGGCAAACCCTCCGGGCCTATTTTTTCTGCTTCCAGCATTAAAATATTTTCTAAGTTCTCTTTGTTCCAATTTTCTTCTTTTATCTCAGATAATATTTCAGTCAATCTGTCAAGAACATCTGCAATTTCCTTATCCGACATATTTTTCCATTGAAGGAGCTCTTTCTTATAATTTAATTCCTTCTGAAAAAAGAATTCAGTCAATTCAACAATTTCAGAAAGTCTTTTCAGTCTTTCCTGATAAATCGCCACGATTTTTTGGAGGAGACCAAAACTTACATCTTTTCCGGTTTCAACAACTTTATAGGACTGAGTAATACTCATTCCTCCATAGGCGGGAGGATATTGCTCCGACTTCAAAACAGGTTCTATTAATCTTCCTTGAATTAAATAAGGAATGCATTGTTTTGCTAATTTTCCTGAAGATTTTTGGCGAATATAAAAACCATTTAGAAAATCCAATCTTTTAATATTAAAAATTGCTCCGCCTTTTTGAACTCTTTCAATTGAAAATTCTTTAATCAATGAAGCTAAAGAATAAATTTCTCTTTCACTTCCCGGATTCCATCCTAAGAAGGCTAAAAAGTTAATCAAAGTCTCGGGCAAATAACCCTTTTTTTGATACTCGGCGACAGCTACTGCTCCATGCCTTTTACTTAATTTGCTTTTATCCGTACCTAAAATCAAAGGTAAATGCCCGTATTGGGGTTGAGAAAAACCAAGAGCTTCTTGCAAAAGAATTTGTATCGGGGTATTGGGTAAAAGATCCTCTCCTCTAATTACGTGGCTAATTTTCATCTCAAAATCATCTATAACTACAGCAAAGTTATAAAGAGGCGCATTTAAATTTTTAGCAATAACTATATCTCCTATTAATCCGCTATCAAATTCTACTTTTCCTCGGACAATATCATCAAGTTTTATTTTTTTGGAAGGAACTTTAAATCTGATAATAGACTCCTTCTTCTGGGATAAATTTTCCTTAATCTCTTTCGCTGAAAGATGAGCGCATTTTCCGTTATAACGAGGAGGCAGCCCCCGGCTCATCTGCTCCTGTTTTTGAGCTTCTAACTCTTCTTCCGAACAAAAACAATAATAAGCTTTCCCCTCTTTTAAAAGCTGCTCTAAATATTTTTTGTAAACACTTCTTCTTTCACTCTGTCTATAAGGTCCATGTTCTCCTATATACTTTTGATTTTCTTTAGATTTGTCTGCGAAAACAGGTCCTTCATCCCATTCAATCCCAAGCCACTTTAAATTTTCAATAATATCTTCTTCAAAAACAGATTTAGATCGCTCTATGTCGGTATCTTCAATTCTTAAAATAAAGCTTCCCTGATACTTTTTAGCAAAGAGATAATTAAAAAGGGCAGTTCTGGCGCTGCCAATATGTAAAAAACCAGTAGGAGAAGGAGCAAATCTTGTTCGAACCTCCCCCGGTTTAATAAATTTAAATTTTTCCTCTACGCTTTTAGTAACGGGTTCCATAGTAAGCCCGGCAGGATTCGAACTAACATCAATTTAGCGGAGTAAATTTTATTCAGATTCAAGACAGGAGGAGTGAAGTGTGTTGTACAACACATAAGCGACGAGTAACACAGAATCTGGATAAAATATGCCCGCCCGGAGGGAAGTGAAAGAATAGGCCAATTTCTTCGTTAGTCCTCCTTGAAGTATTATTTAATACTCCTTCGTCGTCCTGCCTCGAACTTGACATATTCTTTCACTTCTAAATTTGATGGTAGCTCGAATCCTGTCGGGCAAGTTTATTATGCCTGCTTTTTAGCTAAAATGTCAAATGAAATACGGTTTTACTTCGTAACCCCAGTAGAGAAAATTTGAAAGGCAGCTCCGCTGTCAATTTACGAAGTATTCAAATTTCTTCTACCGGGTAAAATACCAATTTAAAATTTCTCTGGCCGCTAACAAGGTGTTTATCCGAAGACCCTCAACATTTTCAATCATAATAGTCAGAACTATTTGGGGATCTTCATAGGGAGCGAAAACAGTTATCCATTGATGGTAATAGTTTTCTTTGGAAGTTTGAGCAGTTCCTGTTTTAGCAGCCGCTTCTACCGGTAATGAATTAAGTAAAACCGAGGAGGCATGAGGAGCCCCTTCACCAGTAACCGCTTTTCTCATTCCCTCTCTAACAATTTTAAGATTTTCTGAATCAATAAAATTTTCTCTTATAATTTCTGGCTCAATTTCCTTAATCAGATTTTTCTCGCTATCTATAATCTTTTTAACAACCCTAGGCTGATAGAGCGTTCCCCCGTTAGCTATAGCCCCAAAAGCATTAACCACTTGGAGAGGAGTAACTAAAATATCGCCCTGGCCAATTGAGAAATGATAAGTATCACCATCCCACCAGCTTTCTTTTTTAACCTCTTCTTTCCAGGCAGGAGAAGGAATCAGTCCCCCCACCTCTCCCGGCAAATCAATATGCGTTTTATCTCCCCAGCCAAAAAGTTCAAGATATTTTTTAATCCTTGTTGGCCCCAACCCCTCTTGGTTTTCATAACCGCCCCCGATTATATAAAAATAAACATTACAAGATTCGGCAATCGCCTTTCTCATATCAGTCCACCCATGAATCATCCAATCTTTATACTTGTAAATAATTTCAGGGTCATATTTATGAGGTATAGTAATTTCTCCCAGGCAATGAATTTTTTTTGTCGGTGAAATTATCTCTTCTTCTAAGGCGGCTGAAGCAATCAAGGGTTTGATGGTAGACCCTGTAGCATACAAACCTGAAAAAACTCGATTAAAAAGAGGATTATCGGCGCTTGACAGCATTTTCTCCAGAGCCGTTTGGTCAGCTCCCTTGCTAAACAAATTATTATCGTAACTGGGAATGCTAATCAAAGCTATTACTCCGCCGGTTTTAGGATTTAAAGCCACTCCTACCGCTTTATCGGCTCCGGTGTCTTCAAGAGCTTTTCTTAACTCTTCTTCAATTTTTTTCTGCAAATCAGAATCCAGCCATAATACTAGGCTTTTCCCGGATTCTGGCAAAGAAACTGTTTCTTTTGATAAAAAATTCCCGTAAACATCTTTTTCAACTCGGATTTCCCCAGGATTTTTTCTTAAAACATCTTCATAAGATTTCTCAAGGCCGTCTTTGCCCAGATAATCAAAATTTGAATAAACTTCAGGATTTTCCTTTAACTCCTCGGCGTTTATTTTTCCGGTATAACCAATCAAGTGAGCAAAACTAGGCCCTTCTTTATACTCTCTAATTTCATTTTGTTTAATTTCGAAACCCGGGAGCTGATCTATTTTTGTCTCAATTAGAATTATAGTTTGATGGTCAAGATTTCCTAAAATTAGCATCTCTTGATCTTTGGCTTCATTAATTCTTTTTTCTAAACTTTCGAGATTTTCCTTAATAATCTCCGAAACTTCTTTTAGAGTTTCTTTTTTTTCAGGGTCCGAGGATGGAAGTTCTTTTTTATTTAAAATTAAGTCAAAACTTGGTTTATTAAATACCAACTGATTGCCCTGGCTGTCATAAATTACTCCCCGAGCCGCGCTGATTGAGTGAATTATAAATTTATTTCCGCTAGCCAAAGCTGAAAATTTTTTGTTTTCTAAAACCTGAAACTGAAAGGTTTTTGCTAAAATAATTAGAGTTAAAAATATAATACAAAATAAAACTCCTTTAAGAACTTTTTTTGAAAGAGGGACTTCAAACTTTCTTTCTGAAATTCCCGACTCTGCTTCTTTTTTTTCAGCAAGGCTATCTAAAAAAATCTCTTGGGGCTCAATATCGTTCTTAAATCGTACCTTCACTTTCCTGCCTTTAAGCTTTTTTGCTAAATGGAATTTGAACATGCTTCCGAAAAATTAATTTTATAATAATTGCTAAAGTCAGCGAAATTAAAATATAAAAACCGATAAACTTGTTAGAAAAAATATCTAAAAAAAATCCTCCAATGAGAGCGTTATATAAACCAAGATAACTTTTTTTCTTTTCAAAAAAATTCCAAAAGATTATAGCAATTAAAATAAGATTAGGAACAATCCCCCAAACACTAAAATGAACCAAAAAACTAGTTTGCAATAAAACTAAGATGTAAAAAATAACAATCGAAATTAAAATTTTCTTAATCATTAATACGATTAAAGATTATTTTTTCTCCCGTTATTTGATATAAATATATTTGTCGCATAATAAAAGTCAGAACTCTAAAATAACAAAAAGAGTTTCTGCTTGGGAAAGATCAAAAAATGGGACAA
>CAZDKD010000017.1:0-8683 GCA_964506305.1 uncultured Candidatus Saccharibacteria bacterium | reverse complement strand
TTTCTACCCAGTTTTGGAAAATGGGATAGAGGTTAAATAAATTTAATGAAGAATATCGAGGCAAAAATGGGATTATCGGGTTTAACAGAGCGAATAAAAGAATGTCCCCGGTTTGAGACCTGTAGCAGGATAAAATCACTTTACGACCGGGACATGACCGACGAACAGTTATACCACGCCGTATTGGAAACCTGCGACAAGTGCATGGAAGAACTTACCGACAGGATAATCAAGGCCGGCTGTTACCGTGGTTGTAAGAAGTTCCAGGAAGCACATAGCGCGGAGAATTATAAACCCACCGGATATCTGGCAGTATGCCGGCGGTGTATGGATACACAGTAAGTAGATACTGTAATAATAGGCACGAAATGAAAAGTAATAAACCAAGATTATTAGATTTATTCTGCGGAGCTGGTGGGGCAGCGGTGGGTTACTACCGTGCTGGCTTTGAAGTTATCGGGGTGGACATCAAGCCACAGCCTCATTATCCCTTCGAGTTCCACCAGGCTGATGCTTTGACATACTCGCTTAAAGGTTTCGACGCTTTCCATGCCAGCCCACCGTGCCAGGGATATTCTCGCACTAAATCGTTGCATCCTCATATAGTTGATTATCCATTATTGCTTGATGACGTCCGGAGAATGCTGACTTCCACGTATAAGCCGTTGGTTATTGAGAATGTAATAGGCGCACCCTTTGAACATTGGATAATGCTTTGCGGGGCAATGTTCGGGCTTAGAACCTACCGTCATAGGCGCTTTGAGACATCATTCCTGATGATGCAACCAGAACACCCGAAACATACTGAGAGAGTTTTGAATGGCGGATATGACCCTGAATGGAAGGGTTATTATTGTGTTACCGGTGGTGGGAATGCACCGGTCGCAGTAATGAAAAAAGCAATGGGTATCGATTGGATGACTCGTAAAGAGCTTACCCAGGCAATCCCCCCAGCCTATACCGAATACATAGGGGGATATTTGATGAAAGCCGTTGAAGTTAAACAAGGCAGTACTGCAATACTGTGAGGAGTGAAAATGTGGTATCGAAAAAGTAAGACTTTCTCAGGAAAGAAAGCAAGTTTGTATCTCAACTATGACCTCTGGAGCTGGGGGCTACCACTATTCCTTGACGTGGATTATGGGATAGTTTGCATTAGCCTGTTATGCTTCTCGGTCCGGGTAGGATGGGATTAAAAATGAGCGAACCTTGGGAACTGACGGATAGTGGTGCTGTGTTGTCGTCGAACCGAGAATATCGTTATGCGCTCTGGCGTATCTGGGACAGGAAGCGGCGTTTAATATGTATGGTCTGTTTAAATGGTAGTACCGCTGATGAGACTCACGACGACCATTCAGTGAGAAAGTTTATTGGCTTTTGTAATACCCTTGATGCCGGCGGTCTTTTAGTGGGAAACGCCTTTGCCTTCAGAACTCCTTATCCCAAGATGCTAAGGAAAGCCAGTCATCCTATCGGGGACAATAATGATGACTGGGTCCGCAGACTGAGCGCTGCGGCAGCCGCTTCGGGTGGGATAACAATCGTGGCATGGGGTAATCATGGCGCCCATCTGCATAGGTCAGGTAATCTAACGGGGCTATTTAGTGAGCCGGTCTACTGCTTTGGTTATACCAACAGCGGCGAACCGAAACATCCGCTTTATTTGTCATATTACCACCATCTGATACCCTGGGGAGTTGAAGTTAATGGTATACGGGATGGCGAGCACATTTGCATCGATTATGAAAAAGGCTCTCCCGATGGCAATTGTGATTCTGACGGGCATTACCTGTGCCGGCAGTGTAAACACTATGACATTGAAGCTAAAGCAACAGTAATCTAATACTGTAGATGAAGGGATACTTACGTAAATAAATTTAATGAAGAATATCGAGGCAAAAATGGGATTATCGGGTTTAACAGAGCGAATAAAAGAATGTCCCCGGTTTGAGACCTGTAGCAGGATAAAATCACTTTACGACCGCGAATTAACAGACGAGCAGCTACGGTACGCGATATTGGAGACCTGTGATAAATGTCTTCAAGAGCTTACCGATAAGATAATCAAGTCCGGCTGTTATCGTGGCTGTAAGAAGTTCCGGGAGGCACATAGCGCAGAGGATTATAAACCCACCGGATATCTGGCAGTATGCCGGCGGTGTATGGAGGAGAAAGGTGTTCCGGCAACCGACACAGGTAAGAACCATAATGAGCAATCTATGTAAAGCGATAATATTCCTCGTCTTGGCATTATCTATGGTTTTTTTTATGTTTAATTGGCTCGATAGTAGATTCGCAAGCGATACAAGAAATTCATTAGCGGAGAGAGCTTTCAGAAAAGCCAAGAGCCTTATGAGTAAATTAATGGGGAGAGGTAAGTGAAAAAAATATACACCAAAAACCTGCACCGTCAAATCCAGGTAGACTGGTATAAATGGAAAAATGAGTTGATGGCGGAGAAATACGTGCCGGAAAATGATGTATGGCTGCTCGGTCTGGATGTGAACTGCGAATTGTGCGCCTATAATAATACTATCGGCAACGAGAGTGCAGCATATATCGAAGTAAGCCTTAACGAGAAGTGGGCTCATGAGGGAGCTAATGAGGGTTTACTGCTGAGGTCCCACGCGGTATATAACCAGTCGTTTGCATCGTTACCCCGTCCTGGGCTGGTTAATATAAGGGGTATTCCTCTGCCAATCCCGGTTACTCGGATTACACCTATAAACAACAGCGGCATGCTGGTAGAAGGTTTCAGGTCGATAATGTTCCCATCTGGGTATGGTAAGTTCATAAAAAAAGGCACGCCGCTCTACATGCACATTCAGACCAAAGGACATCTAACGGCCGGACTCCACTGTAATATATTTTACTGCCTGGCGGGGGAGGAATCGGATTGCTGAGATACTTTCTTATAGCACTGACGGCCCTGATTGTACTGTTCTTGGTGGTCTTAATCGGCGCCGTTGTTTTGATTGCCTACCCATTTTTCATTATAGGTCTGTATGTTTTTTGTTTAAATGATTTTATATACGCCAATATATTCTGGCGACCGGAAAAGGAAATAGAAATGTGTCATCGCCGGAGATTTGGAGGGTAAGGGATAAATGACTGAAGATATAATAAAAGAAAAATATAATCCAATTCTTTATGCTGACCTGTATCCGAAGAAAGATAAAGATGAATTACAGGTGTATGCCACCCAGATAATTGACGGTAAGGGCTGGAGGATAAATTCTCATGGTAGGACGTACTGCATCGGTCCGGTTGATATAATTGATGGTTGCGCGGTCCCGAGGAAAAACTCGGTGGAAAAAGAAATACCAGAAAAACAGTCCGTGGTAATCACCACAAATAGCGATGAGAGTGATTCATCAGGCGTGGAAAACCCTGTAACAAAAGTCCATGAGGGTAATTCTACCACCCAGGAGGTCGACACACTTGAATCGGATAGTTTTGTTACAAAGAAAAATGGCAGGCCGAGGGTCGGTTTACCGGAGGACGAAATTATAAAGAGCAGCGAGCCGTCCCGGGTCCTGGCTGAAAAGTACGGCGTATCTCATACAACCATAACCAGGATCAGGAAAGGACAGAGGGTGCTGGTATAGGAGCAACTATGAAAGCGATTTTATTCAAAACCGATATGATAAAGGCGATAGCGGAAGGTCGTAAGACAGTAACCCGCCGTCTTCATGGGCTTAAAGAGGTAAACAAAGAGCCGGATGCTTGGACTCAGCATAATGTTGTAAATGATTACCCGCCGGCGAAAATCGGAGATTGGATATTCATACATCTTGATGGCACAGGGGTATTAGCCAAACCCCGCTACCGAGTGGGTGAGATTGTCTATATAAAAGAAGGATGGTGTGCTGAAAATAAATATAACAAACTAAAGCCCTCTGAATTACCTGATGATGCCAAGATATGGTATTTATCGGATGTCTTATATGACCCTTTTATTTTAGGAATAAAGCGCTCCCCCTTATTCCTACCAGAACACTTTGCCCGCTACTTCGTAAAGATACTATCTAACAGAACCGAGAGATTGCAGGAGATAACCACCGAGGAAATTATAAAAGAAGGATTATCGTCGTACTTACGTGAATATGATGCAGAGGTTGATTTGAGAGAACAATGGGTTAAACTCTGGAACTCACTCAACCCCTCTTGTCCGTGGGACTTAAACCCGTGGTGCTGGAGGCATGAGTTCGTATTAGAGGTGTAGATGAATAAAACAAAGATAGAGGTGCGATATGCCATTGAATAAACAAAAGGGAAATATGTACCCATTCGTTACTCATACCTGGAATGCAATTAAAGGTAAATGCCCTCACGATTGTCTCTACTGCTACATGAAAAAGTGGGGAACAAAGATGAAACCGCTTCGATTAGTGAAAGCAGAATTAAGAGATAAGTTTGAATCAGGTCAGTTTATTTTTATCGGAAGTTCTACTGATATGTGGTTAGCTCCTGATGAAATGATAGAAGCTGTTATGGATAAATGTCTGAAATACCCCGATGTTAAATATCTATTTCAGACTAAAGACCCTTCGAGATTTAGAAAGTGGCTTAACGTATTTTATCAAATGAAAGCCATCCTAGCATGTACTATTGAATCAGATATTAACTATCCCTTGATAAGTAATGCACCATATCAAGATAAGAGATACCTCGCATTTTGTCAAATTGATTACCCTCATAAAATGGTATCTATTGAGCCAGTTATGGACTTCAACACTGAAAGGTTTTTAAAGTGGATAGACCACATTAGACCTTTGTTCGTTTCAATAGGTGCAAACACAAATAGTGCGGTTAAGTTGCAAGAGCCATCATCGGAAAAGCTACAGGGTTTCATTGATAAACTTTCTAGCATTACTGAAATTGTCCAAAAGAAAAACCTGAAAAGATTATTACCAGATATTCAGGGAGGAGTTTCCAGTTCTCACGAATAGAATCTCCCTGGTTGGCGATAAAACGCTGTAGCCCTCCGTAAACACCCGACAGGGGGAAAAGTAAAAAATAGTGTAATGGGGACCCAGGGAAAACAGAAATGTTAAAAAAGCGAGAAAAACAGAGCAATATTGTAAATCGGAGAGATAAAAATCCCGATGGTTCGCAATTAATATCTTATGGAAAGTAGGAGGTAGTAAAATGGATATTTCAAACACTTTGGAGATTACAAAGGACGTACTCAAGCGATTTCTCTCATTACCAAAGAAGCATCGCTTTGAATGGTGTCTAACAAAGTCGTTTCCGCCGCTTTCTCTGGAGTCCACAACTCAGGAAATCCAAGATTTTGTTGACATTGAGTGTGGAAGGAAGGATATATACGGAAATCCACTAATCAAACCCGGTGGACGTCATGCTTATTTTCGCGCTATCAGGTGCTTTTTTAACTGGGCGTATAGCCCGGCCAACTGCCGGAGTATGGTTTCAAATATAAGCATGGCAGGAAGTCCGGGGAAAGCGGATATACGCTTGAAGAATAAAGAACTTGACAAGGATTTAAGGATAGTATACACTTAATACTTAAGCAGGTGATGGGACAATGGTTGTAAAAGGCAAGACACATATAGAGGTAACGGTCGAGACGCATTATCGGTTAAAAAAGTTAGCTGGTGATGTCTCTATGGTTCGATATCTCGATCACCTTACTGAGAAACTTATTAGCGAGAAAGAGAATGATAAGGCTGTCATTTACGCTTCGGACCTTTATCAGTTTAAAGTTAGTGATGATCCATTAATATTGTTAACCGATAATGAAGTGGTCCGAAATTATGATTATGACTATCGGGACCGGTATCTCAGTGGTAAAGAATTCGTTGGAGTGCATCCTGAGTTAGTCAAAAAGGGGTATGATACCCGATATTATCGGAAGTGGCGGCGGGATCACGGTGATGAAATTCTCGAATATTATAGAAATCATTGTCCAGAAGCTACTGCGAAGCGGTTTAAGATTATGCGTAAACGGTTGAATGTGGTATTGTTTGAAGCTGCAGGAATACCAACATTGGCGGAAGGTTCAAAATCTAATGAAGGGGAAACGCAACCGGCGTAAAAGCGAGAACCCCGGGCAACAACTCCGGGGTTCTCTGAGGGTCATATGAAAGAGGTAGTTAACATAAACATATCACAAGAAAAACAGCCTGTCAATACCGGGCAGCCGGTTGTTTTTCCTGGGCTAAAAGGGCTCGCCGGTGGTAAGAAACAACACTGGATTAACGCCAATCTGGACCTGATAAGCCTATTGAATGATAACATCGGCTTCGAGTATACCAGAAAGGCACTCAACATGAAAGCCGATACTCTGGAGAAGGCATTACAAAAGGCTGAAAGGCAACACCGGCCGGCAGTAACAAAGGCTGAAAGGGCTATGAATAGAACGCTCGTTGTTGAAAGCAAACTGAATGAGATAATCCCGGAGCTGGAGCGCCAGGCCGTTGAACTCTCGGAGCATGTTGCCGATGATATCGACCTGCGGAAAAACCTTTCCGACTTTTTCCGACTTCAGGCCAGCGCTAACAGCATGATGGCTGAAATAGTGCAGAGGCAAGGCTATACATCGCCTGACTTGACATATCATATAATTAGTCCGAACGGGCATAAAGTCGGCCCGACAGCCGAAAATCAGCAATTAAATAGAAGAAGAAGCCAAACCTGCTACACTTTGCCGAAAGTGCCATAAACAGGCACAAATAATGACTAAACAAGCTGACAAACGATACGGGCACGGCTTAATAGCCGTAACTGGCGGAGAACCGATTTATAAAGGTGTGGAAAATTTTCCACACCTTACACGAAAAACAGACCTGGAGGGAGAAACATGATGCGTCCGCATCATTAACGGAAGGCGAAAGCCTGAAAGTGGCTAAAATGGTTCGTACACTGATTCTTATGTTAAGGAATTTAGTTTATGAAAAATAATCTACTTATAGCTGATTTATTTTGCGGTGCCGGCGGCAGTTCCACCGGTGCGGAGCGTGCTGTAAAAGAACTCGGCGCCGGTATGATATTGGTCTGCGTTTGTTATGAGAAGAAGAAAGAAAAATCACAAGTGGGAACCAGTTTATGAACCTTATTTCCATTTTCGGTGTGTCCACTGTGAAATAGAAGTAACGCGACATGAGAGAAAATTAAATTTACCGGAATGTAAATAACGCCAGTTTAAGGATGGTGAAAAGTGAAAGGAAGTGAGTTAATAACAAAGGAAAGAGACAGGCAGGTATATGAAGAAGGATTTAACTCCAATCACGACTCTTGGCATTTATGTTCGGAATTAGCGGTATTCGCTGCCTGTTATGCGCTCGATGTAGCAGCGAAAAATGGGGAAGTTGATATAAAACTCCAAGCTAAATATGCACAGGTAGCAGGAGAATTATTACCGTCTGACCGAGAGTGGTGGAAGCCTGAATTAAATCCAGTAAAGCAGTTGGCGAAAGCAGGTGCTTTGATTGCTGCTGAAATAGACCGAATACAACAAAGGAGTAAAAGATGACGATGACAAGGGAAGAAATTAAACGCGAAATACAGTCAGCATGGAATGAAGGTGACAATATTAAACAAAAATCAAGGGATACCTTTGGTGATTTCCTTGACCGAGCAGCGGAGAAAATCTTAGCGAAATTGAATCAGGAATAAAAAGGTTCTGTTTGCATTTGGTTGGAATTCGTTTTTTGATATGGAGTAGTAAAAATGAGTGATTGGATAATACCTATATTAATTATTGTTGGTGCTGTGATTATAGCAGTGTTAATGCGGAAACAAAGCGCTGAATACCTGAAATCAGATAATAAACAAAAAAGCCCAAAGCAGCTATACGAACAGTTAAAGCTACGATTATCCAAAAAGTCCCCCAGTCACCACCCCACTCCGTTGGAATCAGCGCTAGTAGACCATTCTCAATCCAGCGAACAACCCCAAGGCTCAGAAACCAATAAAACAACGCATAAGCCATATCGGGAGTAAGTTTGTTATCAGGAAACCAAAGAATGGCAATAAGAGCGCCAAAGATAAAGAGAACCGATAGTGAACGTATAGGCAATTCAAAACTTGGCATTGTAGTAAGATTATATCACCAATGAGTGGGAGGTAGAAGCAAAATGGATAATCAAGTTAGGTGTAAATACTGTGGTTCGCCAGCAGTAATGAAATACGGGACATATAAAGGCGTTCAGCGTTATATGTGTAAAGTCTGCAATCGTAAATTCAAAGCAGACGATACCATGTTCCATATGAAGCTAGACGCTAACCTCGTATCATCGGCACTCAATATGTATTACGAGGGTATGAGCGTAAAAGAGATACGTAGGCACTTGCTTCAGGAACACAGGATTGCACCATCTACCGCCACTATCTACGAGTGGATAATGAAATACACTCAATACGCCACCGATAGCATAAAGGACTACAAACCTGAAGTCGGTAACGTCTGGATAGCAGACGAAACAGTCCTGAAGATAGACGGGGCTAACGTGTGGTTCTGGGACATTATAGACGACAAGACACGCTACCTGTTAGCTTCCAGAGTATCACGTTCACGCACTACCAGAGACGCCCAGATGTTGATTGACAGGGCTGTCAAGACGGCTGGCAAGTCCCCCCAGACAGTAATAACCGATAAGCTGGCTTCATACCTTGATGTGAATTACGGCAAAGACGCAGAACACAGGCAGGGTAGTCCGTT
>CAZDKD010000016.1:0-8688 GCA_964506305.1 uncultured Candidatus Saccharibacteria bacterium | reverse complement strand
CTAGGGGAATGAAAGAAAAAGAAATGAAAAAAATTGCTTTTTGGATTTCAGAAGTTATTTCGAAACCGAAGGCCTATTTGAAGGTTAGAAAAGAAATCAGAAAACTTTGTCAGAAATTTCCGCTTCCTCAATAAATTGCTCGGCAATGAAGCTTTCAAAACACCGGTTGTCCAAATCCCAGCGAGATTTGGCAACCTGCTCTCTCGGCAATTGACCCCGCCAAGGCGGGGACCATGCTCAATTGCCTCCGAGGGCTGTTTTGAAAACTTATTGCCTCGCTAATAGTTTTTTTATGAAAATATTAGACGGGAAAAAATTAGCGGAAAAAATTCTGGAAAAACTTAAAAAGGAAATAAAGAAAAAGCGGCTAAAATTAAAATTAGCCGTCGTTTTAGTTGGAAATGATTTGCCCTCTAAAATTTATATCAGGAAGAAAAAAGAGGCCTGTGAAAAAATTGGAGTTGGGTTTGAACTATTGAAATTTTCCTCAAGAATCAATAAAGCGGAATTAGAAAAAGAAATTAAGAGAGTTGTTGGCAATCCGGTTAATACGGGAGTCGTAATTCAATTGCCTCTGCCTAAGGGCTTTAATCATCAGGAGTTTTTGAATCTCGTTTTGCCGGAGAAAGATGTTGATGTTTTATCTGAAAAAAGCATAGGCAAGTTGTATACCGGGAGTTTGCCGATTTTTCCTCCTGCAGCTGAAGGGATTAGGCGGCTTTTAAAAGAATATAAGATACCCATTAGGGGTAAAAGTATTGTTTTAATTGGAGCAGGAAGGTTAATTGGTCGTCCTTTAGCTTTGTGGCTGTCAAAAGAAAAAGTAACTGTTATAGTTGCCAATAAATTTACGAAAAATGTTTCTTATTTTACTAAAAAAGCTGACATAATAATTTCAGGAGTGGGCTCGCCCAATCTTATTACCGGGAAAATGGTTAGAGAAGGGGCGGTTGTAATTGACGCTGGCACATTTCGCAAAGGAAAAAAGTTGGTTGGAGATGTTGAGTTTAAGGGTATTTCTAAAAAAGCTGGCTATATTACTCCGGTTTTGGGTGGCGTAGGCCCGATGACCGTCGCTTGCTTGCTTGAAAACTTAGTGAAACTAAAAACTACAAAACTAAACTTGGTTTAGTTTTGTAGTTTCCTGCAAATGGATTTATATTTATTTCAGCAAATAAATCAGTTTGCTCTAAAATGGCTTTGGTTGGATGTTTTAGGCATATTTTTTGCCGAATATCTTGGATATATTTTGATTTTCTGTTTATTTTTACCCGTCTTATATCATACTTGCTGCGGTCCGAGGTTATCAGTTTTAAAGTTTAAAAGATATTGGTTGATGGTTCTTCAGGCTTTTGTTTCTGCGGCTTTTGCAAGATTTGCTATTGTCGGACTTATCCGTTGGTTTTGGCAAAGACCAAGACCGTTCGTTGAAAATAATGTTAATTTGCTTTTAACTCACAATTCGGCTGCTTTTCCTTCCGGGCATGCCGCTTTTTTCTTTGCTTTTTCCATTATTGTTTATTTTTATAATAAAAAAGCAGGAATCTTGTTTTTGATAAGCAGTTTCTTAATTTGTTTAGCCAGGGTTTTCGTCGGCATCCACTGGCCCTTAGATATTTTAGCCGGAGCTGTCGTTGGAATATTCTCTGGCTGGCTGATATACAAAATCTCTAAGAGGTTTAGATAGTAAAAAAAATGCCTCAGAATGAGACATTTTTTATGTGCCGCGGGTGGGACTCGAAGGAGTTGCCCGAAGGCATTGCTCCCGCCTTCGGCGGGACAATTCGGGAAGTGGATTCTCGACACATCCGACTAAATAAAAATTTGTAGGTACTTTCAGCGCCTAAAATTTTATTGTGCCGCGGGTGGGACTCGAACCCACACGGGATTGCTCCCATACGATTTTGAATCGTACGCGTAAACCAGTTCCGCCACCGCGGCAAATCAACTTATTCTGCCATATTTTTTTGAAAATCGCAATCTTTATTAGAACACCTTATCTTTTTCCCTTTTTCAACTAAAAGAGAACCGCACTTGGGACATTTTTCTCCGGTAGGTTTATCCCATAAAGCAAAGTCGCATTCTGGGAATTGGTCGCAGCCATAAAAAATCTTTCCTTTCCTAGTCCGTTTTTCAGTTATTTTACCCTTGTCGCATTTCGGGCATTTTATTCCTAAGGTATTTTCTTTCAACGATTCAGTATATCTACATTTTGGAAAGTTAGAACAGGCATAAAATCTCCCGAATTTCCCCAGTTTTATTATCAAAGGAGCGCCGCATTTCGGGCATTTTTTCTTCGTTGGTTTATCGGTGATATCTTTTTTAGAAACTTCCTCGTATTTTTCCTCAAGGTTTTTTTCAAAAGGTTTGTAAAAACTATCACAAACCTTGGTCCATTTTTCTTTTCCTTGGGCAATTTCATCTAGATCTTCTTCCATTTCGGCGGTAAATTTAATATCCACAATTTTTGGAAAATGTTTTACTAGAATATCATTTACGGCTATTCCAATTTCAGTTGGGCAAAATTTCCTTTGTTGGTTTTTTTCGATATAATTCTTGTTTTGAATCGTTGATAGTGTTGGAGCATAAGTTGAAGGCCGGCCAATTCCGTTTTCTTCCAAAGTTTTAATTAGCGTAGCTTCACTATATCTCGGAGGGGGCTGAGTAAAATGCTGAGAGGGGATTAGTTTTAGAAGTTTTAAAATGTCATCTTTTTCTAAGAGGGGTAATTCGTTTTCTTTAAATTTAATCGGATAAACTTTTAAAAACCCATCAAATTTTAAAATTTGGCCAGTTGTTCGGAAAGTATGATTTTCTGCTTTAATTTCTATAGAAGTGGAATCAAAAATAGCTTGGGCCATCTGGCAGGCAATAAACCTTCGCCAAATAAGGTCATAGAGGCGAGATTGGTTCTCGTCAAGATTGGCTTTTGTTTTTAGATCATCTAGTTTTCTGTTTGGGTAGGTTGGTCTTATCGCCTCGTGAGCCTCTTGGGCTCTGCCCTTTGCTTTATACTTTCTCAAATATCCTGCCCAATACTCTTTGCCGAAACTTTCCTCAATAAATTTTTTAGCCGCAAATAGAGATTGCTGGGAAAGATTTAAAGAGTCGGTTCGGTGATAGGTAATATGTCCTTTTTCATAAAGTTGCTGGGCGATTCTCATTGTAAACTTTGCCGGGAATCTAAATCTTTTCCAGGCTTCTTGCTGCAAAGTGCTGGTGGTAAAAGGGGGGAGGGGGTTTCTTTTTATCTCTTTTTTTTCAACTTTTTCAACTTTATATTCTACTCTGTTTAAATTTTTTACAATTTCATCCGCTTCTTTTTTTGATTTAATTCCCATTTTTGGCACAATTTCTTCGCCTTTTTTTACAAGCAAAGCAATAAATTCATTTTCTACTTTCTGTTTTTTCAGCAAAGCTTCAATACTCCAATATTCAGTTGGGATGAATTTTTCAATTTCTCTTTCTCTTTCTACTACTAATCTTACTGTTACCGACTGGACTCTTCCGGCAGATAATCCCCGGGCAACTTTTTTCCATAAAAAAGGCGAGAGTTTATAACCGACAATTCTATCTAAAATTCTTCTCGCCTGCTGGGCGTCAACTAAATTCGCATTAATTTCTCTGGGATTTTTTAAGGCTTCCTCGATTGCTGATTCGGTAATTTCGTGAAAAACAATTCTTTGAGAGTTTTTTAAATTAAGAACTTCGGAAAGATGCCAGGCAATTGCTTCTCCCTCCCTATCTTCATCGGTAGCCAAGATGGTTGCTTTTGCTTTTTCAGCTTCATTTTTTAGTTCTTTAATAATTTTTCTTGATTTTGGAGGGATAACATATTTTGGCTTGAAGTTGTCTTCAGCATTAACTCCAAGTTCGCTTTTTGGCAAATCTCGAATATGACCAAAAGAGGAGAGAACTTTATATTCTTTTCCTAAAAATTGTCCAATTGTGTTTGCCTTCGTCGGGCTTTCAACGATAATTAGATTCATGTTTTGTTAGTAATTAGAAATTTAGCGCGATAGCGCGTAAATATTTCCTCCTAAGTTTTTTACTTTATTCCTAAGCTCTAAAATAGTCAACGTACTGGCTATGGTGGCTGGGTTTAATTTTGTTTTTTCAATAATTTTATCTAAATGTAAAGATTCTTCTTTTAGAGTATCCAAAATTAAATTTTCTTCAAGGGTTTGGATTCCGCCCGCCGCGTTCGACACGGCAGGCGGAGTATATATAGGTAAATTTAATTCTTCCAAAATATCGCTAGTATTGTCAACTAATTTTGCTCCCTTTTTTATTAAAATATGAGAACCTTTGGAGTTCAAAGAATAAATTGAACCGGGGATGGCAAACACTTTTCTCTTTTGAGAAAAAGCATAGTTTGCAGTAATTAGGGCTCCGCTTTTTTGTTTGGCCTCAATTACTAATGTTCCCCTAGAGAGCCCGGAAATTATTCGGTTTCTCTCGGGGAAAGTAAAACGAGTACCTCTTGTCTCTGGCGGATATTCTGAAATTAGGCATCCTCCAAATTCAACAATTTTTCTGGCCAATTTAATGTTCTCGCTTGGGTAGATGCTTTTTTCATCGAGACCTGTTCCGAGCACAGCAATTGTTCTTTTTTCTTGTTCAACTACTGCCGTATGGGCAAAAGTATCAATTCCCGGAGCCAGTCCGCTGACAATAGTCAGGCCAGCCTCAGTTAAATTATCGGCAATTTCCAAAGCTACCTGTTTTCCGTAAGAAGAATATCTTCTTGTTCCTACTAACGCAAAGCATAATTCGTTGGGCTGGAGCTTCCCCTTAAAATAAAGGATCTTCGGAGCGTTTTTAATTTCTTTAAGTTGTTTTGGATAATCTTTGTCTTCTATTGTAATTTTTTTTATTTCTTCCATTCTTAAATCATAACATAAAATCTTGATTTTTTTATAACACTATACTATAATTTAGAAGTTCTTAAAGTACATTAACAATAAAGAAAGGGTACGAGAATGGAAGAAGAAAAAAATAAAGTAAGAGCCGAAAGAGTTAAAAAGGTTAAAAGAGCAAAAAGAGCTCGGATGGTCAAAAAAGTAATAAAAGGCGTGACAGGTTTTTTACAAAAAGAAAAAAGAATTCTTGATAAGGATGCGATTAAATTAATTCTTCCTCATCGAGGAGATAAGCTTTTATTAGATAGAGTAGTTATTACAGCAAACAAGATCAGCGGAGAATTTACTGTGACAGAAGAAGTTTGCAAGGGGCACGAGTTTAATGGCCAATTGATTTTCCGGGGAGTGGATACCATAGAAATGGCAGCTCAGCTTTTAGGTATTTGGGCGGCTCAGCACCCGGATTTTAAGAAAAAGACAGCTTATTTTAAAAGTATTAAAGGGGAAGTTAAATTTTCTGGATTAATTGTTCCTCCTAATCTCTTGGTGGTAGAAATACCAGTTAAGGAAAATGAAGAAGAGCAGAATCCCAGGATTGAAATAAAAGGCCGGCCTGGCCGTTTAGTTCAAAGAATAGTGGGAGAAAATTTTGTAGCTAAAGTAAAAGGGGAATCAAAAAGCATGATTTCTTGTATTGAGTTAGTTATTGTTGATTCGCCCTAAAAAACAAAAGGCTTAATTGATTAATTAGGCCTTTTTATTTTAGCCATAGAGTTATTTATTATATTTATTCATTGCTTTTTCTATTCCTTCTTTTAAAGTTAGTTCAATCGCTTTAGCTGTCTCTTTAATAACTTCTTTGATAACTTTTTCCTCTTCTTTTTTGAATTTTTGGAGGACAAACCTTTCAGCGTTTTTTGGTTTTTCTCTTTCAGACTGGACGCCGATTCTAAATCTAATAAAATCTTTCGTGCCGATTTCTTTAATTATAGATTCTACTCCTTTGTGGCCTGCCGAACTACGTCCTTTCGCGATTTTTATTTTTCCTAAAGTCAAATCTATATCATCGTGAACTACGAACAAATCTTTAGTCTTGTAAAAACTAATTAATGATTTCACGGCTCTGCCAGATTCGTTCATAAAAGTTTGAGGTTTAGCTAGAATTATTTTTTTGCTGTTGATAAAACCTTCTGAAACCAAAGAGCTAAATTTTTTAGACAATTTAAACTCAGGGAAGCTGTTTACTTCCCTGAATTTATCAATAACTAAAAAGCCGATGTTGTGCCGAGTGCCTTTATATTTCTCCCCGGGATTACCGAGACCAACAACAATCATATTTTTTCATTCTACCATTTTTTTGAGTTGTGGAAAAATGACCCTTGACAAGAGTTCTAGATGGGATTACGCTAGAAAAATTAGGTCTTTAAAAAATAAATCGACAAAGAGTTGAAAAAAGAAAGGAGGTGAAAATGCAAAGACAAAAACATCCACCCTAAGAGATCCAAATGGAGGACAAAGCCAGAATTAAGCAGAAAAAATCATAATCACTAGTGAGTGATTGATCCAAAAGGGATCGCATATAAAGGTAAAGCCGAGATAAAACATCTCGGCTTTTTTCATGTTAGATATTGACAAGAACTATTATGTTTGCTAAAAAAAGATATTATCCCAATCGCTTCGCGATCGAGGATCCTCGACAAAGTCGGGATAAATTAGAACATTAACAATTAAAAAACAGATGAAAGGAGATTTGAAATGGCGTGGATATCGAAGAAAAAACTTGATGAAAGAATTACTGAACTTGAGGAGAAAGTTAATGAGTTAGATCCTCAAAAAATTGCTGAAAGGGCTGTGAAAAATCTTAGGGAACTGCCCAAAGACATTCAAGAGCAAATAAGAGGAATTATCCGAAGCGAAACAAAGAATCTTAATGACATCTTGGAAAAGGACAAGATAGAAATAGCGGCTCAAAAAGAAAAACTTGAGAATCTGCGTTCTAGAATTAAAGAGAATGGCCAGAAAGTTATAAATGGCATCTCGAATGTGCTCAAAGAGGTATTTGGACCAAGTTTCAAAGAGATACCAAATGGGCCAGAAGAAACAATTTCACCGGATGAGCCGAAAGAGGAAGAAATTTCAGATGATGGTACATAATGTGTCTCCTTAAAAAACAAATTTTAAAAAGGGTTAAAGAAATTTTTAACCCTTTTTTATTTGCAATAATAGAAAGTTTTTGCTATAATAATGAATCATGAAAAGGTTTTTTGTTTTTATTTGGGAAATTGGAAAAATAGTTATTATTGCCGCGGCAATAGTAATGCCGATTAGATATTTTTTGTTTCAGCCGTTTTTTGTCAGGGGCCAATCGATGGACCCGAACTTTGGAGACGGTGATTATTTAATTGTTGATGAGATTTCTTATCGATTTCAAAATCCCCAAAGAGGAGAAGTAATAGTTTTTAAAGCGCCCTCCAATTCCTCTCAGCGTTTTATTAAAAGAATTATTGGCTTGCCGGGAGAAACAGTAGAAATTAAGAACGGCAATATAACAATTTATAAAGACGGTCAGCCTTTTGTTCTAAATGAAGAAAATTATCTTTCTTCTTTAGATACTACCGGGAATATTAAAGTTATCTTGGGTGAAGATGAATATTTTGTTTTGGGCGATAATCGAGCTTTTTCTTATGACTCAAGGAGATTTGGTTCCTTGCCCGAAGATAAAATTATTGGACGGGTAATTTTCAGAGCCTGGCCGTTTGCTACCCTGGAAAAATTTGAAGCGCCAAGTTATTAATTTCTCAAATTATGGCTAAAAGATCTAAATTTCAATCCCCGACAGGGATGCATGATATTTTACCCGAGGATCAAAAATATTATCAGAGAATTTATGATGTAGTTTCCAATATTGCTGATTTTTACGGATTTGGAAAAATTGATACCCCTATCGTAGAAGAAACAGAACTTTTCTCAAAAGGAATTGGATTAGCCACTGATATTGTAAAAAAGCAAATGTATACTCTTAAGACCAGGGGAGGAGATTCCTTAGCCTTAAGGCCGGAAGGCACAGCTCCTATAGCCAGAGCTTATATTGAAAACGGCATGCAAAGTCGTCCTCAGCCGTTAAAGCTTTGGTATTTTGGCCCATTTTTTCGCTATGAAAGACCACAAGCTAAAAGATATCGCCAGTTCTGGCAATTTGGCTTTGAGGCTTTAGGAGAAAAAAGTCCGGTAATAGATGCTCAGATTATTCAGATTTTTTATAATATTTTGCAAGAGCTTAAATTAAAAAATCTACTTGTCGAGGTAAATAGTATTGGGGATAGCCAGTGCCGGCCTTATTACAAGAAACTTTTAGCAAGTTATTTCAGAACCAGAGAAGCCTCTTTATGTTTTGATTGCAAAAGGCGGCTCAGAGAAAATGTTTTGAGAATTTTGGACTGCAAAGAAGAAAAATGTCAGCCCATTAAAGCCGAAGCGCCCCAAATACTCGATCATCTATGCGATGAATGCCGGGCGCATTTTAAGGAAGTTTTGGAATTTTTGGACGAAATTGAAATTCCCTATAATCTTAACCCTTATTTGGTCAGGGGCCTTGATTATTATACTAAAACTGTTTTTGAAATTTTTTTAGAAAAAACCAACAACGAAGAAGTTTCTCAAAACGCTTTGGCGGGCGGACCTGCCCGCAATGCTACGCTTAGCGTTGCAGGCGGAGGGAGATATGATAAATTAATTAAACTTTTCAGGGGAAAGGAAACACCGGCCTGTGGAGCGGCTGCTGGGATAGAAAGGATTATAGATTTAATGAAATCTCAGAAAATAAAAC
>CAZDKD010000015.1:0-9540 GCA_964506305.1 uncultured Candidatus Saccharibacteria bacterium | reverse complement strand
CAGCGAAGGGGCGATTGCCGCTGAAAGTATATTTAAATTTTTTAAAGAGAAAAATAAATAAAGGTCGGGAGAAACAACTAGAATAAATAATTTTATGGCTAAAATAAATAAAAATAAATGCATTGGCTGCGCTATTTGCGCCAATATTTGCCCGGCGGGCATAGAAATGGTAAACGGAAAAGCCGAAATAAAGGATGAAAATGCCAGTTGTTTAAAGGACGCCGCTAGAGCCTGTCCTCAAAACGCTATTAGTATCGGAGATGGAGAAGAAGAATCTAATGAAGGAGACAGAAATCCGGACCTTAATCCGAATTACGGCACGGGCAAAGGAATAGGTATGGGTCAGGGAACGGGGAGAGGTATAGGCGCAGGCACGGGAAGAGGTCTTGGAAGAGGGCCTCGAGACGGTAGAGGGCAAGGCAGAGGCGGAGGAGGACGCGGAAGCGGAAGATAATTAACTGCCGCACATCCATTGTAATATTATAAAAATTAAAAATGATGAACATAAGTAAAAACAAATGTGTTGGATGCGGGCTTTGTGTTGCTAAATGTCCGGTGGGAGCTATCTCTATTAATAAGTCTGGGTTTGCGGTAATTGACAAAGAGAAATGTATAAATTGCGGAATGTGCCTAAAAACCTGTCCCCAAAAAGCGGTGATGGACATTAAAGAAAAATTAATATTTGCTATCGGCACTGACGACGGCGAGACAATAAAGGCAGATGACCATGTTGGAATGTCTAAATATTATTCAATATGGGAATATTCGGACGGGGATTTGATTTTCAAAGAAAAGAGAGAGAATATTAAATACAAAGAAGATGAATCAAGAATTCACGGGGATCCTGAGAAAGCGAGAAAAGTATCGTCTGTTTTAAGCGGCGTTGACGTTATTGTGGGAAAAATGCTTGGGCCGAATATTGTTCGCTTAAAAATTAAGTTTATTCCTGTTGTCATTAGGGAATCAAGCATTGAAAAAGCGATTGAAATAATTAAAGAAAATATTAATGAAATAATGGAAGAAAAGGATAAAAAAGAAAAAACGGGGATAGTTCTAAAATAGAAGAAAGGTAGATTAAAAATGGATATAGAAATAAAAACAACAACAATGGACGAAAAAGGATTGCAGAAATTTTTAAATTCAGAACAAAAAAATTGGACCGGTTAATCTTTGTTCTTTAAAAAGGAGATATAATAATGTCTGTTTATTACCCAAAATCAAAAGTTGAAGTTAAGGGATTTGTAGCAAAACATTACGATAGATTAATGAATGTTATAACCCTTGGAAAGTATTCTTCTATGATAGAGAAAGCTGTTCAGTTAATGGATATTAAAAAAGATGATAGGATTCTTGATTTGGGAGCGGGTACGGGCAGAAATGCTTGTTTGATGGCGAAATATCTTTCTCAGAAAGGAGAATTAATAGGGTTTGATATTTCTGAAGAGATGCGTTCCCAATTTAAAAAAAATTGCGCTGATTTTCCCAACATTAGAATCATCAATGAAAGAATTGATAAAGAATTAACTTACGAAAATTATTTTGATAAAATTTTTATTTCTTTTGCGCTGCATGGATTTCCCCAGGAGATCAGAAAACAGATTATTAAAAACGCCCTTAAGGCGCTAAAAAAAGATGGTGAGTTTTTTATTTTAGATTATAATGAATTTTCAATAAAAAAAATGCCTTTTTATGCAAGAATTCCTTTTAAACTCATAGAATGCCCTTATGCATTTGATTTTATTGAAAGGAGTTTATCGAAAATATTATCTTTGGAAGGATTTAGCCGCTTTGAAGAATATTCTTTCTTTGCTGGTTGTTTAAGATTGCTTAAGGCAGTGAAAATAAGGCAGTATAACAAATAAAATTCTGATTTTTCTAAAAGCCATCACTTTAAAAAAGAGGGGTTGGTTTTCCAATCTCTCTTTTTAAAATAACCAAGCCGGACAGTTTTGTCGGCAAGGAACACAAAAAATTATTTAATATGGAACTATCTGAGCAAAATTTTAGAGTTAATTTTAGAGCGTTTTTGTGGCATTCAGCGTTTTTAGCTTTTGCTGCAAATTTTATGGATGTGAATACAATTATTCCATCTATGCTTATAAAGGTTGGGAGTACTCCTATTCTTCTTGGCCTTTTAACGGCGATTTTACTTGGGGGATCAAGCGTTTCTCAGATATTATTTGCCGGATTTCTATTAAATAAATCTTTTAAAAAAAAGTATCTGCTTATTGGAATAAATATTAGGATTGTAGCTTTACTTGGTCTCGCTTTAATGTTTTATAAAGCGTTTTTATTAAGCAATAACTGGATTATATTTTTAATTTTTATATTAATATCTGCCTTCTCTTTTAGCGGAGCTTTTGCCGGCGTTTCTTATACAGATATACTTGGCAAGGTCATTAAAAAAAATGAAAGAAAAATATTTTTTACAACTAGGCAAATTTTTAATAGCGTAGGGATTTTAATATCCGCATTAATTGTAAGAAAATTATTAAAGTATTATAATTTTCCTCTAAATTACAGCATCATTTTTTTATTTGCCGGAATATTGATATTAATTGCGTCGTTGGGTTTCTGGAAAATCCGCGAAGTTAACTCAAATATTAAAGAAAAAAAAGGACTTTTAAAATTTTTAAAATTGATACCGTCAGAGATTAAAAACAATCCAAACTTAAAATATTATTTACTTATTATAAATACTCTCGGATTTGGGCTAAGCATCATACCTTTTTTAGTTTTAATTGCCCAAAGGAATTTTGGATTATCCTACGATTTGATTGGTAATTTTCTGCTATTTAATACTTTTGGAATGTTATTGGCTGGATTGTTTCTCTTCAAATATTCAAAAAAGTTCACTTATAAAACTTTACTTAAATATAGTATATTTATAGCTGCTTCGTTGCCGATTGCCGCTCTTGCGTTAAGCAAAATACAATTTGCTTATCAATTTATTTTTATATTATCAGGAATTTTTATAACTATTTATCATGTTGCGATTAATGGATTATTATTGGAAATATCTAATAAGGAAAACAGAATAACTTATACCGGCATCTCTGGCACCGGAAATATAGTTATTTTATTGTTTCCCGTATTGGCTGGATTTTTAATTTCAACTTTAGGATATTCAAAAGTTTTTATAGCAGTAAGTATAATAATTTTATTTGGTTATGCGTTTGTAGAAAAATTACAATGCAAAATAAAGTCCGGTCAAGATTTATAGTTTTTAGTCTCTTTTAGCTCCTTTTTGTTTTTTTTGAAGTTGTGGTATAATTATTTAATATGGGTAATAATTCAATACTAAAAGTAAAAAATTTAAGTGTAAAATTGAATAGCGATGAAATCATTGAGAATTTGTCTTTTGAGGTTAGAAAAGGAGAATTTTTTATTATTTTAGGACCGAATGGAGCAGGAAAAACAACTCTTTTTAGGACATTACTTGGCTTAATACCGTATAAAGGAGAGGTTGCTTGGAGCCAAAAGGATATTAAAATTGGCTATCTTCCCGAGCGCTTATCGCGGGAGAAATTTAAAGAAATGCCTATCTCGATTAGAGAGTTCTATAAATTTAAAGAGAGTTCTGACGAAAAAATTTCTGAGATGTTAAAATCAGTAGGATTAGAAAATCCGAAAATTCTTGATAGAGACCCTGGTGATTTATCATCAGGCCAGTTTCAGCGAATGCTAATTGGCTGGGCATTGATAGGAGACCCTCAGGTTTTATTTTTTGACGAACCAAGCACTGGGATTGATATTGGGGGCAAAGAGACAGTTTATTCTCTTTTGCGCAAATTTTGGCAGGAGAGAGGTTTGACAATTTTATTAATAACCCACGATTTAGATATTGTTTATGGTTATTCAACCGATGTTTTGTGTCTTCATAAAAAAGGGCTTTGCGTTGGTCCTCCTCGCGAAGTTTTGACTCCGGAACTCTTAGAAAAATTATATGGTTCTAAAATTAAGTTTTATAAACATATTCATTAAATTATGAATAGTCAGTTTATTTTAAGTTTAATTACAGCAATTTTTATTGGTGGAGTAGCAGGGTATTTAGGGTCTTTAATGATAACCAAAAAAATGGCTTTAGTAGGAGGGCCTTTAGGGCATTTAGCTTTGCCTGGGGTAGCTCTGGCTTTGATCTATCATTTCAACATTTTTTTAGGAGCATTGTTAAGTATAGCTATTGGAGCTGTTATAATATGGCTTTTAGGGACTAAAACTAAATTATCAATGGAAGCCCTAACCGGAGTAGTTTTTGCTGCTGGAGTTGCCTTGGGTTTTTTAATTTTGCCTCTTTCCCGGGCCAAAGAAGCGTTAATTGGAGATATTACTCTAATAGATAAAATAGATCTTGTTTTGGCAATAATTTTGGGCTCAATTGTTTTTTTAATTATTAAAAGAATTTATCCGAAAATGATTCTTTCGGGAATATCAGAAGACCTGGCTAAGGCAGAAGGGGTAAAGGTCAAAAAATATAATCTCGTTTACTTAATTTCTATTGCTTTAATTGTGGCTTTGGAAGTAAAGATAGTAGGAATTCTTTTCACGGTAGCTTTATTGGTTATTCCTGCTGCCGCTTCGCGTAATTTTGGCAGAAATCTTTCTCAGTATTCTTGGGGAGCTTTAATAATAGGCATTATTTCTGCTGTTTTGGGGATTTTTGCTTTCAAATTTATAAATTTACCGGCTGGTCCCTTAATTATTTTAGCTGGAACTTTTATATTTTTAATTTCTTTATTTTTTAATAAGAAAGCATAATGATAAAAAAAATCGCTATTGCTAGTGGGAAAGGAGGAGTAGGAAAATCAATGCTGACTTCGGCTTTAGCGATGCTTTTTGCAAAGAACAAAAAGAAAGTTGTGGCTGTAGATTGCGATGTTGATGCTCCCAATTTGGCCGTTTGGCTTGGAGAACCGGAAAACTGGAAGGAAGTTAAAAAAATAAGCGTTTCCGAAAAACCGGTTATTAATAATACCAAACTGAAGAAAAAGGAAGCTGAGCAATGTGTAAAAAAATGTAGGTTTAACGCCCTTCGCCTTACGGCTCAGGGTAAACTTAAATTAAATCCATTTTTATGCGAGGGGTGCGGGGCTTGTGAGATTTTTTGTCCTCAAGGAGTAGTAAAAATGAAAGCTGTAAAAAACGGAGAGATAAGGATTAAAAAAACAAAATATAATTTTCCTTTAGTTTCAGGCCAGCTTTATCCCGGAGAGACCGGTTCGGGAAAAGTGGTTACAGAAATAAAACAACGGGCATCCGCCTTCGCTGAAGCTTCGGCGGACAAGGAAAAATTTAACCAATATATTATGTTGATTGATTCAGCTCCGGGGACCGGCTGTCCGGTTATCGCTTCCCTTCAAGACGCAAATTTCGCTTTGTTAATTACCGAACCAACTCCTTCCGGTTTTTCTGACCTAAGAAGGGTTTTAGAAGTGGTAAACCATTTCAAAATTCCTTGGAGTGTGGTAATAAACAAATATGATATTAATCTTGAATTAAGCAATAAGATAAAGAAATGGGCAGGGAAAAGATTTTTAGGCAGAATATCTTATGATAAAGAAATTTTTAAAGCCATTTCTAACTTAACACCAATTATAGAAACAAATTTAAAAGCAAAAAAGGAAATTAAAAATATTTATAATAAATTAGAAAAATGGTTAGACCAATAAAAAAAAGAAAAGTTGTTTTTGATCCCAATGTAACTTATTTTAAACCAAGAGCAGTCCCTCTTTCTGAATTAAAAGAGATAGATTTAGCTTCAGATGAATTAGAGGCATTACGGCTTTGCGATTTTGAAGAATTGAGTCAGATAAAAGCTGCTAAAAAGATGGGAGTTTCTCAAAGCACCCTCCAAAGAATCTTAACCTCTGCCCGCAAAAAAGTGTCAGAAGCTTTAATTAAAGGAAAAGCGATTAAAATAAGAAAAAAATGATATGAAAAATCTAAATATTTTTATATTAATCGGAGGATTAGCAATTTTAATGGGCGTGGGCTGTTTAATATTTTTGGATAAAATTATTCCGTCTAACTTTCAAGAAGAAGCCGGAGTTCCTCGGCAGGGAGTTAAATCAGAGGTAAGTTTGATTATTGATTATGGAGACGGAAATACAGACAGCTTCCAAGCTAATTTTAGGAAAGAAATGACTGCTTTTGATTTATTAAAAGAGAAAACTGAAGAATCTGGCTTAGTTTTGGAAATAGAAATCTATGACATCGGCGTGTTAATTGAGGCAATCGGACATAAAGAGAATGGACAAGACGGGAAGTATTGGCTATATTATGTTAATGAAGAAATGCCGATGGTCTCAGCTGATAAAAAAGAATTGAAACCAGAAGATAAAGTTGAATTTAAATTTGAAGCATCGACATTTTAAAAATATGAAGAAAATATCTAAAAAAGGAAAAATCTTAGAACTAATTATTGCTCTACTTTTTGTTCTAATAGGAGTTAGCCTGCGGCTTTTGCCTCATCCACCGAATTTTGCTCCAATTTTAGCCATTGCTTTGTTTGGCGGAGTTTACCTTTCTAGAAAGATAGCTTTTGTTTTGCCTATTTTAGCAATGGCAGTTTCAGATATATTTATTGGTTATTATGGGATTGTTCTAATGATTTCAGTTTACGGAACTTTTCTTTTGTCTGTAGTTTTAGGATTTTGGTTGAAGAAACACAAGAAGTGGTATACTGTTGGAGGAAGCGCAATTTTATCTGCTGTTTTATTTTTTCTTGTTACTAATCTTGCAGCTTGGGCTTTTACTCCTTGGTATGCCAAGACCCTTTCTGGAATAATTCAGTGTTATATAATGGCTATTCCTTTTTTCAGAAATACTCTTTTGGGAAGTTTATTTTATGTAACAGTTTTCTTCGGAGCTTATGAGATAGCTAAGGTATGGATTGAAAAAAGATTTAAAATAGCTGAAACAGAACTCGCTTCCATTTGAGTTAAAATTTCTAGATATTAAAAAAACCCCGTATTTAATACGGGGTTTTGTGATTAATGGCTGAAAAATACTCTTTTTTCCTTTTTGGAGCGAGTTTTTTTGATTTTGCCTATAGTAATTCCAGGCATGTTTTTTTCTGATAAGATTCCTTTAATCCTGGAAACGTATTGTGCAGGAGCGATTAAAACCATTCCAATGCCAAGGTTGAAAACTCGGCACATCTCAATATCAGAAACTTTTTCTATTTTCTGAATCAGTTTGAAAACAGGAGGTATTTCCCAATTAATATTAATTTTAGCGCAAAGCCCCTTTGGCAAAAGACGGGCAATATTATCAATCAGTCCGCCGCCGGTAATATGGGCGATACCATGGATTTCAATAGTTGATATTCCCAAAAGAGGAAAGACTTCTTCAAAATAGCATTTATGGACCTTGAGCAGTTCTGCTCCGGCCGTAATGTAACCGAGTTGACTAACCGTGGTGTTTACTTTAAATCCCCCAGTTTTAAAAAAGGCTTTTCGGGCCAAAGAATAACCATTAGTGTGAAGGCCGTTTGATGGAAGGCCGATTAAAATATCTCCATCAGCTATTTTTGAACCGTCAATAATTTTGCATCTTCCAACAATGCCGGTGATGCAGCCAACAACGTCGTGTCTTCCTTCGCAATAAACGCCTGGCATTTCCGCTGTTTCTCCGCTGATAATAGGGATTCCTACTTCCTCGCAGGCTATTGCCATATTCTTAACAATTTCTTCCATTGTTTTTGGCTTAAGCCTGGCTGCTCCGACATAGTTTAAGAAAGTAATTGGTTGAGCTCCCAAGACGAGAATGTCGTTAATACAGTGATTAACAATATCTTGGCCAATTGTATATTTATTCATCATTTCAGCAACCATCATTTTAGTGCCAACTCCATCAATGCTTTGGACAAGAACAGGATTGTTCAAATGTTTAATCATAGAAGCATCAAGCAATCCTCCGAAAGCGCCGATTTTTGATAAGACATACTGGTTATAAGTTGAACGAACATGTTTTTTCATTAAATCTACTGCTTTTTCTGCTTGGTCAATGTCTACACCGGCTTTGGCATAAGCGCTCTTTTTAGTATTTTTTCCCATTTAAGTACCCTTTCAAATTTTTAAAGTTCAAATTCTTTTTATCTCAGTAGTTTTTTAGCAATAAATAATAGTTTTGTCAATAAAAAGCCCGTTCAATATTAGAGAACGGGCTTTATGGTTAGGCTTCTTTTTTTAATTCTTTTAAAACAACTTCTGACGGCTCATTGGGAATAACTGCTACAGTTTCACCTTTGTATTCAAATATTTCTTTGTTATCATCGGTGATTTCTCCGATCATTGCTGTTTTTGCTCCCTTTGATTGAATGGCTGTTATTACCTCTTCAACATCTTTAGGTTCTACCTGCAATATCATTCTGGCTTGAGTTTCACAGATTAAAATTTCTTCCGAGGTTAGGTCGTTAACTTTAACCGGCACAGAAGACAGATCTATTTTAGCGCCAAAACCGCCGTACCTCGCTGACTCGCAAACAGCCGCGCCAATACCGGCTGCTCCCAAATCAGAACAGGCCTTAATTTCATTTGTCCGAATAGCGGACAAGGTTGCGTCCATAGTTTGTTTTTCTTCTTCAAATAAAGCTATGGCTGGCTGCATTTCTTTAACCAGTCCTGCCCGAAACAAGCTATCGTTTCCATCTGAGCTGGTTTGGCCAACAAGAATGATTTTATCTCCAACTGATTTAGCTGGTTTGGTCAAGGGTTTTTCAATAATCAGCTTTCCTATCACTGCTACCACTACTGCTGGAACAATGTCTGAGAAGGAAGTTGAAAGCCCGCCGCCGATAATAAAGACATTCATAGCAGCGCACATATCTCTTACCCCTTTCATTATTAAATCTAATCTTTCTTTGCTGGTCATCTCCTTGCAGTTTCCGCAGGTGCATTTTCTCTTAAAACCACAAGGACCGACTATTACTTTTTCTTTGATTGGTCTGGTTCCAACAAAATCTAAGAGAAAAACCGGTATTGCTCCCATGGCAACAATGTCTCGTATAGCTCCACTGGCTCCGGTGGCAGCAGAACCGTAAGGCCGGGGTACGCAAGGAGAGCAGTGGCTTTCCATTTTAGCTACGAATAGTTCTTTGACCCCGGGCATTCTGATAACAGCTGCATCGTCTCCCGGTCCTATTACCAGACCTCCAGGCCAAATCTTGCCGACTTCGCGATTTAGTGCTTCGATTGCTCCAAAATCGACAGCCCTGTCAATATTGTGATGCAAATGTACAAATAATGCATCCATTAACGCTCTTTCAATTCTGTTCATTTTTTTCCCTTTCATTTTAAGTTTTTAAAGAACCACTATTCGTATGCGCCTTTTTACATACGATTACAATAAATGGCAGCGAAGAAGAAATGCAAAAATTTATTTTTGTATTTCGACCGAGCAAACCATTTATAATAGTAAGGAAGGCAAAGCCCTCCTCCTACTCTATATTGAAAGATAGAATATTTTATTACTTTTGTCAATAATTCTTATATTGACAGGAATTTAAAGTGTGTTAGAATGACTAATCGATAATTTTAG
>CAZDKD010000014.1:1742-9969 GCA_964506305.1 uncultured Candidatus Saccharibacteria bacterium | reverse complement strand
AAGTGATATTTAAAACAAAAAGCCCCGCCAAGGCGGGGCTTTCTTTATACTTAAATAATATCAAATTTACTTTTTCACCTCTTCCACGATTTTTTCAAAAATTTGAGGGTTGTCTTTAATTAATTCAGCTAAAATTTTTCTATTGATTTCAATCTTTTTTTCTTTTAGAAGGTTAATAAATTTACTATAGGTTAGGCCTTGTTTTCGGCAGGCGGAATTAATTAGTATTTGCCAAAGTTTTCTGAATTCTCTTTTTTTTACCTTTCTGTCTCGATAGGCGTGAACTCTGGCATGTGTTAGCGCTTCTTTCGCTGCTTTATATTTTGATTTTCTTCCCCAGCGAAAACCCTTAGTATATTTTAATACTTTTTTTCTACGTTTATGGGCGGTTTTTCCTCTTTTTACTCTTACCATGGTTTGGTGCCGGGCTAATTATGAAGCAGTTTTTTAATTTTTTTAGCTTGAACTTTAGGAACCTCAACCAGCTTTCGGCTTTTTCTTCTTCTTTTGCCTGATTTTTTTGCCAAGTTGTGGTCCTGGCCAATTGGCCTTCTAAGAACCTTGCCCTTTTTAGTTATTTTAAAACGTTTTTTAATTGATTTCCTTGTTTTCATAATTATATAAGACGTTAGCCTTCTATCTTTTTGAAATAATTATTGTTAGTCCTCTGGGTTGTCTTCTTAGTTCTCTTTCAATTTTTATAGGGGTTGTTTTTTCCAAGTTTTCAAGAAATTTTTTTACTTTTTCTCTGGCAAAACTCTGATGAGCTTTTTCTCTTCCTCGTAAACGCATTTCTATTCTGACTCTATTTCCTTTTTTTAAGAATTTTTCTGCCTGGCGAACTCTTGTTTCCAAATCATGTTCGGAAATGTTAAAACCTAATCTTATTCCTTTAAGTTCGCCCCCCTTACGATGCTTGGTTGTTTTTTCTTTTTTTTGTTGCTGATATAAATATTTCCCATAGTCCATTAATTTACAAACCGGAGGTTCAATCTTTTCTGTAACCTGGATTAAATCGAAACCGCGCTCTCTGGCTATTTGGAGCGCTTTTTCTATTGCCAAAACTCCCAACTGCTTTCCGGTTTCGTCAATCATTCTTACTTCTCTTGCTCTTATTTGATTATTGATTAAGGGTTTTCTTTGCAGGTTTTTAAGGTGATTTTTTATAGTGTGGAGATGGAGGGATTGGACCCTCGTCCAAAAATTTTACCAAAATAGTTCTACAAACTTAGTCTATTTTTTATTTTGGAGTGTTAGATATAAAATAGACAAAATTCTGACACCTTGGCTTCAATTAGTTTTGATAGTTCTTTTGAAGCGAGCGAGAACTATCTATCTCGCAATTATGACGCCAAGGATTGCTTAGCGAGAATTAGTAATCCTGACGGCGTTAAGCGTATGCTAACGCAGGTGTTTTGAATAAATTGGCACTTATTCAATTTCTCAAGGTTTAACGAGATTTGAGAATGCTCGATCTGCACTATTTTAGCAAAAGCTTTTGTCGAAACTGTTCATCCCCGCGATTATGCCCGATAGGATTCAAACTAACATCAACTTTAGAAGTGAAAAAATAGGTCAATTTCAAGACAGGACGACGAAGGAGTGTTAAATAACACTTCGAGGAGGAGTAACGAAGAAATTGACCTATTTTTTCCTTCCCTGTGGGCGGGCGAATTTTATCCAGCTTTTTTGTTGCTCGTCGCTCGTGTGCCTAAAGGCACACTTCACTCCTCGCGCCTTGAATCTGAGTAAAATTCGCTCCGCTAAATTAATGTTAGTTTGATCCTATCGGGCTAGTTCTCTTTGAATTTCTCTTTCTGTCTCTCGTTTTTTAATCAGTTCTCTTTTATCAGCCTTCTTTCTTCCTTTGCCGATTCCAAATTCAAGCTTGATTTTAGCATTTTTAGTATAAACTTTCAAGGGCACTAAAGTCAAGCCTTTTTCTTTAGTTTTTCCGATTAAACGTTTGATCTCAGATTTGTTTAATAAAAGTTTTCTTGATCCCCCCGGATTGTAATCTTTGGGAGCGTTTTTGGGTTGATAAGGAGGAATGTTGGCTCCGACTAAATATACTTCAGGATTTTCTTTTTGGGCATATCCTTTTAAGACCACATAAGAACCCTTTAAGCTCATTCTCCCCGTTTTTATTGATTTTACTTCTGTTCCAGTCAAAACCATGCCTGCTTCAAACTTTTCCAGGATTTGATAATTAAAATATGCTTTTTTGTTTTCTGCTAAGACTTTTGCCATAGATAATAGATACCCACTTTTATTTTAGCAGAAAAGATAGTAAACTAAAACAAAGGTCAGATTGATTTAATTAATATTTTCAAAAAATAATGAAAAAAATACTATTACTGATAATTTTTAGCATATTATTTTTAACTTTTGGACAAAACAGTTTTGCCGAAACGGCGCCACAACTCATTGTAAATCACGAGACCAAAGAATGCGTCGAACTTATACTCGGGAACGAATGTATGGCTTGTTCTATCCCTGAGGGATGGGAGATTTTAGGTCCTGTATCTGAAAATGAATGCCCTGCGGGTTATGCTAAAGTAGAATATTTTCCAGAGACCGCCGAAGGAGAGGATGAAGAAATTGAATTAGTAGAAAAAACAGACGTGATAGATTATGTAGTTTTTACAATAATATTATCAAGCGCTGTAGCCGGAGCCCTGGTAATATTGTGGTTTTTGTTTAGAAGAAAGAAAAAACAAAAATAAGGATGTAAAACCGTCCCGCTAAGCGGGACGGTTTTTTTGTCTTTGATTTTTGCCTGCCCGCAATGCTACGCCAGCCCGCAGTAGATACAGCGTTTCTGGCGGGCATAGCGTTGCAGGCGGGAGAAAAATAAGGTAAAATATAGTTAATTATGCGGGAAAAAATAGTTAAATTAATAAAAGATTCAGTTAGGGCTCTTCAGAAAGAAGGAAAATTACCGAAATCTAAGATTCCGGAGATTTTGGTTGAATATCCCAGAAAAAGAGCGCAGGGGGATTATGCAATAAATATAGCGATGGTAATTGCCAAACAAACAGGGAAGAGCCCGATGGACTTGGCAAATTTATTACGCGACAGATTAAAGGCAAAAGACAAAGGCTTATTTGAAAAAATTGAAGTAGTGAAGCCAGGTTTTATTAATTTTTTTGTTTCCAAGAAGTATCTTCAAAAACAAACAAGCAGGATCTTGAAAGAAAAAGAGAAATTCGGCAATTTGAAATTTGGAAAAAAAGAAAAAGTTAATATTGAGTTTATTTCGGCTAATCCTACGGGCTCTTTAACTTTAGGAAATGGACGAGGAGGATTTTGCGGCGATGTTTTAGCAAATGTTTTAGAAAAAGCGGGCTTTAAGGTAAAAAGGGAATACTATATCAATGATGTCGGAGAGCAGATTAAGAAGTTAGGCCATTCGGTCATTGGTGACTCGGAGGCTGTTTATAAAGGCGCTTATATCAAAAAATTAAAGAAAAAAATATTGGGAAGTCGGGCTTCCCAATATTCTGCGGAGGAAGTTGGAGAAAAAGCAGCTGAAGCTATTTTGAAAGAAATGATAAAACCCTCGGTCAAAAAGATGGGAATAGATTTTGATGTCTGGTTTTCAGAAAAGAGTTTGTATAAAAAGGGAGAAGTTGATAAGATCTTAAGTTGGTTAAAAAATAAAAAGCTAACCTATAAGAAAGAAGAGGCTTTGTGGTTTAAATCTACTAAGTTCGGCGATGATAAAGACAGGGTGTTGGTAAAAGCTGGTGGCGAAAAAACTTATTTTGCTTCTGATATAGCTTATTTAAAAAATAAATTTAAAAGAGATTTTAAAAAATTGATTTTCTTTTGGGGCGCTGATCATCATGGTTATGTGAAAAGAATGGAGGCTGCGGTCCAAGCTCTTGGTTGCAGAAAAGAACAGGCAGATTTTATTATTATGCAGTTAGTTCGGCTTTTTGAAAAAGGAAAGCAGGTTAGAATGTCAAAAAGAGCTGGTATTTATATTACTTTAGATGAATTGATTAGTGGGGTTGGCTTAGATGTTGCCCGATTTTTCTTTCTAATGAGGTCGGCTGGGAGCCATCTAAATTTTGATATGGATTTAGCTAAAGAGCGCTCGGAGAAAAATCCGGTTTATTATATTCAATATGCTTATGCCAGAATATGCAGTATTTTGGAGAAAGCAAAAGCCAAAATCAATAGTAATCCTAGAATAGTAGAGTTGCTTGATCACCCAAGCGAGTTAAATCTAATTAAACAACTGACTAAATTTCCGGAAATTATTGAAGATACCGCCAAGGATTATCAGGTTCAAAGAATTCCTCAATATGCAATTAATTTGGCTGCAGTTTTCCATCAATTTTATCGGGATTGCCAGGTCTTAACGGACGACAAAAAACTAAGTCAAGCTCGCTTATATTTAATTTTAGCCACGAAAGTTGTTCTTAAAGATACTTTAGATTTAATGGGAATTTCCGCTCCCTCAAAAATGTAGTTTATGAAAAACAAATATATTCTTTTACGCCACGGACAAACAATTTATCAAGCAAAAAAAATAGAAAAATTCTATCCCTGGTCAGAAAAACCACCCGTTACTATAACCAAAAAAGGGAAAGAGATGATAAGAAAAGCTGCCAAGAAGCTTAAGAAAAAGAATATTGATTTAATATATTCTTCAGATTTTTTTAGAACCCGCCAGACTTCAAAGATAGTATCTAAAGAGCTTGGCTTGAGGGTTAGTTTTGATAAAAGATTAAGAGATCTAAATTTTGGGATTTTTCATGGAGGGCCAACACAGAAATATAAGGAGTTTTGTACAAAAAGACAGAGATTTTTTAAAAGAGCTCCCAAAGGAGAAAGTTGGAGAGATGTTAAGAAAAGAATGATAAGTTTTGTAAAAGACATTGAGAAAAAACATAAAAATAAAACAATATTAATTATTAGCCACGCTGATCCTTTATGGCTTTTGGCAGGGTTTTTCAAAAAACTAAACGAAGAAGAACTTTTAGAAAAAAGGAACATAGGGGATCTTTGGCTTGATGTCGGCCAATATTTAGAAATATGAATTTTGATTTGCCAAAAACTGAAGAAAAAGTATTGAAATTTTGGAAAGAGAAGAAAATTTTTGAGAAGTTGAGAAAGAAAAACCAAGGTAAAAAACGCTGGTCGTTTTTAGACGGTCCGATAACGGCTAACAATCCTATGGGTGTTCACCACGCCTGGGGCAGAACCTATAAAGATATGTTTCAGAGATATAAAGCAATGCAGGGATTTGATCAGAGATATCAAAACGGTTTTGACTGTCAGGGACTATGGGTTGAAGTTGAGGTTGAAAAGGAAAAAGGATTTAAAAACAAAAAAGATATTGAAAGTTATGGAATAGGAAAATTTGTAAAAGATTGTAAAAAAAGAGTTTTGAAATATTCTAAAATTCAAACGGAGCAGTCAATTAGATTAGGCCAGTGGATGGATTGGGAAAGCTCGTATTATACAATGTCTGATGAAAACAACTATGCTATCTGGAACTTTCTTAAAAAATGCCAGGAAAAGAAATTATTATATAAGGGGAAAGATGTTGTCCCTTGGTGTCCGCGATGCGGAACGGCTATTTCCCAGCACGAAATATTAACTGAAGAGTATAAAGAACTTACTCACGAGTCAGTTTTTGTCAAGCTGCCGGTCAAAAGTAGGAAAAATACATATTTTCTTGTTTGGACAACTACTCCCTGGACTTTGCCGGCTAATGTAGCTTTGGCTGTTCATCCTGATTTATATTATGTCGAGATCCGGGATAAAAATGGAGATATTTTCATTCTTTTGAAAGAAAAAGCAAAAATAATTCCCGGCGGGAAAATAATTAAAAAGTTTTCCGGAAAAAAATTAAAAGGCTCAAAATATCAAGGGATGTTTGATGAACTTTCAGAAGTAAAGAAAAATCTGAAGGAAGAGGAGCACAAGGTTATTTTATGGAAAGATGTGACTAAAGAAGAGGGAACGGGAATTGTTCATATTGCTCCAGGGTGCGGCCGAGAGGATTTTCAGCTGAGCAAAGAATTTAACTTGCCGGTTGTTAATCCTACGGATGAGGAAAGCAAATATAAAAAAGGCTTTGGATTTTTAGAAGGAAAAATGGTTAGCGAAGTGAGAAGTTTAATTTTCGATAATTTAAAGAAAAAAAATATCCTTTTCAAAATAGAAAATTATACTCATCGTTATCCGACCTGCTGGCGCTGCAAGGAAGAACTGATTTTTCGTTTGGTTGATGAATGGTATATCTCAATGGAGAAGTTAAGAAAACCTTTAATGGGCGTGGCAAAGAAAATAAAATGGATTCCCTCTTTTGGTTTAGATAGGGAGCTTGATTGGTTAAAAAATATGGACGATTGGTTGATTTCCAAGAAGCGTTATTGGGGACTGACTCTCCCGGTTTATGAATGTGATAAATGCGGCAATTTTGAAGTAATTGGATCAAAAGAAGAATTAAAAGAAAGGGGGGTTTCGGGTTGGGAAAAGTTTGAAGGGCATTCACCTCATAAGCCCTGGGTAGACGAAGTGAAAATTAAATGCTCAAAGTGCGGGAATATAATTTCCCGGATTCCCGATGTGGGAAATCCCTGGCTGGATGCAGGGATTGTTCCTTTTTCAACAATGAGTTATTTTTCAGATAAGGATTACTGGAAAAAATGGTTTCCGGCTGAATTGATTTGCGAATCTTTTCCCGGGCAGTTTAAAAACTGGTTTTACGCAATAATTGTGATGAGTACGGTTTTAGAAAATACTAATCCCATAAAAACAATTTTTGGTTATGCCTCAGTCCGCGATGAAAAAGGAGAAGAGATGCATAAATCCAAAGGGAATGCTATTTGGTTTGATGACGCTGTTGAAAAAATTGGGGCCGACTCAATGAGATGGATGTATGCAAGGCAGAACCCTGCTTATAATTTAAATTTTGGCTACAAGACAGCGGAAGAGATAAAAAGAAAATTGCTAACCTTGTATAATGTATTCACTTTCCTCAATACTTATGTAGATAAAAAAGAATTTTTTAGAGTAGATTTGCCAAAATCTGAAAGCATTTTGGACAAATGGATTATCTCCCGTTTTAACAATTTAATTGAGAAAGTTACTAAAAGCTTAAACAAATATAATACTTCCTTAGCTACTCTGGCAATTGAGAAGTTTTTTATTAACGATTTATCTCTTTGGTATGTCAGAAGATCCCGGAAGAGATTTCATCCCGGGCACCCCGAAAGAAAAAAAGCGATTGAAACTCTTTATTATATTCTTTTGAATTTGACAAAACTTATAGCTCCTACGATGCCATTTTTTGCTGAAGAAAGATACCAAAATCTGAAGATAAATAATATGCCAGAGTCAGTCCATTTATTTGATTGGCAGGAAGCTAATAAAGAGAAGATAGACAAGGAGTTGGAAAAGAAAATGGCAGAAGTCCGTGAAATTGTAACCCAGGCTCTGGCCAGAAGAGCCGAAGCTGGAATCAAAGTCCGCCAGCCGTTAGCAGAATTAAAGATAAAAAATCTCTGGATTAAGCGAAGCGAGAGACTCCCTGAAGGGTTGCAATTAAAAAATGAGAAGGAATTGTTAGAATTGATAAAAGAAGAAGTAAATATTAAAAAGATAATTTTTAGCAGTAAAATTAAAAAGGAAATAGAATTGGATACTCGGATTACCAAGGAACTTGAAAAAGAAGGAGAACGCAGAGAAATAATTCGTAATATTAAGGCATTAAGAAAAAAACTCAACTTGACTCCAAAAGTGATAATAACTAATATTATTTCCACTGCTTCAATAATAACTGATGAAGATTTTTTTCAAGAGGTGGGAGCTAAAAATTTCAAAAAGGTCGAGAAAGAAAGCGAAATGGAGGTTGATATTAAAAAAGAAATAGAATTAGGAAAAGAAAAACATTATATTGGAATTAAAAAGTAATATGGGAATTTACGATAAGAAAAAATCAATTTCAAGAAAGGAATTAGAATCAGTTCTTAGAAAAGATAAAGGGAGAATACCTGGAACCTGGGACAGAAAATATTATAGGGGAGAGCGGGAAAAGATAGCAAAAGAAGTATTTAAGTCGAAATATGGAAGTGAGATTTCCAAATCAGATTACCGGAGGGCAGTTCGGGAGTTAGAGTCCGCCGGGAGGAAAACGAAGAGCTCGGTCGAAAAGAAGAAAATAAATAGAAAGATAGGTTATTTAAAAGAATTAGGAGGAAAGAGA
>CAZDKD010000014.1:0-1642 GCA_964506305.1 uncultured Candidatus Saccharibacteria bacterium | reverse complement strand
GCGGGGCGACCGAACGAAGCAATTATGCGGTGAAACCGCAATAATTCAACGAGGAAGAAATGAAAAAATTTATTATTATTATTATCCTTTGCGGTTTAGCTCTTGGAGCGGCTGGTTTTTGGTATTGGCAGAGAAATCCCTATTCAAAAGAAATTTTAAAAATAGAAATTATAGGGCCTACTGAAGCAGTGGTTTCCGAAGAAGTTGAATATACGGTGAAATTTAAAAATAACGGCAACGTTAGATTAGAAGAACCGCGTCTTATTTTTGAATTTCCTGAACATACTTTATTGGAAGAAGGTTTTTCCAAAAGGCAGGAGATAGGACCTGATGAATTGGGGGATATTTATCCGGGTGATGAAAAAAGCTTTTCATTTAAAGGAAGACTTTTTGGAAAAGAAGGAGAGGTAAAAGAAGTCAAGGCTGTTTTAATCTTTCGGCCAAAGGATATTGAAGCGCCTTATAACCGAGAAACTGCTTTTAGTACTGTAATAAAACCGATTCCTCTAACCTTTGATTTTGATCTTCCTTCAAAAATAGAAGCAAATAAAGAATTTGAATTTTCTCTGAATTATTATTCAAGTTTGAATTATCCTCTCTCTGATTTAGGAATAAGAATTGAATATCCTTTAGAATTTGAGTTTTTAGAAAGCGATCCCTCGGGGCTGGAAAAAACTGAATGGGAAATCCCTCTTTTAAATAAAGCTGAGGGAGGAAGAGTTAAAATCAGAGGAAAATTATCCGGAGAGACCGGCGAGGGAAGGACTTTTCGGGCTACTCTTGGTATTTGGTTAGAGGATGAATTTATTTCCTTAAAAGAAATAAGTAGAAGTGTAGAAATTAATAGGCCGGGTCTTTTTGTGTCCCAGTGGATAAATGGTCAAAGGGAGTATATTGCCAGCTCTGGCAACTTACTTCATTATGAAATTTTCTTTAAAAATATTGGAAAAGAACCCTTTTTGGATTTATCTTTAGTGGCGACTCTTGAGGGAAAGGGTTTTGATTTGGAAACCGTAAAAACCGAGTTAGGCCAGTTTAATAAGGGAGATAATTTTATAGTTTGGGATAGTAGAGATGTTTCAAAACTTCGGTTTTTAGACGAGGGAGAAGAAGGAAAAGTTGAGTTTTGGATAAATCTAAAGGATGAATGGGAAATTGCTAACCCTGAAGAGGAAAATGCCGTTTTGAAGAATATAGTTTTAATTCCTAAAACAGCAGAAGAAGAGTTTGAAACGAAGATAAACTCAAAATTGGTTGTTTCTCAAAAAGGATATTTTCAGGATGAAGTTTTTGGGAACTCGGGACCCGTTCCTCCAAAAGTCGGAGAAGAAACCACTTATACGATAACTTGGCTGGCAAAGAATTATTTCAATGATATTAAAAACGCAAAAGTAAAAGCAGTGCTTCCTGCAAACGTTGAATTAACTGGAAAAATTTTTCCGGAAGGAGAATCGCCTAAATTTGCTTTTGACAATAAAAGCAGGGAAATTATTTGGATGATTAAAGATAGCGAAACAATGGAAGCGGGAACAGGAATTTTAAATACGGCTCCAATTATTTCTTTCCAAGTTGCCCTAAAACCGACTTCGGGGCAAAAGGGTAAAGTTGCTCAAATTATCAGTGAAGCGACAATTAGCGGCGA
>CAZDKD010000013.1:0-11161 GCA_964506305.1 uncultured Candidatus Saccharibacteria bacterium | reverse complement strand
GACTGCCTATGGCGATTAGGTTTTCTTTTGGAAAACCTTGTCAAATTTCTTCTACAGGGTTGACAAACAGTTTTGAAGATGGTAATATATAATTGTCCTAGTAAGATGAGTGATCGCTGTCCCCCGCCTCGGCGGAGGATGGAGGAAAGTCCGAACACCCATTTTAAAAGTAGTAGTTCTTAATAAGACTACCTTCCGCTTTCAGCGGAAAGAGGTGCGATCAGAGACGTCCGAGTGCGAAAGCGCAAGGAATCCCGCTTAGCGGGATATTCCTACAGCAATGTAGGAGTGAAACGGCTAAATCCTTGCTGGGTGCAAGAACAAATCAAAAATTTGGGATATACGACTCGAATTTTTGAAAAAAGTAGTTCGCATAGATAGATGATCACATAAAACAAAATTCGGCTTACGGTCTTACTAGGACACCAAAAAAGCCCCTCATAATTTAGATAGGGCTTTTTTGTTTGAATTTAAAAAGATTTGGCGCTATTTTCTTTAAAATAAGCCCTTGGTGGTACACCCACCAAGGGCTGGGTGGCTAAAAAAACTAATTTTAAAAATTTTGCAAGTTTCTTTAGCAATGAGCTGGCTTGCTACTGCTTTTACGCTTTGGTTTGTCTCGAGATTTGTACGTGTGTCTGTGGTTGTGTTTAGCGCGCTGAGCAACAAACTTAATAGTAATTAACACCGCGCCTATTTCCGCGAATACCTCTGCTCCCGCAAAGAATATTGCGCCGGAGGCCACACCCACGCCTATGCTTAAAAATACACTCGCACCGAAACTCGCAATTTTAAGAGCAATCGCTGTCGCAACTGCTGCTGAGATAACCACCCTATTGAGCATTTTTATCTTTCTCTTTCTCATAATTTCAACCTCCTTTCGGTATTTGGTTTTTTGAAGCCAGTATTTACTTTTATGAGATCTATTTAAATATACCACACTCATAAAATCTTGTCAATCAAACACGCATTTAAAAAAACCGAGAGAAAAGTCTCGGTTTTTATTTAAAATAATTTCTGGCTGCTTCCTTGGGTATCCAGGGCTTCATTTACTAACCTATCTGCTTCTTTATTTTTCTCCCGCGGGATTCTCCTAAATTTTATTTTTTCAAAATCAAATTGCAGATTCCAAATTTCTAAAAATAAAGGCTGAATCTTAGAATCCAAAACCTTGTATTGGGCCTTCAACTGTTTTACTAAAAGTTCGGAGTCAGACCTGATTTCAATTTCAGAATTTTTTGCTAATTTTTTACTAAATACAGCTTTAAATTTCTTCAGAGCAAAAATTACCGCCCCGTATTCAGCTTCGTTATTAGTAAGATTATCTCCTAAATATTCAGAATATTGCTTTATATTCTGACCCTTTTCATTACAAAACACCACTCCGGCTGCTGCCGAACCCGGGTTACCGCGCGAACCTCCATCGGTGTAAATAATAATTTTCTTCATTTAAAATATTTAACTAAACATGCTTTGAATTCTTCCAAATTCTCGTTTTTCAAGCCAAACCCTGCGGCCTGGGGGTGCCCTCCATAAGTTAAAAGGCCCTCAGAGCAGTTTTTCATTGCCTCAACTACATTATAGCCACTTGGCGCCCTTATACTGCCCTGGCTTTCATCTTTCCCTTTTTTATAAAGAAATACTGGTCTTTGATATTTCTGAGAAAGTATTGCTGCCACAACTCCCAATAAAATCAATTCCCAACCAGAGCCACCCTCAAAAACAACGGGGCCTGTTTCTTTTCCAAAAACCATGCCTTCAACTTCTTCCATTATCTCTTTTATTCTTTTTCTTTTCTGAAGGCCCTTTTTAAATAATCTTTCAGCTAACTTTTCAGCTTCCTCTCTGCTGGAAGCGGTTAAAAGACGAAAAGCGGCCGGCAGCCTGTCTTCAACGTCCCGAATATTCAAAAGAGAATTAACTTTACTAATTTGCTGAAATAAAGTTAAAGATTTAAACGGTTCTAAGCTGAACAACGCTTGAATCCCCGGCCGCCAACTTGACCTCAGAGATTCTACTCCCGCTGCAATCATTTCTTTATTTTCATCAACTCTCGGCATCATATCAGCGATAGTGGCCATTGCTACTAGCTCTAGAAAGCTCTTTTTTACGCTCTCCGGCATTTGTTTTTCCAAAAGAAGTTTAGTTAATCTGAAAACAACACCAACTGCAGCAAATTGCTTGAAAGGATACTTATCTCCTTCCTGCTTGGGGTCTACAATAATATCTGCTTGAGGAAGTTTATCTAATATCTCATGATGGTCAATAATTATTATTTCAAATCCTAATTCTTTAGCTTTCTTCACTTCTTTAAAATTCCCGATACCGCAATCCACGGTTATTAATAGAGCAGGAGAATGTTTTTTTAAATAAAAAAGAGCTTTTTCGGTTACCCCATGTCCTTCTTCTTCGCGATCGGGAAAATAAACCTCAGCAATTTCTCCCCCTAAATCTTTTATACACTCTTGTAAAATAATAACTGAACTTACTCCATCTAAATCAGCGTCTCCGTAAATAATTATTTTTTCTTTTTGCTTTACTGCTTTTAAAATTCGACTGGCAGCTTTTTTTAAATTTTTGATTTCAGCTTTCATTTTTCCAACACCTTTAAGCCAGGGAGATCCTCTCCAGAGAGGAATTCTAACATTGCCCCTCCACCAGTAGAAATATGGTCAAACTTATCTCTCACACCAAATTTAGATAAAGCAAAAATCGTATCTCCTCCTCCGGCTATTTTAAAAGCCCGGTGATTTCTGGCAATTTTCTTAGCAATTTCTTTTGTTCCTTTTTCAAATGGGGGCTCTTCAAAAAATCCTAAAGGACCAGACCAAACAATCATTTTTGCATCTTTAATTATTCCGGAAAACATTTTAATAGTTTCCGGCCCAATATCTAAAAGATTTTCATCTTTCCTTACTTTTGCCGGCGCCGACTCTCTGGTATAAAGCTTAGAGGTTTTATCCGGTGAAGCTATTGCATCAACGGGCAGATGAAGTTTAGTCGAAGTTAGATTGAACTTTTTAATTTCTTTTACCGCCTCTTCCGATGGCCAGAGTCTGCCAACACAAATTCCTTTCACCGTTAAAATAGCATTAGCTATTTTTCCTCCAATAAGTACATGATCTGCTTTCTCTAAAAACTGCTTGACCACTTTAACTTTACTTTCAATCTTAGCTCCGCCCACGATAATCACCAAGGGCCGCCAGGGCTTTTTAAGAACTTTAGAAAGAACCTTAACTTCTTTTTCAAATAAAAGCCCGGCCGCGGCAGGCAGATACCTGGGAACTCCCACAATTGAAGAATGACTTCTATGAGAAACACCGAAAGCATTATTAATATAAATGTCTCCTAACTTAGAAAGAGCTTTGGCAAAATTCAGATTATTTTCTTTTTCTCTTTTATGAAATCGTAAATTTTCCAGAAGCAGAACTTCCCCTTCTTTCATTTTCAATGTCTGTTTCTCAATTTTTCTACCAATACAATCAGAGGTTTTAACAACAGGAATATTTAAACACTCGGCTAATCTTTTCTGAATCGGAGTTAATCTTAATTTTTCCACTACCTTCCCTTTCGGTTCACCTAAATGGGTCATTAAAATCACCTTAGCTCCTCCTTTAATTAAATACTCAATAGTAGGAAGAGCTTGCTTAATCCGAAAATCATTCTCGATTTTTCCTTTACTATTTAAAGGAATATTAAAATCACATCTTACCAAAACTCGCTTACTTTTAACATTAAGTTCTTTAAGAGTTTTCATCATCTTTTTTACTTAAAGTTTCTTTTAAGGTTTCTCTTAATTCCGTTATGTTTACCGGTTTTCGCTCTTTTTTAAAAGACTTAGATTCTTTTCCTGGCCTTCCGAAAGAAACAGGCCCTTCGTTCACCGCTTTTTCTAAAGAAATAAAAGGTCTCGGCTCTTTGGAAGAACTTTCATCTTTACCTGTTAAAGACGAAACTTGCTTTTTTAAAGTACCTGCTTCTCTCACTTTTTTTAAGCAAGTTTTGCAGTAAACCGGCCTTTTTCCATCTGGGGGAAACACTACTTTGGTCGGCTTGCCGCACATTGAACAAGTAGCATCATAAAGAACCGGAGCTTCAGGAACCGAAATAGTAGAAGAAGCTGCAGGCGTTTCTAAAAATCCTGACCATTTAATAATTTTTTCTTCAACTTCTTGCCGGGGAGTTCCATATTTTTCCCGGGAAACTTTTATTATTTTCTCCTTATTTGATTCTTCGGGGCTGGGAAAGGGAGGAAGAGTTTGAGCCGAGAAAGGCCTGCCAGCCAATCCATCAATCATTAATTTCAAGTAAATATTATATTTCGCTAGATTAACTATATCCCCGGCCATAAACTCTGGAAAAAACTCTTTTTCTAAACATTCGGCGTCTTCCGCTCCTACCCGAAAAGAAATTAAAGTTCCTACATTGCCAAAAACTGCGTCTCTCACTGTTTCATCCATCTGGGTAATATATTGATGAGCTAAAATCAAAGCTAATCTATATTTTCTTGCCTCGGAAAGAACATTAACAAAAGATTCAGTGGCAAAATTTTGAAACTCATCTACATATAAAAAGAAATCTTCTCTTTCTTCCTCGGGTATATCTACGCGGGTCATAGCGGCCAACTGCAATTTGGTAATTAAAAGCGCTCCCAGTAAAGTTGAATTATCTTCTCCCATTCTTCCTTTTGATAAATTCAAAATTAAAATCTTTTTTTCATCCATTATCTTCCGCATATCAATAGAAGATTTTACCTGTCCAATGCTATTTCGGATCAAGGAAGCAGAAATAAACTGGCCAACTTTATTTTGAATAGCAGCTGTTGCCTCCACTTCATATCTCTGAGTGTAACGGGCAAACTCATTAACCCAAAACGATTTAATTACGGGATCGGTAACTTTTTCTACTACCTTTTTACGGAAATCAGAATCAGCCATCATTCTATTAACCCCAAGCAAGGTTGATCCCGGATATTCAAGAAGAGCTAAAATGGAATTATTTAAAATATATTCCATTCGAGCCGACCAAACATCAGGCCAGATTTTTTTAAACACTCCCATCAATCCTCCTGCCACTAAGTGCCGGTATTCTGGTTTAACTTTTTCCATAACATTAAAAGCAATAGGATAGTTAAGATCGGCAGGATTAATATAAACAACATCATTAATTCGGTTAGAAGGAACAAAATCTAATAACTCTTCCGCTGCTTCTCCGTGGGGATCAACAAATCCCACCCCTTTCCCATCTTGGATATCCTGAATAGCCATATTTTGAAGCATAGCTGTTTTACCCATTCCGGTTTTACCAACAACATAAACATGCCGACGCCTATCATCAGTTTTAATGCCAAACTTTTTTCTAATATTACGATAAGTTGTTTCCCCAAAAAAATTTATTTTCTCCATAAGCTCTAAGAGCTAATTTAGCCGAAAGCTACTTGATTAACTATTCTGTTGGTAAGCCCGGGGGCGCTTCCCCTTTCTTTGATTCAATTCTTTCAACAAAAGGAGCTGGAGCAACCTTCCGGCCAGGAAAATGAAATATAGTAGCTAATTCTTCGGTATTTAAGATAAAAGATGAAGGCCAATAACCCTTTCGAGGAAATAGAGGATGAAATCTTGACCTGTATCTTCTAAATATAGCCCTTTTTCTCAAATACAATCTCCGATTACGAAGAAGATTCAAAGGCAAAAACCAACTTTTGTGAATTTTGGTTAAGGTCTTGCCCCAAGGCACTAAAGCATTAACGTTTTGGGTGAAAAAAACAGAAAAGAAAGCAAGCGGAAGCCGAAGTTTTGCTTTAAAGAAAATATCCCGCTTCCCAAGATAAATAAATCTGATATTAGTAAAATAGCCGCGTTTTGCCATTTTTTGCTCAACTCCAGAAATTACTTCTCTTTCTCCCGGAGTAAGCTTCATTTCCGGAGGAATAATTTCCTTTTCTTCTTTAGGTTTTTCTCCGGGAGGAACCCCGGTAACTAAAACATCAGCAGCTTCCATAATCATTGGTTTCCCCACCGGTTTTTTTGCTCTTCTGGCAAGCTCATCTCTTATTTTTTCTCCTTCAGTCACCCAGGGAACTTCTTTGTTACTAACAGGGCCTGCCATAATTTGAATCCAAAGCTGTTCTCCGGGCTTGATTTTTGCCATTGCCTCAAGAAGATTAGCTAAAGGGTCAATTCTTTTTTCCTCCAATGGCTCTCTTTCTGTTTCAAATTTTATATAAGTTTTAATCGGATAAGGATCGGGTTTCAAAAAGCAATAGTCAGCGGCCCATAAATCCCAATTCTTATTGGGAATATCCTGGGGAACAAACCTTGAATAATCATCAGCCACTGAAATCTCGGCATCAGAGTATTGGGAATAAATAGCTGACTCAACCGGATCCCTGCTTGATTCGGGTATTCTGATAAAAAAATGGGGCTCTCCGCCGATTGAAGCAATCTCAAATGAATAAGAAAGTAATGTTTTCCCTTCAACCCACTTTTCCCACCAATCAGGGGGATCGTAAAGAATCTGCCACAATCCGTCTACTACCGTCTCCATTGCTCTCATTGGTTTTAAAACTTCTTTTGGTATTTTAACCTCAAGCAGAATAAACTTTTTCTTTTTTAAAAATTTATCTGTTCTCCACCAACACCAAAGAAAAGAAAAAGGCCACCATAGAATAAAGGGTAATGGCAGCCACCACCAGTTTTTAATAATTTGTAAAACTAGCGAAAGTATTGGAATTAAAATTTTTAATGAATCAAGCATTAAATGAATTTCTAATTTCTAACAACCCTGAATCGAGCAAAGCGAGAAGCTCTCCGGAGGATTGCTTTCTAATTTTTAAGCTTCTCTCACTATATATTTTCCCTTAGAATCTTTTACAAAATAATTTTTATTTTGTAAATTTAAAGAAATTGTGTTTTCTTTTACAAAACGCTGTTTTGAAACTTTTCCCAAAATTTCCTTTTTTGATAAGGGTTTTTTTGATTCTTTTAGAATCTGAGCAATTACATCGCGAACCACTCCGGAGACATAACCCCATTCTTCCAAAGCATAAAGCCCCCTGCCGACTAAAACAAATCTTGAATCTTTAATCAATTCATTATGAACGGTGGCTGTGTGAGTTTTTCTTTGGAAAGGAAAAGGCAGCTTTTCTATGGAAGCCGCTATTTCAGCAAAATGCAAAGGTTTTCCTTTTCTTTTTAAAACCAAATAAGCTCGGTCTTTTACCCCTCGAGGATTAATTTCCAGCCAATTTCTTAGACCAAACCGACCCTCGGGATTCTTCTGAATCTCTTTTGAAGCTTCTAAATAAGAAAGAAAGATATTTTTATTTATCTTCCTATTTAGAATTTTGGAAATCTCTTTTTCCTGAATATTAAAAAGCTTATTTGAATCAAGGGCAGTTTTTTCTTTCTTAAGTTTTTTAATAGTAGACTTAACTACTTTTTTAGCGGAAGCTACTGATTCTTTTTTTCTTGTCCAAAGAGGATAAAAATCTTTATCCTCCGAGCATCTATAAAAACCCTCTCCATTGGTCAATAAAAAGAAAATGTGATTCTGATATTTTTCTCCACCCAAAAATTGAAGAAAGGCTTCTTCTTTTTTTAAATCGCCGAATGAGGCAAGCGCTTTATCAAAGCATTGAAGAACTTTCCGGCGTTCTTTAATTCTGGGCTGAATTTTGGAAAATCCTTCTTCTTCAATCTGGCGAACCCGTTCTCTGGTGATACTATAACTTTCTCCAATAGCTTCTAAGGTTTCTCTTTTTCCTGTCTGTAACCCAAAACGCCTCTCAACAACATTTGTTGTTCTTTGAGGTAAATCTTTTAAAAGACCCGAGCAAATTTTTTGATAGTTAAAATCCATAGATCTAAAAATTATTATATTTTATTGTTTAATTTAACCATTTTTAAAAATTGTTGTCAACCTACTAACTGGGGAAAGAAAAGAATTATCCCCTTCTCTTCCGATATCTAAGGCTATACCAAGTTACTAATATTGAACCCGCTAAGAAAATTGAGGAATAAGTTCCAGCCACAATCCCTAAAATTAGAGCTAAGGCAAAGTACTTTAAGGTCTCTCCGCCTAAAAAGAAAATAGCTCCAGCCACAAATAAAGTAGTTAAAGAAGTATTAATTTGTCTAGATAAGGTTTGATTCAAACTTCTGTCAACGGTTTCTTCAAACACTTCTCCTCTTCTTAAAAGATTTTCCCTTATTCTGTCAAAAACTACTACCGTATTATTAATTGAGTACCCCAAAACAGCCAGGAGAGCAGTAATAACAGGAATAGTGATTTCGATACCGTAAAATTTTCCCAAAACCGAGAAAACCCCTAGAGGAATTAAAATATCATGAAAAAGGGCAATGACGCTGGTTATTCCGTATTGCCAAGACCTTAAAGGCCTCTGAATTCTTCTAAAAGCCAGAGCTATGTATATAATCATTGACAATAAAGCCAAAGCAATAACAATTTTCGTTTTACTCTTTAATTCACTGCCAATAGTGGGACCGACTGATTCAAATCTTCTTTCCTTAATCTCCACTCCCCCTTCGCTAAGTTTCTCTAAAATCTGCTGGTGGGTTTCTTTGTTAATCTCCTCCATTCGCAAAATAATCCCCTTTTCCCCAACCGGCTGGGGCAGAGCAAAATTTACGTCAAAGGTATCTAATATTTTTGATATTTCTTGATTGGAAGGCCGAGATTCTTTATATTCTATCTCCAAAATACTGCCGCTAGTAAAACTAATTCCTGGCTTAAGCCCGAAGACAAGCAAACTAGCCAAACTGCCTAAGATTAAAATCCCGGAAAAAATAAAATATATTTTACGATGTTTAGTAAATTTAATCATTTTACCTCCAAATCCATTTTATATTTTCTAATTTTGTTCCTGCAAAAGCTCTCAAGAAATTTCTGGTAATAAAAATTGCCGAAAACATACTAACTAAAATACCAATGCTTAACGTAAGGGCAAAACCTTTAATAAAACTTGTTCCGAACCAAAATAAAATTAAAGCCACAATCAAGGTGGTAATATTTCCATCGCGAATTGAGGGCCAGCTTCTTCTAAAGCCATCTTCCAAAGCAACAATAAAGCTCTTCTCTTCTTTTAATTCCTCTCTCATTCTGGAAAAAATCAAAATATTAGCATCAACCGCCATTCCTATTGACAAGATAAATCCCCCAATTCCGGCTAAGGTCAAGGTAACCGGAATTAGTTTAAATAAACTCAAAATCAGAGCAATATAAATTCCTAAAGATAAAGAAGCTAAAAATCCGGGAAACCTATAAAAAATTATCAGAAAAACAATTATAACTAAAAAACCGCATACTCCGGCAAAAAGAGATTTTTCCAATGAGATTTTCCCCAGAGTAGGACCAACTATCTTTTGGGAAATCGGCTCCCCTATTTTTACCGGCAAAGCCCCAGAGTTTAATCTCTGAGCAATTTTTCTGGCTTTTTCCATACTCATTTCCCCGGTAATTACTGCTTCTCCTCCGCTGATTTTTTGCTGGACTACCGGAGCGTAAAAATCGTTAGCCGTAATCTTTTCGTCGCCGTCAGTATCTATAATTGACATCCCGTCCAGAAAAATCGCCAGGGGCTTTCCTACGTTTCTTTCAGTTACTTTCTCAAACAACTCCGATCCTTCTTTATCAAACTTGAGTTTAATTTGAATCTCACTAGTGCTTGGATCAATAGCAACTTCGGCTTTTTTTAGATATTCGCCGGTCAGCTCGGTAGACTTAGTTAAATTAAAAGTAAACATTTCTAAAACTTCTTCCCTAGTCGCGTCTCTTCCGGTTTGCTCTTTTATAAGTTCTATCATTGCCGTAATCTGCTCTTCGGGAATATTTTCCTTCTCTTTCTGCCGTTCTTCTTCAGAAAGAATTTCCCGAAATTCAAGATAAGGCGTCTCCCCTATCATATCAACGGCCTCTTTAATATTTTTCACTCCGGCTAATTCAACAATAAGCCTATTCTCTCCCTGAATCTGGATAACCGGTTCTGTCACTCCGTAGATATTCACCCGTCTTTCAATAGTGTCTCTCAACTGTTCCATTTTTTGAGATCTTTCCCCTATTTCAATATTGCTCAAATCGGCTTCATAAATAAGATCGGTTCCCCCCTGTAAATCCAGCCCTAATTTGAAAGGAATATCCCAAAAATCTGGCACATTTATATGAGCTTTTTCTCTAAGAAAGCTGGCTGCCTGATTAAAATATTTTGGATAACTTAAATTCCCGGCTAAAAAAGCCAAGATTAAAATACCAAGCAAAACTAGATGAACTCTTTTCTTTTGCATAACAATTTATTATCATACCACACTTTTGTCTAAGTGAGAAGAGCTGAAATAATCCCTATTAAAAATATACCATCGAACACTCCGGCCCCGCCGATTGAAAGCAACCCCGGACTCATTTTTCTAATTCTATGCAAATTCAAAATATCAGCCCCGATCAAAGTTCCCAAAACCCCGGAAATAAAAGCGCAGGGAGCGGCAAACTCGGGAGCTAAAATTATGGCAAAAAGAACAGCGAAAAGCGGGGGGATAAAGGCTGATATTCCAATTCCTCTGCCAGGAATAGGCCGGGAAAAAATCTTAGCAATTAAAATCATTAAAAAAGTAGCTATCAAAACCGGCTCCCAAGGCACTTTATTTAAAAAATAAAAAGAAAGAGCAATCGGGATAACGGCTCCTCCAAAATTAATAGCAATACCCGAAGCCATTAATTTTTGTTTTTTAAACAAGCCGAAAAAAGAGGATTCTTTGACATATGCCATTTTTCTCCTGGTTAAGGGAATGTTAATCGCCGAGCCCACCAGCATTAAAAGAAGAATTAAAATAGTGATTTCCGGAGATAAGCCGAGCTTTTCAAAGCCAAGGGTAACTAAATGAAAAAAAACCAGTATAAAAAGAACTGGTAAAAATAAAATAAAAAGAAGCAAAATTAAACAACCGACAGGAAAGAAAAACATAGTTCTTAAAACTTAAAACTTGTAAGAGTCAGCCGTATTTTGGATAACAACATCTTTTATATTTCATTGGTTTTCCGGTTTCAGGATTTATTTTACCGCACGGGCAAGGATCATTTCGGCCAAGTTTTTTAATGTCTTTTTGTTTTCTAAATTGGCCCTGAGGTTGTTGAGAGGGTCTTTGGATTT
>CAZDKD010000012.1:0-12037 GCA_964506305.1 uncultured Candidatus Saccharibacteria bacterium | reverse complement strand
AAAGAAGGCGATTCTTTGAATCGTTTTAAAAAAAAGAAGGCGATTCTTTGAATCGCCTTCATGGTGAATGATGAGTTATGAATTTTGGTCTGCGGTTGAACGCGACAGGGCTTTGAGAACTTTATCCATCTTTTCTTGAAGATCGTTCATTTGCTTTTTGAGATCTTCAACCTCTCTGTTCTTCTGTTGAAGTTTTTGCTCAAGAATTTCATTCTTCTGTTTAAGCTCCTGAACCTCTTTTGCCTTCTCTTGTTCTATCTTATTCCTGAGCATCTGATTCTCGCGCTGGAGATTTATATTCTGTACAGCTAATCTCCGGCTTTCTGAATCAACCTGATCCTGGTTATAGACTTGCTGTCTCCCGACTGTTTCCCATTTTTTTGCATCATTCATAGTGCCAAGAACGTTAGCAACCCCGTTTGAAGAAGCGCTAATTATCTGAGCAGTGTCATTTCCATAGTAACCATAGCTATAATCGCGTCGTCCATAACCATATCCGTAACCATAATTTCGCCCATTCCAGCAACCAGGCTGCGCCTTAACCGTACCAGCACCCATCATTACTATCATTGTTACAATAATTAACCGTTTCATTTTTATTCTCCTTTAATAAGAGGTTAACAAATCATTCTTTTTACTTATTATTTACTTTTAATGTTCTACTTATATTATACACCCATTGTTTAGATTTGTCAAGGGTTTGGGGCTATTTCAGCATATCAAATTTGTGACCCCACGGGGAGTCGAACCCCGGTTTTCAGGATGAAAACCTGATGTCCTAGGCCACTAGACGATGGGGTCTAACTAAACAAGAATATCTTACCATAAAAATTGAAAAAAATCAAGATTTCGGATAAGATACAACAATAATGATAACAAAAAACAAATTAACAATTTTAGCAATCGAGACCTCCTGCGACGACACTTGCATCGCAGTAATTAAAGCTTCGGGCAAAAAGAAGCCTAATTTTGAAATTCTTTCTAATATTGTTTCTTCTCAAGTAGAAATTCACAAAAAATGGGGAGGAGTATACCCTACTTTGGCCAAACGCGAGCATCAGAAAAATCTGCCAACGGTTCTAAAAAAGGCTTTAGATAAAGCTAAAAAACCGAAGGTTGATTTAATTGCAGTAACAATAGGACCTGGGTTAGACCCTTGTTTGTGGATAGGAGTAAATTTTGCCAAAGAATTATCGCAGTTACTAAATGTGCCAATTACCCCCGTTAATCATATTGAGAGCCATATATTAGTCAATTTTATTGATAAACTGCCGACTTTCCCAGCCATCGCTTTAGTAGTTAGCGGAGGACATACACAATTAATCTTAGTGAGAAGCACTGGCAAATACAAGATTCTGGGCGAAACAAGAGATGACGCAGCCGGGGAATGTTTTGATAAAGTAGCGCGGATTTTAGGTCTTGATTATCCCGGAGGCCCAGCAATCGCCGTTGAAGCAAAAGAGACCCGTTCTCCGTCAGCTAACAGAGAACGGATCTCTGTCAAACTGCCGAGGCCAATGATTAACCAGAAAAATTATGATTTTAGTTTTTCCGGCTTAAAAACTGCTGTCTTATATAATTTTAAAAACCAAACTCCTAAAACAAGAAAAAGCAAGCAATATATTAAAGAAATGTGCTCCGAGACTCAGCAGGCTATCATTGATGTTTTAATCAGTAAAACCGTGAAAGCAGCCAAGGCGTATCAAGCAAAATCTATAATTCTCGGCGGAGGCGTCACTGCTAACCAAGAGCTCCGTAAGCAATTCCGACGAAGAATTCAAAAAGAAAAATTAAGTTTCAAATTCCAAGTTCCAAGTTCTAAGTTGTGTACCGATAATGCAGTAATGACAGCTGTAGCCGGGTACTTCAGATGGAAAAAAATGAAAAAACTTGAAAAGCGGCAAGATATAAAAGCAGTGGCGAACTTAAGAATTACATAAAAATATGTTAAGCCCCGTAGAGAAAATTTGACTGCCCGCGGCAATTAGATTTTCAGAGAAAATCTTGTCAAATTTCTTCTACGGGGTAAAATGAATTTGTATGGAACTACTTAAATCTTACGATCCAAAAATAACCGAAGATAAGATTTACAAACTCTGGCTAAAGAGTGGTTTTTTTAATCCCGACAAACTTCCCAAGCGCCACAAAAAGCCTTATACAATTGTCATTCCACCCCCAAATGTGACAGGCGAGCTTCATATGGGCCATGCTTTAAATGCCACCATTCAGGATATTCTAATTCGCTGGAAAAGAATGCAAGGCTTTAAAACCCTCTGGCTTCCGGGAACAGACCATGCTGGAATAGCTACTCAGAATGTAGTTGAAAAGAAATTAAAAAAAGAGGGGTTAACCAGATTTGATTTAGGCCGAGAAAAATTCATTGAGGAAGTGTGGAAATGGAAAGAAAAATACGGTGACATTATTTTAAGCCAATTTAAGAAATTAGGATGTTCCTGCGATTGGTCGCGAACCAGATTCACAATGGATAAGGATTATTCCAAAGCGATAAAAGAGGCCTTTTTACACTATCACAAAAAAGGCTGGATTTACCGAGGTAAAAGGGTGATTAATTGGTGCCCAAGATGCTCTACAAGCTTATCAGATTTAGAGCTGGAATATAAAGAGGAGAAGGGAAAACTCTGGTACATCAAATACAAAATTAAGAATCGGAAATTTATTGTTGTTGCCACCACAAGGCCGGAAACAATGCTTGGAGATACAGCAGTGGCCGTAAATCCAAAAGATGAGAGATATAAAAATTTGGTTGGCAAAAAAGCTATCCTGCCCTTAGTAAACAAAGAAATCCCAATTATTGCCGACAGATTAGTTGACCCGGAATTCGGAACAGGAGCAGTAAAAGTCACTCCTGCCCACGACTTAACAGATTATGAAATAAGCCAAAAGCATAAATTAGAAAGCATTCAGGTTATTGACGAAAAAGGAAAGATTACTAAAAAAGCTCCCGCTGCCTACCAAGGGTTAAGAGTTTTGGAGGCCAGAAAAAAAATTGTTGAGGACTTAGAAAATCAAAAATTATTGAAAAAAACTGAGGACTATACCCATCAAGTTCCTAAGTGCTATCGCTGTAAAACCACCGTTGAATTAATTCCCTCTCTGCAATGGTTCCTCAAAATGGACGAGCTTGCTAAAATGGCAGAGGCGCCGGTTAAAAAAGGAGAAATAAAGTTTCACCCAAAAAACTTTGAGAAACCTTATTTTGATTGGTTGAAAAATATGAAAGATTGGTGTATTTCCCGGCAGATTTGGTGGGGACATAAAATCCCTCTCAAGGGAGAAGAAGATGTTTTAGACACCTGGTTTAGTTCCGCCCTTTGGCCTTTTGCAACTCTGGGATGGCCCCGCCCCAAGCGGGGTAAACCAAAAAAAGATAAAAAATCTGACTTAGAAACGTTTTATCCTACAGATGTTTTAAGCACTGCCCGCGACATAATAAATCTTTGGGTGGCAAGAATGATTTTTTCCGGAGGAGAATTCACGAAAAAAATACCGTTCAAGGACGTCTATATCCATTCCACTATTCTTACACGGGAAGGAGAAAGAATGTCAAAATCTCTTGGCACCGGAGTAGATCCGATAAAGCTTATTGAAGAATATGGAGCAGATGCTACCCGTTTTGGAATTGCCTATCAGATTATGGGTGGCCAGGATATGAAATTTGTTACAGATAATATTGTAATGGGGAAAAAGTTCTGCAACAAAATATGGAATGCCTCACGGTTTGTTTTGGGACAAACCTCAAACTCAAACTTACAAAACTTAACTGAGTTAAGTTTTGTAAAACTTAACTCAGTTAAGTTTTCTCTGGCCGACAAAAAAATATTAAAACAATTAGATAAAACAATCAAATCGGTAGATAATGATTTAGGAAACTTCAAGTTCGGAAAAGCGGCTCATACAATATATGATTTTTTCTGGCATGATTTCTGCGACCGCTATATTGAGGCATCAAAAAAACAAAACGATGAAAAAACTAAAAAGGTCCTGTTTTATGTATTATCATCGTCCCTAAAACTTCTTCATCCCTTTATTCCTTTTATTACCGAAGAAATCTATCAAAAACTACCTATTAAAAAAAAATCTTTAATGATTGAAGAGTGGCCTGGTCTTAAAGCATGAACCAGTCGCTTCGCTTCTTGTAATTGCTTTGCAATTAAGTGAAACTTGTATTATTTTTTTTAATATTTTAAAATAAGAACGTACTTCACTAGCGCTCGGTACAACCTTAATTCGTTATTGAATTAACATATAAGAACTTTTTATCACTTCGTTCCTCAAAGACCTTGATTCGCTAATGTATAGATATATATTCTTAAATTAATCTTGAATTGAAAAGTATGGGAAAATCATTTTTTGAAAAACTTCAAAAGGGAATGGAAAACGAGAAAATTTCTGATACTCAAGGAGAACCGAAGCCAGAAGAAGAATTATCCCGGCAAGAAGTAGAAAAAGAACCTGCTATTGTTTCCGCGTCTATCAAGTTTAGCTCAAGCCAAACTGAGAAAAAAGAGAAATCTCCAAAAAAGACCGCCGAAAATAAAACAGCTAAGAGAAAACAAGAGAAAAAAATTAAAGTAGTTAAAGAAAAAAAGGGTGAGGAGCCAGAGCCGGATATTGAAACAAAAGAAGAAAAGAAATGGTTTGAGCCGGAAGGACAACTAACGATTGATGTTTACCAGACAGACGGAGAATTAGTTATTCAGTCTGCTGTAGCAGGAGTAAAGCCCGAGGATTTAGATATTACCATTGAAAAAGATCTAATTATAATAAAAGGAGTTAGGGAAAAAGTGATAGAAAAAAAAGCAAAGAATTATTTTTTCCAGGAATGTTATTGGGGAAAATTCTCAAGGGAAATTATCTCGCCGGTTGAAATTGACGGGGGAAGAACCAAAGCCTCAATAAAAGGCGGCGTTTTAACTATAAGAATACCTAAAATTGAAAGAAAAAAAACGAAGAGGGTGGCAGTGATTGACGACAATAACGACGACTAAAGAGTGCTTTATACATCCTAAAGAAAAAATGCCCGGTCTGGGCATTTTTTAATTCATTCTCTAAAACCGGGGTTAGTGTCGCGGGAGAGACTCGAACTCTCATGGGATTTCCCCATTGGGTCCTAAACCCAACGCGTCTACCAATTCCGCCACCGCGACTTTAAATTCATACTATCTTTTTTTGTTAAAAAATCAACCCCGCCCTCTAAAAAGTGCGGGGTTAACTCTTTTTTGGAACAATTCCAAAAAAGCTCACGGATAATATTTTAGGCTAGGTTATTAATAGAGTAAATCTCTTATCGATCCTACGCCAAGCATATTTCCTACCAAAACCACAATTGCCTTAGCCAGAAAAGCCACCACCACTGCAATCAAGGCATACATAATATAATTTCTGGCCTTGCTGGTCTTCTCCGGGTCTCCGGCAGCTGTTAAAAAGAGATAAGCGGAAAAAGCAATCACCAAAGCGGCTCCAACAATTAAAATAGCAAAAAGCCAGTTAACAATAGTGTTAAGGGTGTCCCAGACAGCATTTTCTGTCGTCGGCACCGCAGGTATTGTGGGCTGTGCCAATCCTATTAACGGTATGGCCAAAAGAGTTGCTAAAACTAAACCGGGTATAACTTTTTTCATATTCATCAAATTTAACCCTGTTAAATTTGCTTCGTGATTCGTGATTATTTAACGAGGTAAATTAAACTGATTTCGACCTTTAATGATATTTTACTATTATTTTTAATAAATTATCGCTCTTTTTTAACACAAGGTCAAGGGATCTGCACTCCCAGCATTCTTACTATAGCCCGAATCAAAGCTACCGAAAGAAATAAAATAACTATCCCGACCAAGGTCCAGAAAATTAACATTTTTGCTTTCTTTACTTTTTCCGGGTCGCCTCCTGAAGTAAGAAAATAAAAAGCCGCGACAACTATCATTAAAGCCCCGACCGGTAAGGAAAGGGCAAAAAGAAAGTTAACGATATTTTCCATTAATTCCCAAAAACTATCGGCTTCCAAGGGATTGTCAATTTCAACAACTTGACCTTCTATTACTAAAGGAATAAAAAGTAAAACCAATAAAGATAGAGATATTAATTTAGAAAAAGAAACTTTCATAAAATTATTACGCTTACGATTTAATAAATACTAAGCCGTAGTGATACTTTCCAACATCAAGCTCTTTTTCAAAAGAGAATCCTTTCTTTCCAGCAGTTTCTTTCATCTTAGCTTCCGAAACTCTTCCCTCAACAGGTCCTTGAACCGCTTTGGGATCCCAGTCAATTATTACTAATTTCCCTCTATTTTTCAAAACCCTCTTAGCTTCTGATATTATAGCATTTTTATCTTCTGCCTGAAATAAAACATTGGGGATTAAAACTAAATCCAAAGAAGAATCGCTTAAAGTTGAGCCTCTTGGCTTTTCCAAATCGCAGCAGATAATTCTGATATTAGTAATATTTTCCAGAAGGGAACGGCTCTTCAGCGCAGAAAGAGAGATTTTCTGGATATCTAAAGCATAAACCAATCCCTCGTCTAACTTTTTAGCTAAAGGAATACTAAAACCGCCAGACCCGCATCCAAACTCGGCGGCCACCATGTCCGCTTTTAATTCTAGTTGATCTAAAACTTCCTCTGGATTTAGAAAACTTTGATTCATTTGATTCACAATCTAAATACAAGCTACCGAGGCAATTTTATCTCCTTCTCCCAATCTCATTATCCTTACGCCCTGGGTAGCCCGACTGAGTTTAGCAATTAAAGAAATTTTGGTCCTAATTACCTGGCCTTTTTGAGAAATAACAATCAAATCTTCTTCTTGGCCCGTTAGAACTCTCGACGCTACTAAATCCCCGGTTTTAGAAGTAATTTTAGCCGTTTTAATACCGCTTCCCCCTCTTCCCTGAAGTTTATATTCTGCCAAATCGGTTCTCTTCCCATAACCGTTCTCCGTCACCACTAATAGATATTGCTTCTCCTTTGTTCCTTCTTTCTCGTTCTTTGTTTTTTGCGTTATGATTACGTCCATCCCTATTACCTTATCGTCTCTCTTCATTCGGACTCCTCTTATCCCGGAAGCCGGTCTTCCCATCGATCTTATATCTTGTTCCTTGAATCTGATAGACTGGCCTTTTTTAGTTACTAAAATTATCTCGTTTTGGCCCGTGCTCTTGGCAACCTTTTTCAGAAGATCGTCTTTCCTAAGCTTCATTGCAATTAATCCTGATTTTCGAACATTTTTAAATTCCTCCAAAGCGGTTTTCTTTATTATACCATTTTTAGTAATCATTACTAAATTTTTTATTCTGGCTTCAGCATCTTCTTTGCCAAGAGCCATTAAAGATAAAATTCTGTCTTCTGAAGAAATTTCAATAAAGTTTGAAAGTCCTCTTCCTCTAGCTACTCTCGTGCTTTCAGGAATTTCATAAGACAAAGTTCTAAAAACTTTCCCCGAATCAGTAAAGAAAAGCAGAGAGTCATGGGTTTGGCCTAAAAGGAAATGCTCAACAATATCTTCCTGCAAAGTTTTCATCCCCATAATTCCTTTTCCTCCTCTTTTTTGAATTTTATAAATAGCGGGATTTATTCTTTTAATATAGCCTCCCCGGGTCAGAGTAATAATTGTCTCCTCTTGAGGAATTAAATCTTCTTCAGCAATTTCTCCCACTTTCTGGGCATAAACTTTAGTTTTCCTCTCGTCTCCAAAATTTTCTTTAACCTCTTTTAATTCTTTTTTGACAACTCCTTTTATTCTCTGAGGGCTTTTAAGAATTGTGGTAAATTCTTTAATTCTGGCTTTTATTTCTTTAAGCTCGTCCTCAATTTTTTTCCTTTCTAATTTTGCCAGAGCAGCTAATTTTGTCTCCAAAATCGCGTTAGCCTGAATTTCAGTCAGCCGGAATTTTTTCATCAAATTCTTTTTAGCATCCTCTCTGTCTTTCGAAGATTTTATGGTCTTTATCACAGCATCAATCCTCCCCAGGCATTTATGCAAACCTTCCAAAATATGGGCTCTTTCTTTAGCTCTTTCCAAATTATACTTGGTCCTTCTGACAACTACTTCTTTTCTGTGGACAACAAAGTAATTTAAAACATCAAGCAAAGATAACACCTTGGGCTGAATTCCGTCTGCCAGAGCTAGCATATTCAAATGAAAAGTTTTTTGTAAATCAGTGAATTTATAAAGACGGTTCAAAATCTTCTGAGGATAAGCGCTTGTCTGGAGATCAAAAACAATCCTCATTCCTTCTCTATCTGATTCATCTCTAATGTCTCTTATCCCTTGAATTTTTTTATCTTGAACTAATTTAGCAAATTGCTGAACTAAAGTTGACTTTTGAACTTGATAAGGAATTTCCGTAATTACAATCTGGCTTTTTTTATTGGCTTTATCTTTCTTGCTTTCTTTTTCCACCACTTCTGCTTTTCCCCGAACCACAATCGGTCCCTTTCCCTGTAAATAAGCTGAAATTATATCTTTTTTACCGTAAATTGATCCGGCGGTTGGAAAATCCGGACCTTTAATAAACTCAAAAAGGTCTTCGGCTGCAGTTTTGGGATAATCAATTAAATGGACTAAAGCATCTACAATCTCAGAAAGGTTATGAGGAGGAATATTAGTAGCCATTCCCACCGCAATTCCCAGAGAGCCATTCAGCAAAAGCTGAGGCAAGGGAGAGGGTAAAACCACGGGCTCTTTTTTCGTTCCATCATAATTATCCCTAAAATCAACCGTATCTTTCCCAATGTCTTTGAGCATCTCTTCCCCGCTTCTGGAAAGCCGGCACTCGGTGTAACGATAGGCCGCAGCGCTGTCTCCGTCAATATTTCCAAAATTTCCCTGGCCCTGGATAAGGGGATACCTCAAAGAAAAATCCTGAGCCATTCTAACTAAAGCATCATAAACAGCCGTATCGCCGTGAGGATGATATTTAGCAAGAGTAGCTCCAATAACAGACGCTGACTTTCTAAACTTAGCGCTATGGGTCAGCCCGTCTTCGTACATTGCATACAAAATCCGGCGATGAACCGGTTTTAAGCCGTCGCGAACGTCAGGAAGAGCGCGAGAAACAATAACTGACATTGCATAGTCAATATAGGATTCTCTCATTTCCTGGCTTATCGCCCGGGGTCGAACATCACCTATTTCATTATTTTGTTGTTCTGGTTTATTCGGCATCCTATTAAAAATATTATTCTACTTCTTCCGCCTTTTTTACTTCATCTCCTATTTTTTCCAACTCTTCCAGTTCTCCTTCGGGAATCTCGGGCATTCCCATTTTGTCTTCCTCAAGATTAGGCAAATTCATTCCTTTAATAAATTCTTCTTTCGGGAACTTTTTAATTTTCCAGTAAGAGCTATGAATCCACCAAACCAACAATCCTAAACCTATAATAATTATTATTGCCCAAAGAATTAATTTTCTAATATATTCCGGCTGCCTCCGAAGTTTATCTAAAAAAGACATTGCTTTTAGAGTGCGGGATTCGAACCAAAACCAACTTTAGAAGGGAAAGAATAGATTAAGTTCAAGGCGTTCCGATCGAAGGTGTGTCCTCAAGACACACCGAGGAGGAAGAACGCAGAAATTGACCTATTCTTTCCCTTCCCTTTGGGCGGGCGTATTTTATCCATCTTCTGCGTTGTTCGTCGCTTATGTATCGCAGAGGATATATTTCACTCCTCACGCCTTGAAGCTGGATAAAATACGCTCCGCTAAATTGATTCTGGTTTGAATCTCACACTCTTTATGGCTCAAGAACAATTATCTTTACTTCTTCAGACGAAAGGTCTTTCTTTCTAATAGATAGTTTAGACAGGCGCTGTAATGATTTTATACTCAGAGCCTTTAAAAATTTATTGAGAGTGTCCAATTTTATTCTAAGCCCGGGAATTTGATAATGCATTGGTATTATAATTTTGGGTTCAATCTGAGCCATTATCTTTATTGCTTCTTTAGCGTCAAGAGACTGTCCGCCTCCGATCGGAATCATTAATATATCAATTGCGCCGATTTTTTCAAGTTGGTCTGAAGTCAGCTCTTTCTGGTTCAACTTTCCTAAATGACAAATCCTTATTCCCTCAGCCTCAATAATGTAAATAGTCCCGCCATAATGGGATCCCGCTGAGGCGAGACTGATCTTTTCTGTTTTAGCCTGAGCCGAAATTCCCTTGATAAAAACCTCCTTTGCGTCATATTCGCCAGGACCGGTTATTAAAATGCATTCATTAGAGAACAATTTTATTTTTTCACTCTCGGGATGAGTAAACAATAAAATATCGGCCTCAAGTTTCGGTGAACGAAGGCCGCTTTTTTTATCAGGAGGATCAATTAAAATATTTGCCGAGCCATTCCTGTTTTTTAGAGTGTTTATCCTAAAACAAGTTTCCCCGTACCAATTAATATTCATAATTACAAATGAGCAAAAAATAAAAATTTATTTTCATTTTGACCGAATGAAGTAATTATATAAAGATATAAAGCATTTCTATATTCATTCATCTTATCACAATTAAAATTCAGTTTCAACTTGCCCGGCTTGCCTCGATAAATATTTTATGTTATATATAAGGAGCACGGGATTCGAACCAGAGTCAAGCTTAGAAGAGAAAGAATAGGTTAAGTTCAAGGCGTTCCGATCGAAGGTGTGTCCTCAAGACACACCGAGGAGGAAGAACGCAGAAATTGACCTATTCTTTCTCTTCCCTTTGGGCGGGCGTATTTTATCCATCTTCTGCGTTGTTCGTCGCTTATGTATCACAGAGGATACATTTCACTCCTCACGCCTTGAAGATGAATAAAATACGCTCCGCTAAATTGATTCTGGTTCGAATCCCGTGCTCTAAACACAATGAAAAAAACACTTGAGCAAAACGATTCAACAAAGCCGTTAAAGATAGGCATCATTACTGAAGGCAAAGTTATAGATAAAGGAAGGTCTTCAGTCTTTTTAGATTTGGGCAAATGGGGAACAGGAGTAATTTATGGAAAAGAATTTTATGAAGCGAAAAGTAAACTGAAAAATTTAAAAATCGGAGACAGTATTTCCGTAAAAATAATAGATCTCGAAAATGAAGCGGGATATATTGAACTTTCCCTAACTGAGGCGAGAAGAGAACTTGCCCAAGAAGGACTCCTGCAAAAAAAAGAAAAAGGAGAAAGTATTACTGTCAAAATCCTAGGAGCAAATAAGGGCGGACTTTTAACAGAGGTATTAGGGATTCCCGCCTTTCTCCCGGTTTCCCAGCTATCACCCGCTAATTATCCCCAGGTTGAAGGAGGGGATGCTCAAAAAATCTTAAAAGCTCTCCAGAAATTTATAGGAAAAGAAATGGAAGTAAAAATATTTGATTTCGCTCCAAGAGAAGAAAAACTTATTTTATCAGAAAAAGCAAAAGAAACTGAAAAACTGAAAGAAATCTTAAAAAATTACAAAATAGGAGATGTAGTAGAAGCGGAAATTACTGGTATTGCAAACTTCGGTGTTTTTGTAAAATTCTCAGTTCCCGAAAAGCTCCGATCTCAAGAGAACGACAAAAAAATTCCGGAGAATCTAGAGGGCCTCGTTCATATTTCTGAGCTAGATTGGCAATTAATTGAGGATCCATCTGAGATAGTTGAAGTTGGACAAAAAGTTAAAGCAAAAATTATTGATATTTCAAACGGCAAGATTTCACTATCTTTAAAAGCTTTAAAAAAAGACCCTTGGGAAAATATCGAGAAAAAGCACAAAAAGGGTGACATAATTAAAGGGAAAGCAATAAAGTTTAATCCTTTTGGCGTTTTCGTCCAAGTTTCTCCTAAGGTTCAAGGGTTATGCCATGTTTCTGAATTCGGTTCTCAAAAAAAAATGGAAGAAAGTCTGAAAATCGGAGAAAAATATGACTTTCAGATTTTATCAATCGAACCAACCGAGCATAGAATGAGTTTAAAATTAGTCAAAGTTTCTGAAACTAAAGACAAAGAATAAAATAGGGAACAAAGAATAAAAAACAAAAAAATAATCTCGCCAAGGCGGGATTTTTACTTA
>CAZDKD010000011.1:0-13789 GCA_964506305.1 uncultured Candidatus Saccharibacteria bacterium | reverse complement strand
ATTTAATTATCAAAGATCTTTCTAATTCAGCATTTTTCTAAAAAACAACCGCGAAGACATCCAAACCATTAGATACCTTCGCGGGCATTTTTTGGTGCCTTTAATTTTTTGATCTACATATAAATTTTAACTTAATTACCTATCTTTATTCTACTTTTCTGAAAATCTTTGTCAAGCTTTTCAAGTTCCACTTTTTTGTAAAAAGGCGTGATTTGGACAGATAAGATTTGTTTATAATAGCCGGCAGAGGGATTCGAACCCCCGACTTGCTGTTTACAAAACAGCTACTCTACCACTGAGTTATGCCGGCAAAATTATTTTCTCTTTCTGACTTCTTTCCAATAATCACCGGTAAACTTGCCTCGTTTTTTGAAGGACCTCCGGCGTGAGTTTGTCAACCAAGCACTAGTTCTACTTTCAGTTTTCAGAGTTAAAATTTTAACTTTAGAAAGTATTTTTTGTAGTAATAATTTCCCGAAAAATTTTTTTAGAGTTTCGTTGTTTTTAATTTTCTTTCTTAATCCTCTCAAAGAACTTGATCCAGTTTCTTGTAATGATAATTCAGCTAAAACTGGAATTTTCCGGAGAATAATAACTCCCATTCCGATAAGACCGATAAATAAGGTAGTTATAGCAAGCATAGTTAAAATATTAAATATTAAATCTTACAAACTTTTTAATAGTTATATTTTCTCCTAATTTAGCAATATATTCATTAATCAATTCTTTAATAGTTTTTGTTTCATCCTTTATCCATGGTTGCAACATTAAAGAATTTTCTTCAGGATTCATTGCAGCAACTTGTAAGCATAACTCATGAGCTAAATTTTTAAAATCTTTTGATCTAGCAACAAAATCTGTTTCGCAATGCAATTCTATCAATGCCCCAACTCTTTTATTGGGATGAATATAACTTTCAATTACTCCTAAAGCAGTTTTTCTTTCTGCTTTTCTTTCAGCTAACTCCTTCCCCCATTTTCTTAGAATTTCTTTTGCTTTTTTATGATCTCCGATTGCTCCTTCTAAAGCTTTTTTGCACTCTGATATTGAAACTCCGGTTTCTTGACGAAGTCGTTTTATTTGATCAATAGAAATCATATTACTTTTTTGGTTTCGTTTTCAATATAACCTTTTTTACTTTATCTAATATATATTTTACCGAACTGATAGCGTCATCGTTTGCTGGAATCGGAAAATCAGCTAAAGTTGGATCAACATTAGTATCTGCTATGCCAATAACCTTAATTCCTTTTTTTCTTGCTTCTTTAATTGCTAAATCATCCTTTTTCATATCTAAAACAAAAATAGCATCAGGAAAACTATCTAAGTTTTTTATTCCCCCGAATTTAATTTCCAAGTTTTTTAGTTCTTTATCTATTTCACCCCTCTCTTTCTTGGTATATTTCATTAACGCACCTTTTTGTTTTTTTTCTTCCAAGTCCTTAAAATATTCTACTCTTTTTCTAATAATTTTGAAATTGGTAAAAGTTCCTCCCAGCCACCTTTCATTGATATACGATAAATTGCACTCTTCGGCAAAATCTTTTACCAGATTTTTAACTTGGATTTTAGTTCCTACCAAAAGCAATGTTTTGTTTTCGGAAACGAGTTTCTGGATAAATTTAAGCGCTTCCTTAAGCTTTTCTGCAGTTTTTTCTAAATCAATAAGATGAATAGAATTTCTTACTGTATAAATATAAGGTTTCATTTTTGGATTAATTCGGGAGGTCCGATGACCAAAACCCAAACCGGCCTCAGCCATCTCTTCAGGATTAATATTAAAATCTTCTTTCTTTTCTTTTTTTGTTTTTTCTTTAGCTTCAGCCATAGTATTTTCAATAATGGTGTTTTCAATAATAGCATCATAAAAAGATTTAATCAACCCTTGCCCCGTAGTGAAAATTGGACATATGTTTTGCTTTGCAAAACATAAAACCCGAAGGCACTCCAATTTCTACTACGGGGCTTGATTTATCACAATATATCTTGTATTATAAGGTTACCATGAAAAAAGATATACACCCTAAATACTATAAAAATGCCCGAGTAATTTGTGCTTGCGGCAATACTTTTACGGTTGGTTCAACTAAAGAATATATTGAGACTGAGGTTTGTTCAAAATGTCATCCGTTTTATACTGGAAAAGAAAAGATTATTGATACGATGGGTAGGGTTGAAAAATTTAAGAAAAGAATGGCAAAAAAGAAAACCTTTACTGAGCTTAAGAAAAAGAAAAAATGATTGATATTGAAGAAATTAAAAAAGAGTACAACGAAATTTTGGACCAACTCAGTGACCCTGAGTTGGTTTCTGATTGGGAAAGATTTGAAGAATTATCTAAAAAAAAGAAAAAATTTGAAAAAATAATTGAAAAAGAAAAAGAGATTGAAGAACTAGAAAACCAAATTGAAGAAAGCAAAGCAATTTTGAAATCCGAAAAAGGTAATGAGCTAGCATCTTTAGCTGAAACTGAAATTATTCAACTACAAGAGAAAAGAAAAATTTTAAGAAAAGAACTAGAAAATTTATTAAAAAATAATAATTCTTCCGAATCTTATTCTTCCCCTCTCAATAAAAGCGCTTCAAAAAACGCAGGAGCGATTATTGAAATCCGGGCTGGAACAGGAGGCAAGGAAGCTGCCTTATTCGCCGGAGATTTATTTAAAATGTATTCGAAATATGCTTTTTTGCAAGGCTGGAAACAAAAAATCTTAGATTCTCATCCAACCGAAATCGGAGGTTTTAAGCAAATAGTTTTTGAATTATCTGCCAAAAGTGGAAACGGTGATATTTTTTCTAAACTAAAATACGAAGGAGGAGTCCATCGGGTTCAAAGGATACCGGAAACCGAGAAATCAGGAAGAATTCACACCTCTACTGCCACCGTGGCCGTGTTGCCTAAACCCAAAGCAAAGGAAATTAAAATAAAACAAGATGAATTAAAAATTGATATTTATAAATCTTCGGGGCCAGGCGGTCAAAACGTTAATAAAAGAATGACAGCTATAAGAATTACCCACTTACCTAGCGGCTTAGTTGTAACATCTCAAACTGAAAGAAATCAGCTTCAAAATAAAGAAAATGCCCTATCAATTCTCGCAGCCCGCCTTTTAGAAAAAAAAGAGAGGGAACAAGAAATGAATATTGGAGGTAAAAGAAAAGCCCAAATTGGCTGGGCAAAAAGAGCAGAAAAAATTAGAACTTATAATTTTCCCCAGGATAGAGTGACTGACCACCGAATTAAAAAAAGTTGGCACAACATCGAAGAAATTATGGAAGGAAAATTAGATAAGATAATTGGTACGCTAGAAAAAAAAGAAAAAAGTACTTAAAAAACAAGAGTATAAAAAAAACAGCCCCGCCTAGGTAGGGCTGTTTTTTTATTATTTAATTTTTTCTATATCGTTTTCGTATCTTTTAGTTATTTGTATAACCGAATCTCCATAAAACCTGAATTTTAAGTTTGTAGAACCAGAAAAGTAAATCATTGCGGCTCTCCATTCATCGTCGTAATTTTGCTTGGCTGCTCCATAATCTGATAGATATAAGGCTGCGGCTAAAAAAGCATCTTTAATATCCCAAGGATCACCTGGTTTTCCAGTAATTGCCTTAAGGCGATCTCGATATATCATCCAGGTTTTGGGGATAAATTGAGCAGGTCCCATTGCTCCACCCCAGCCATAACTCATCGGACAAGACACAGGAGTGTTGTAAGGATCTCTTCCTAACTCTTTAGTTATTGTTAAAAATGGACCCACATCCCTTGTTGGTTTCATAACCTTAGAAAGTATTCTTCCGGTTTTAATGGTTTCTCCTGCTCCTGTTTCAGAATTTTTTAAATAACACTGACCTACATTTTTTCCAATATTTGATTCTTGGGTTAAAACAGCTAATAAAAATGCTGGTCTAACTCCGGTTATTCTTTCAATGTCCTTTGCTAATACATAAGCCTCGCCAAAAGTAGGAGCTTTAGAAATTCCTACTAGTTCAAAGATTCTAGCTCTGATTTCAGCTGCTTTCGCCTCAACTTCTTGTTTCTCTTTTAGTTGTTTTTGGTATTCCGCCTCCGTTATTTGAAGATAATATTCTTGTTCTTCCTTGGTTTTAGAATTCTCTTGCTTCTGGTACGTTTGTATTTTCACCATTTTTTCCAAATCATCTTTTTCTTCGTCTAAAGATAATTTCTGTTCTTCTAAATTTATTTTCAGCGTTTTGATATTCTGTAAAAGTTCTTGGTTTTTCGAGTTTAAAATTTCCAAAGCAGTTAGATTGTCAAAAAAATCAGAGAGATCGTTTCCTGAAAGCAAAATTTCAATTGCTGGCTTTTGATCTTCTTCATAAATAGTTTGCAAAATATTAGCTAGTTTTTGCTTGGAATCTTCAATCTTTTGAGAGGTTTTCTCAACAGAGCTTTCAGTATCCTCAATTTGAATTCCCAGATCTTTAACAACTAAATTACTTTCATAAATCTGGTAATTTAAATTTTCTATTTTCTTTCTTAAGCTATAAACTTTGTTTTGGAGAGTTTTCTTTTCCTGCCCAGTTTTACTAAGATCTTTTTCAATTTCTTCACCCATTTCTTGATAATACGCTTCGCATTTCTCAAGTAGTTCACGGCATTCAGCAGAGCTAATAATTTGGCATTCTTTTTCAATGCTTTCTAATTTACAAGTTTGTTCAAGATCTTCAGCTTCTGCCGTTGCCAAAGCTACGGCGAATAAAAAAAACAAAGATAATAGAAATATTATAATTTTATTATTTTTCATCTTTTTTTTCTTCCTTGCCCGCCTGATTGTCCGAAGGACTTTCGGAAGGTTTTTTCTCTTCTTCTTGTCCTTCCCTCTTTTCCTCCACTTCCCCTACTTCTTCCACCTTTTCTTCTATTGGTTTTTCTAATTCTTCTTCAACTTTTTCCGGAGGAGTAACTATAGCTACAATTTCATCTGGCTCTCTCTGAATTTTAACTCCTTCTGGCAACTTTAAATCTTTTATTAAAATTTCATCTTCAAGGGCCTTTAAGCTTTTTATGCTTACCTTGATTTCATGAGGAAGATTTTGAGGCAGAGCTTTCACTTGCAATTCAGAAATTTCTCGGATTAAAGTTCCTCCTAAATCTTCGACAGCTGAAGACTCCCCTTCAAACACTATAGGCACCGTGGCCTCAACCTCTTTAGTAAGAATCGGCTGATAAAAATCAACGTGGATTGGTTTGCCAGTCAAAGGATCTTTTTTAATTTCGTGGATTAAAACCGAAAATTTGTTAACTTGTTTTGAGTTTGCCAAAGAATCAATTTCAAGCGAAATCAAAGAACTCTTACCAGCTTCTTTAAATATTTTTTCAAATTCTCTTATATCAATCTCTATATTTAAATTCTTTATTTTTGGTCCATATAAAACAGCGGGCAAAATACCTTTATTTCTCAGAACTTTTACTTTTCTTCCGAGTTTCTCTCTCTTTTTTACTTTAAGGCTTAACATAAAAACAATTCTAACATTTTAAAACAAAATGTTAAAGTTAAAATAATTATTTTACAATAAATTCATTTGAATAAAATCTTTGGCTTTCTTTAAATGTCTCATTAAAACTACACCCAATACAGGCCGGTATAACAAGCCGGTGAACCCCCTTTTTAAGAGGAGGGGGAGGAATGTTAAGTTCAAATGCTTTTATATCTTCGGGGCCAATACATTTTTCAACCAAATTATCGTGGGGACATGCTTCATAATCATATCCTATCCATTCTTCATCTTTTTTTTCAAAATAGTAAGGATAACAAGAAGAAAAACAAATCTTTTCCCCGGAATCATTCTCGATTTTTACTTTTAAAGCAGCTCCTATTTCATACAAATTTTGATCAGTAATAACGCTTACTTCTTTTTCCCACGAACCGCCAATAACAGCCAAAATTATAATTAACGCTAATAAGCCCAACCCCGCTATTATTATTAAAAAATCCTTTTTTTCCGCATTCATATTTTATCTTTAGAGTGTGGGATCCGCACTCTTACTGCCGAATAATTTTAATTTTTCTTCGACCTTTTTTTGGACAGCCATCTGGGCTTTAGGTAAAATCTTATAGGGTTTTACCTCTTGGGTCTTTATAACAGTTTGCAGCGCTTTTTTCCAAGCAATTCTTAACTCAGTATTAATATTAACTTTTACAATACCCAACTTTATAGCTTTTCTAACTTCTTTTTTTGAAATACCTGATCCCCCGTGTAAAACCAAAAAAGTGTTTGTTTTATCGTTAATCTCTTTTAATCTTTCCAAATCTAGTTTTGGCATTCCGGCATATATACCGTGAACGTTTCCTATGGATATTGCCAAGCTATCCACCTTTGTTTCTCTAACAAACTGCCAAACATTCTCCGGAGAAGTTAAATTTTCCTTTTTTATTTTAATTTCTTTTTTGTGTAATTTTGATCCGCCTTCTATATACCCCAGTTCTCCTTCAACTAAAACCCCTTTCTTATGAGCATAATCTACTATCTTTTTAGCATATTTTATATTTTTTTTAAAGGGTAATCCCGAGCCATCAAAATGCACCGCCGGATATCCAAAATCAATAGCTTTCTTTATCCAATTCAAATCTTTTCCGTGATCTAAATTTAAAAAAACGGGAGTCTTGTATTTGATTTTAGAAATTTCTACCAAAGCTACAATTTCTCTCAATCCTAAGTAATTACTTTCTCCCTCTGAGGTTCCTAAAATCACCAGGCTTTTCAATTTCTGACCCGCGCTTAAAATTCCTCTTAATTGTCCAAGAGTAGAAAAATTAAACTGCCCAATCGCCCATTTTTCCCTTTGGGCTTTTTTAAAATAAGATTTTAAGTTCATTTTTTTGAATTTTTACTTTTTTAAATTTACTTCCTTTTTTTAGTAATCCTTTCTTAGCTCCCCATTCTTTAAGGCAGGAACTGGCATTAGCTGTAGCTAATTGGATAGCTTTTTCAATACTTCCCTTAGAGTGTATAAAAGCAGAAACAAATCCCGAACCAAAAGAATCCCCAGTTCCCGTTCTATCAATTACTTTTATATCTAGAATACCTGCCCGGTAAAAATATTTTCCGTCAGAAATTACCACTCCTTTCGGTCCTTTAGTCATTATAGTAATTCCTGGGCAAAATTCATCAATCTTTTTAAAAATTTCTCTTTCTTTCTGAAAAGGAATTTTAGTTAATAAAGAAGCTTCTTCTTGGTTTAAAATCAAAACATCAACTTTTTTAAGAATTCTTTTTAAGATTTTTGAAGGCAAGGAAAGTTGAGAATTGCCAGGATTAAAAGCAATTTTAATCTCATTTTTATGGGCAAAATTAACTATCTTTTCTGTAATTTTTGCCAATTTCCCTGAAAGCGGAGCTAAGTAAAACCATTTTGCTTTTCTCAAGTTCTCCCAAGAAATATCTCTGTCGCATAATAACTCCGAAGCTCCTCGGTAAACCAAAATAGTTCTATCCTGCCCGGGAATATTCAAAACAATAGAATGATTGGTGGGTTTCTCCTTGGTTTTTAAAATGAATTGGGTATTTATCCCTAATTTTTCTAATTCTTCAATAATCTCTCTTCCTGAAATGTCATCGCCGACTGTCGCATAATAAACTGTTTTAAATCCTTGTTTTGAAAAAGTGGCAGCTGTGTTAGTTCCACCGCCTCCGGAAGCAAAATAAATATCTTCAATATCTACTTTAGATCCTAAATTAAAACAAATTCCTTTGCCGGTAATAAACTTTTTATTTTTAGCTACTTGATACTTTCTCGGCTTTAAGAAAACATCCCAAGTAGCCGATCCAAAAGTAATAATATCAAACATATTTACTTTTTTTTAGCTAGATTCAAAATTGTTTTAATTACGGTATCGGGATTTAAAGACATGCTCTCAATCCCCTCTTTCATTAAAAACTCTGCAAAGTCCGGCAAATCGCTTGGCGCCTGGCCGCAAATTCCGCAATATTTTTTCTCCATTTTACAAAAATCTATTGTTTTGCTTACCATTTTTCTGATAGTAGAATCATTCTCATTTCCGACATAAGCAATTTTAGCATTATCTCTATCAAGACCTAAAGAAAGTTGAGTTAAATCGTTAGAGCCGATACTTACACCGTCAAACACCTTTAAAAAATCATCAATTAAAATTACATTCGAAGGAATCTCACACATCACATAAACCTTTAAGCCATCTTTTCCTTTTTCTAAACCACTTTTCTTCATTATTTTTATTGTCTCCTCCCCCTCTTTTATCGTTCTGCAAAAAGGAACCATAACCGAAATATTCTTCAATCCAAAAACTTCTCTTGCTCTTTTTATAGCCTTCAATTCCATTTTAAATGCTGGTTGAAATTCTTTATCTAAATACCTAGAAGCTCCTCTAAAACCCAGCATAGGATTTGCTTCTTCTCTTTCAAAAAGTTTGCCCCCAATTAAATTCTTATATTCATTTGTCTTAAAGTCGGAAAATCTGACAATTGCTTCTCTGGGATAAAAGGCAGCTGCTATCTGAGCTACTCCCTCGGCTAATTCTTTGACAAAAAACTCTTTTTTGTCTTTATGTTCAATTGTTATATCGGCAATTTTCTTTTTCAGTTTTTCATCTTTTATTTTATCGTAGTGATACAAAGCTAAAGGATGAACTCTGATTTTTTCGGCTATTATAAATTCCTCTCTTGCCAATCCAACTCCGGAAGTTGGCAAAAAAGATGTTTTGAAAGCTATATCCGGCGCCCCTATATTCACCATTATTTTTGTTTTTAATTTAGGAATTTTCTTTAAGTTATATTTTTTAACCCTAAAAGGAATTTTACCTTTAAAAATCCTCCCGTTTAATCCTTGAGTGCAGTCAACAGTTACTATTTCTCCCGTTTTAACTTTTTTTGTCGCTTTTTCCGTTCCGACAATAGTAGGAATACCAAGCTCTCTAGCCACTATCGCCGCATGGCAGGTTTTCCCTCCTTCATCTGTTATAATAGCCGAAGCCATCCGCATGATAGGCACCCAATCAGGATCAGTCATCTTGGTAACTAATACTTCTCCTTCTTTAAATTGATTTATTTTTGAAACATCAGAGATAACTTTTACTTTTCCAGTTCCAATTTTATCTCCAATAGCAATACCAGTAAAAAGCGGTTTCTTTCTTGCTTTAACCTCATACTCTTTATAAACTCCCGCTATTTTTGGAGTGTGAACCGTTTCTGGCCTTGATTGAACAATAAAAAGTTCTCCCGTTTTTCCGTCTTTTGCCCATTCAAGATCTTGAGGCATCCATTTTTTAAACTTTTTTGAATAATGATCTTCAATAATCAATGCCCACTTGGCCAGGGTTAGAATCTCATCATCCTTTAAAGAAAACTGAAATTGCTTTCCTGTCGGCACTTTATCTTCTTTTATTCCTCCTTTTTTACTATAAACATATTTCACAGTTTTTCTCCCAAGGTCTTTCCTAATAATCGGTTTATAAGGCTTGCCCTGAGAAGCAAAGCGACGAAGGGTCGGCTTAAATACGTAAAATTCATCCGGGGTAATTCTTCCTTTCACGATCATTTCTCCGATCCCCCAAATTGAGTTAACCAAAACAATATTAGGAAAACCTGTTTCAGTATCTAAGGTAAACATTATTCCTGAAGAAGCTAAATCAGACCTTACCATTTTTATAATTCCAACTGAAAGACCAAATTTTAGTTGGCCAATTCTTTTTTCATAACGATAAGCAATAGCGCGGTCGCTAAAAGTTGAGGCTATACATTTCTTTATTGCTTTAAATAATTCTTTTTCTCCTCTTATATTTAAATATGTTTCGAACTGACCGGCAAAAGAAGCATTAGGCATATCTTCACAAACGCCGGATGTCCTAACAGCTACATCAAGATTCTTGCCGTATTTTTTTTCTAATTTTTGATAGGCATTTATAATTTCTTTTCTTAATTGTTCGGAAAATTCGCTTTTTAAAATAAACTGACGTGACTTTTCTCCTGTCTCTTGAAGACTTTTTATACTTTTTGGATTAAACTTTCCAAAAACTTCCTTCAATTTTTTGTCAATTTTGTTTGCTTTCAAAAATTTCCAATAAAAATTAGTGGTTAAAGCAAAACCATTAGGAATATTAACTCCCTTCCTTGAGAGGTCTCCATACATTTCTCCTAAGGAAGCATTTTTCCCTCCAATTAAAGGAACATCCTCAAATCTAATTTCTTTTAGCCATAAAATATTTTTTTGAGATTTCTTTAACATATTACTTATTACACTTAGGACAAATAACAGATACTATAAAATATTTTTCTCCCTTGGAAAGATCTCTGATTAAATTAAAAACAAGATCATTGCCACATTCCGGGCACTTAAAATCATATGCAAAGCCTAAATCTGTAATCAGTTCTTTAGCATCATATAAATTTTTAGCGGGAAAGATTTTATAAGATCTTTGTTCTCCTAAGGTGATTTTTACTCTTCTAATCGCCTCTAAGGGAGTAACCATGGCGCCAACAATAAAATCCTTAGCTTCTAATTCTATTGCTTTTGTTCTGTCTTTTTTCTTTTCCACCTGAGCAAAAATAATTACTGGAATTAATTTAGTGGAAGCTTCTTTTTTAAGAGCTTCCATTATCTCAAATCCTCCCATATTAGAAAGAGCAACATCAATTATAACTATATCCGGTAATTCATCTTTTATTAGGCGCACTGCTTCCTTGCCATTTTTTGTTGAAAAAACTTCAAAATTTTCTTCTCTAAAAACCCCTAAATAAGTTTCTCTAGTAAAATCATTATCAATTGCAATAATTATTTTTTTCATTTAATTTTTTTAGCTATTGCTAGCTCTTCATCAGTTTCAATAGCCAGGATTTTAATGTTTTTTAAAATAACTAAATTTTTGCAAATCATATTTCTAATTTTAACAGAACCCGACCCTATCGCACCGGTAAATACCAATAAATCACAGTCGTTCAAGACAGCATAATAAGCGCCAAGATACTTTTGAATCCGATAAACAAATATCTCCAAAGCCAATTTTGCTTTCTTATCTCCATTTTTAATTTTCTTCAAAATCTCCAGCATATCACTATTTCCAGAAATTCCTCTAAGCCCGGATTCGGAATTTAGTATCTTATCTATTTTTTTTAGAGAAAAATTTTCAGTTAGTTTTAAAACAATCCCGGGATCAATATCACCAGACCTGGTCATCATTACTAACCCTTCCAAGGGAGTAAATCCCATGGAAGTATCAATTGCTCTGCCGTTTTTTATTGCCGTAATGCTTGATCCTCCTCCTAAATGGCAGGTAATAATTTTTAGTTTTTTAAACGGTTTTTTAATTCTTTTAGCGGCTACCTTGGCCACATATTCATGAGAAATTCCATGAAAACCTAAACGTCGAAATCCATATTTTTTTCTTATCTTTTCCGGTAAAGGGTAAATATAAGCTTTTTTTGGTAAATCTTTATAAAAGCCGGTGTCAAAAACAGCAACTTGTTTCGCTTTTGGAAAAACCTTCTGGGCTATTTTTATCCCTAAAATATTATAAGGATTGTGAAGAGGCGCTAATTTGTTAAACTTTTCTAATTCTCTTAGAACCTTATCGTTTATTTTAATCGCTTCCCTAAATTTATTCCCGCCATGAACAACTCGGTGGCCAACTATTTTAATATCTTTCTTATAATCAATTAATTTAGTCAGTTCTTGCCTCAAACTCTCTTGATATTTTCTGGAGACAAAAACTTCTTGCTTACCTTTCTTTTTTAAATTCAGTTTTTCATCAAACAATTTCCATTTTATTGATTGACTTCCACAATTTAAGACAAGTATCATATTGTTTCCCCTTTACCCTTTATTCTTATTCCTGCGGCGTTTCCTTCATCGGTATCAATATGCATATAAAGCCGGAAATTTTTGTTGGTTCTTATTTTAACATTATGGAAGGTTATTGCTCTCTTTCCCTCCACTCTGACCGAAACCATTGTTCCATTTTTTAAGCCAAGCTTTTCTGCTTCTTTTGTTGCACAATGAATATGACGCTGGGCAATAATTACCCCTTGTTTAATTTTTATTTTCTTTTTAGGACCAGCAAGCACAATACCAGGCGTTTTTTCAAGGTTTCCTGAAATCCTTACCGGAGGATTCAATTTTAAATAAATCGCATCTGTTCGGGATAATTCTACCTGTGTTTCTTTTCTTACCGGACTTATAATTCTCACTCCTGAAATTTTTCTTGAGCCATTACAAATATCTAGTGTCTCTTTGGCCGCGAAATCATCCTGCTGACTAAGTTTTTTTAACTTCTTTAGCTTATATCCTTTACCAAAAAGCTTCTCCATATCTTCCTGCGATAAATGAATATGCCGAGCTGAGATCTCAATTGGAACTTTTTTATCCATATTATTATATTATTGCGGCTTAGCCGCATAATTGTGCCTTCGGTCAGAGAAAAAAACAAACTTTTTTCCCTCACTTACAATTATACACTTTTTTAGAAAAACAAAAAAGACCCCCGCCAATCGGGGGTCTTTTTTTACTTATTTTTTCATTTACTAAAGTTTCTTTCCTATGTATTCGGCGAATTCGGCTAAACGGCAGGAATATCCATATTCATTGTCATACCAGCCAAGAATTTTAATTAGGTTATCTTTAACCATTGTTTGTTCAAGATCAACAATTGCTGAATGGGTATCGCCGACATAATCCATAGAAACTAAAGGCTCTTCTTCTGCTTTTAAAACTCCTTTCATCTTTTCTGATTGAGCCGCTTTTTTAAATGCTTCATTCACCTCTTCTCTATTTGTATCTTTTTTCACATTAACAATTAAATCCAGAATTGAAACAGTGGGAGTAGGCACGCGAATGGCAATTCCGTCTAATTTTCCATTCAATTCAGGTATAATTTTCCCAATTGCTTTAGTAGCTCCGGTTGTAGTGGGAATCATATTCAAAGCGGCCGCTCTTGCTCTTCTTAAATCTTTATGGGGTAAATCTAAAATTCTTTGGTCGGTAGTATAACTATGAATTGTGGTCATAAACCCCTTTTGAATTTTAAAGTTGTCATTCAAAACTTTTACCATTGGAGCCAGGCAGTTGGTAGTACAGGAACCCATATCCATTACTTCGTCTTTTTTAGAATCAAATTTTTCTTCATTTATTCCTAAAACATAACCCGGCACTCCTTCAGATTTTGCCGGGGCAGAAATTATCACCTTTTTGGCTCCAGCTGTAATATGTTTTTTCGCATCCTCTAATTTTCTAAAAACTCCTGTGCATTCCAATACCACAGCTACTTCTAAATCTTTCCAGGGTAACTTTTCCGGATCTTTTTCGGCAAAAACCGGAACTCTCTTGCCGTCTATGGTAATGCTTTTCTCGTCAGAACTGACTTCTTTTCCATATCTTTTATACACAGAATCATATTTTAAAAGATGAGCCAGAGTTTTATTATCTGTTAAATCATTAATAGCTACCACCTCTAAATCCGGGTGATTTTCTAAAATTCTTCGGAAAGTAGGACGCCCTATCCTCCCGAAGCCATTAATAGCAACTTTTGTCATATATTTATTCTTTAATCTTTAATAATTTACAGATTTTCTCTTTATCAAACCCCACCACGATCTGGCCGTCAATATCCACAACCGGCACTCCCATTTGTCCTGACTTCTCTATCATTTCGTCTAAAGCAACTTTATCCTTTGAAGGATCGATATCTTCAAATTCAATATTATGTTTTTTCAAAAACTGCTTTAGCGTAGTGCAATAAGGACAAGATGGAGTTGAAAATACTCTAACTTTTACTTGTTTATTATTCTGCATCTTATTAAA
>CAZDKD010000010.1:0-14393 GCA_964506305.1 uncultured Candidatus Saccharibacteria bacterium | reverse complement strand
CAAATACAACACTGCATTGGCCAGAAAGATTTTTTCTTCTGGCTAGGCGCGAGGAGCGAAGTGTGTCCTCTGGGATACATAAGCGACGAGCAATAAAGTCAGAAGAAAAAATACTCTGGCTCTGTAAGAGAAGCTCACAACGAAGCGATCTCTTCGTTGCTTCTCCTCAAGGTACTTAAAAGTATCTTTCGTCGTCGCGCCTTGAGCTCATTTTCATTGTGAGCTTCCAATACAGTATTGTATTTGAAGAGAGGGTACTAAAATGATAGGAATTTTTGATTCCGGTGTTGGTGGATTAACTGTTGTTAAAGAGATTTTTAAATATCTGCCAGAATACCAGATAATTTATTTCGGTGATACGGCTCGGCTCCCTTATGGAACAAAAGGGGCTGATTTTGTGCAGAGATATTCAGCAAAAATTGTAGATTGGCTTCTTAAAAAAGAAGCAAAGTTAATCATCATAGCCTGTCATACCTCTTCTGCCTGGGCTTCAGAATCCCTTAAAAAACAATTTTCCGCCCGAGGCGAATCCGCCAGAAGCGGAAAAAACATTCCAATTTTTGAGATGATAACCCCGGGAATAAAAGAGGCTGTTGCAACAACAAAAAATAAAAGAGTTGGAATTATTGGAACTCCGGGCACTATCAGAAGCGGTTCCTGGAGGAGAAAACTTTTAGAGTTAGACGGCAATCTAAGCATTTATTCTAAACCCTGTCCTCTATTCGTGCCTTTGGTTGAAGAAGGATGGATAAATAAAAAAATAACAAAAGAGATAGCCAGTGAATATTTAGAAGAACTAAAAAATAAAGAAATAGATACTTTAATTTTGGCCTGTACTCATTACCCAATACTAAAAAAAGTTATTGCCGAAGTAACTGGAAAAAAAATCAAGATTATCAATCCGGCAGAAAGTTTAGTGAGAGAACTTAAAATATTTCTAAAAGATAATCTCCAGATAGCATCTAAAATTAAAAAGGGAAATAGCCATCAATTTTTTTTCAGTGACGAACCATATAATCTTGAAAAAATAAGTAAGTTTTACTTTAAGAAAAAAATCAAACCAATAATTGGAGATCCATTTTAGAAATGAAGAAATTATCCAAAAACTCAAAAGGAACCCTGCCCAAGGCGGGGCATTGCTGGGCAGGCAAAAAAGTAACAGTGATGGGATTGGGTCTGCATGGCGGGGGAGTGGGAGTAGCTAAATTTTTTTGTCGGCAGGAAGCCGAAGTGCTGGTAACTGACATTAGAACCAAAAAAGAATTAAAAGAATCTATTCAGAAACTTAAGGGCTTGCCTATAAAATACGTGCTTGGCCGTCATCAGAATAAAGATTTTATTAAAGCCGATCTAATTGTAAAAAACCCAGCGGTTCCTTCTAGCTCTTTTTATCTTAAAATTGCCAGAAAACATAAAATTCCTATAAAAACTGATGTAGGTATTTTTTTTGATTTATGTAGAGCTCCGATTATCGGAATCACCGGCACTAAAGGCAAATCAACCGTTGCCACTCTTATCTATCTCTTTTTAAAAACTAAATATCCAAATACGATTTTGGCCGGCAATATTGGAATTTCTCCCTTGGAAATTCTCTCAAGGATAAGAAAAAGAAGCAAGATAGTTCTTGAACTTTCCAGTTTTGAACTTGAAGATTTAAAAAAAAGTCCGCACATCGCAGTAATTACTACTCTTTTTCCCGACCACTTAAATAGATATAAAAATTTTAAAGAATACATCAATTCAAAAAAAACAATTTTTAAATATCAGAAAAAAAACGATATTTTAATTTTAAACTACAACAATCCTGAAACAAAAAAATTGGCTTCGGAAGCTCGCTCCAAAGTTTATTTCTTTAGAGATTCCAACGTTTCAGCTTCTATTGCTGTGGCTAAACTTTTTAAAATTTCTAAAAAAGATATTAAAAAAGTTCTTTCCAATTTTAAAAGTGTTCCCAGCAGGCAGGAGTTTGTCGCTACAAAAAAGGGAGTGAGATATATTAATGATACTACTGCGACTACTCCTCAGTCAGTAATTTTAGCAATTAAAACTTTCAAGAAAAGATTTCCTAAATCAGAAATCATTCTTATTGCCGGAGGAGTAGATAAGAAGCTAAGCTACAAAAATTTAGCAAAAGAAATCCAAAAAGAGATAAGTTCTCTTATTCTTCTGCCGGGCACAGCTACAGATAAAATTAAAAAAAGATTGAAAAAAGCGTCAGAGACCCGTTCTCTGTCAACTGACAGAGAACGGGTCTCTGTTTTTCTCGTAAATTCGATGAGAGAGGCAGTAAAAAAGGCCACCGCTATAGCTCAAAAAGGTGATATTGTTTTACTTTCTCCAGGAGCAGCCAGTTTTAACTTATTTAAAAACGAGTTTGACCGAGGCAAGCAATTTGTTAAAGCCGTAAACAAATTAACAAAATGAAAACAACAAAAAAATCTCAGGCAATGGCTTACCGAGCAAGGCAGGGAAAATATTCAAAACCCTTAAGCAGTCAGCGGCTTGACCGCGGATTATTTGTTGCTGTGATTTTTTTAGTGATTTTAGGAGTTTTAGTATTAGCCAGCGTTTCAGCTTTTTTTTCCCAAGAGAAAGTTGGCAGAACAACTTATTATCTTTTTCATCAGCTAACACATGGATTAATTCCCGGGATTATTCTTGCCTTTATCGCTTTTAAATTACCCTTATCGTTTTTTAAAAAATGGGCTTTGTGGCTTGTTTTAATAAATCTACTGCTTATGATTCTGGTTTTTATTCCTGGGCTGGGTATTGTCGCTGGGGGAGCGCCGCGCTGGTTAAATCTGCATTTTTTTTCCTTTCAACCATCTGAATTTTTAAAACTCACCTTTATTCTTTATCTTTCTGCCTGGCTAGCCACTCGAACTAAAAAGAAACCAGTCAAAAATCAAAAAGGAATTAATAATACCCTATTACCTTTTTTTATAATTACAGTAGTGATTATTTTTCTTTTGGCGAAACAATCAGATGTCAGCACCTTAGTCGTGATTATTTTTACCGCTCTTTTAATGTATTTTTTGGCCAACACGCCGCTATGGCATATTGTTTTCATGATTACGGCTATTGGAGGAATAATATGGACAATGATACGTCTTACTCCTTATCGAATGGAGAGAATTCGTGTTTTTCTTGGATTAATAAAAGATCCAATGGGATTGAGTTATCAAATAGAACAGGCTCTAATTACTATTGGCTCGGGTGGAATTTTTGGATTAGGTCTCGGGCTGTCAAGCCAAAAATTTGGATTTATTCCTCAAACTATGTCAGATTCCATTTTTACAATAATTGCCGAAGAAATGGGGCTTATTGGGTCTCTGGGGTTAATCTTTCTTTTCCTTATTTTCTTTTGGCGAGGTTTTAAAATCTCTAAAACCTCCCAGGACAAGTTTTCTCGGCTTTTTGCTATTGGCATAAGTTCCTGGATTATCATTCAGGCTTTTGTCAATATAGGGGCGATGATTGGTATTCTGCCCCTAACGGGCATCCCTCTGCCTTTTATTAGCTACGGTGGTTCCCATTTAGTAGTTGAGTTAATTGGTGTTGGGATATTACTAAACATTTCAAAAAGAAGCAAAAAGTGATAAAATGAAGATAGTAAACTATCTACATAATTGCTTCATTCGGTTGAAATGAAAGTTTACTTTCATTTCTTCTCATTCACAATTATAAATCAATGAAAATACTTTTTACTGGTGGCGGCACCGCCGGTCACATTTTTCCAATAATCGCAGTCGTGAGAGAAATGAGAAGAATTTATCCTTATGGAAATTTTGAGTTTTTCTATATTGGTCCTAATGACAAATTTGCGAAAGATCTTCTTTCCCAAGAAAAGATAGAAGCAAGAACAATCCTATCCGGGAAAATCAGAAGATATTTTTCTTTTCAAAACATTACAGACATTCTTTTTAAACTCCCAATAGGAATTATTCAGGCTTTCTATCATGTTTTTGTAATTTCTCCCGATCTTATCTTCAGCAAAGGAGGATACGGATCAGTGCCAGCTGTTATTTCTGGCTGGGTGCTGTGGGTTCCGATTTTTTTACACGAGTCAGATGCCTCGCCGGGTTTAGCGAATAAGATAGCTGGAAAACTTGCCATAGAAATTTTTACCGCTTTTCCTGTTGAAAGAATTGAACATTTTCCAGCTAAAAAAATGATTTCCATCGGTAATCCTATTCGAAAAGAAATTTTAGAAGGTTCTAAGGAAGAAGCAAAAAAAACATTTAAACTAACAGGAGAAAAACCGGTTCTTCTAATCCTGGGCGGCTCTCAGGGCGCTCAGAGGATAAATAATAAACTACTGGCAATCCTGCCAAAGTTTCTGTCCGATTTTGAAATTATTCACCAAACCGGCCAAGCAAACTTTAATCAAGTAAAAAGCGAATCGGAAGTAATCCTAACAAAAGATTTAAATAAATATTACCATCCCGTACCCTTTCTAAACGAAAAAGAACTATCTCACGCTTATCAAGCCGCCGATTTAATTATAAGCAGGGCGGGAGCAGGAACTATTTCTGAAATTGCAGCTATAGGCAAACCGAGTATTTTAATTCCCTTGCCCGAATCCGCTCAAAACCATCAGGTAAAAAATGCTTATGTTTTTGCTGAAAACGGCGCTGCCTTAATAATAGAAGAAACGAATTTCAAACCCCATTTTATTTTAGGAAAAATAAAATACTTATTTTCCCAGCCTGAAAAACTAAAAGAGATGGCAGAAACAGCCAAAAGTTTTTCCCGACCGGCGGCTGCCAGAATAATCGCTGAATATATCGTAGAGTATTTAGGCCAATAAGACAAAAATAGATAATAACTAAAAGAAAAACTACCAAGAAGCGTTTTTGGTAGTTTTTCTTTTGACCTGAAATGTAAAATGAGTTAAAATTAAATAATGGCGACAATTGATAAAATTAGAAAAAATCGGCTCAAGAAGCTTAAGGCAATTGAAAGCGCTGGGTTTTTGGCTTATCCGGGACAAACAAAAAGAACCCATGCTTGCGCTAAAGCTCTTGAAGATTTTGGCAAGCTTTCTCGGTCAAAAGAAGAAATAGTTTTAACCGGCAGGATGATGTCATTAAGACAGCACGGCGGTCTTGTTTTTTCAAATATCAAGGACGGCAGTGGCCAAATCCAGGTTTTATTTAAAAAAGATAAATTGGGAGAGAAAGGATATCAGTTTTTTTTGGATAACTTTGATATAGGAGATTTTGTTGAAGTTAGAGGAGTTTTATTTAAAACCAAAAAAGGTGAAAAAACTTTAGAAATTGAGGATTATAAAATGTTAGCTAAATCCCTTTTGCCTTTGCCGGAAAAATGGCACGGCTTGAAAGATATTGAAGAAAGGTACCGTAAAAGATATCTGGATTTAATTTTTAGTCCCGACATAAAAGACAAATTTCAAGCAAGATCAAAAATAATTAAAAAACTTCGCTTTTTTTTGGAAAACGAAGGATTCTTAGAAGTAGAAACTCCAATATTGCAGCCAGTTTACGGCGGAGCGGCAGCAAAGCCCTTTAAAACCCACTTAAATGCTCTGGACCTTGACCTATATCTAAGAATCTCCCCCGAGCTTTATTTAAAGCGGCTTTTAATCGGCGGTTTTGAAAAAATATATGAAATCGGCAGATGTTTTAGAAATGAAGGAGTAGATAAAGCCCATAATCCCGATTTTACAATGCTGGAATTTTATTGGGCTTACGCCGACTATAAGGATTTAATGAAATTAACAGAAAAAATGCTAACTTCCTTGATTAAGGATTTGTTTGGAAAATTAAAAATAGAATACGAGGGAAAAGAGCTCGACTTTAAATCTCCCTGGCCAAGAACCGAATTTAATCAAATCTTTAAAAAATATACCGGAATTAATTTTGAAGAAATTCATATTCAAAGTCTTAAAAAAGAAGCGAAAAAAATGAGTATAGACGCAAAAGGAAATAAAGCCGAAATCGCCGACGAGATTTTCAAGAAAAAATGCCGACCGGAAATTAAACAGCCGACTTTCGTAATTCATTATCCGGCAGAAGCTTTTCCTTTAGCAAAGCCATTAGGCAAAAATCCGAAAAAATCTGCAAGTTTTCAATTAATAATAGCCGGAATGGAAATAGTGAAAGCATTTTCAGAACTTAATAACCCCGTTCTCCAAAAAGAAAGGTTCGAAGAGCAGGAGAAAATCTTCAAAAAAGGATTTGAAGAAGCCCAAAGAATGGATAAAGACTTTATTGAAGCCCTAGAATACGGTATGCCCCCGGCTGCCGGCTGGGGTATGGGAATTGACCGCCTCACAGCTCTATTAACTAACTCGCACACCCTAAGAGAAGTGATTTTATTTCCAACAATGCGCCCGAAAAGATAATATGTTAGATATAAAATTTATTAGGGAAAATCCAAAAAAAGTAAAAGAGGCCTGCAAAAAAAGACAGGTCAAGATTGATATTGAAGAACTTTTGAAAATAGATAAAGAAAAAAGAGAAAATCTGCAAAAAATAGAGAAAATAAGGGCTGAAAAGAATAAAGCCAGCAAGAAAATTACAGCTACTAAAGATAAAAAAGAAAAGCAGAAAATTATTTCGGAAATGAAAAAAATAGATAAGAAAGGAGATAAAATAGAGAAAGATTTAAAAGAACTTGAAAATAAGGTCCGGGAAACAATGTATAAAATTCCCAATATGCCTTTTGACGATGTACCGATAGGAAAAGACGAGAGCGGTAATGTTGTTATGCGACAAGTTACTGCTTCTGGCAAGCTTTGCTCGCCCGGGCAAGGGAAAAAGACAAAGTTTGATTTCAAGCCGAAAGATTATTTAGAAATTGCCGAAAACCTGGATTTGATTGACGTGAAAAGGGCAGCTAAGGTATCAGGGAGCCGTTTTGGTTATCTTAAAAACAAAGCTGCTCTACTAGAGTTTGCTTTGATAAATTTTGCCTTAGATGTAATTGTTAAAAAAGGTTTTATCCCTATAATTCCTCCTGTTTTAATAAAGTCAGAAGCGATGTGTGCAATGGGTTATATAGACACAAAAGAAGACTTAGCCGAGCGATATTTTTTTGAAAAAGACAATTTATTTCTAGTCGGCACTTCCGAGCAGTCAATAGGACCTATGCACAAAGACGAAATTTTCTCAGAAAAAGATCTTCCAAAAAGATATCTTTCTTTTTCAACCTGCTTCCGAGAAGAAGCAGGCAGCTACGGAAAGGATACCAGAGGGATACTTCGGGTCCATCAATTTGATAAGTTAGAAATGTTCATTTTTAGCCAGCCGGAAAATTCTCAAAAAGAACACCAATTATTAATAAAAATTGAAGAAGAGTTAATGAAGAGCTTAAAACTCCCCTATAGATTAGTTCATTTATGCACCGGTGACTCAGCAAGGCCCTCTGCTTCCACTTTTGACATTGAAACTTGGTTTCCAACACAAAACAAGTACCGGGAAACCCATTCTGTCTCAAACTGCACCGACTTTCAGGCAAGACGATTAAATATTAAATATCGGGATAAAAACAATAAGCTAAACTTTGTTCACACTCTAAATGGAACGGCTTTTGCTATTGGCAGAATGCTTATTGCTATTATTGAAAATTATCAGCAAAAAGATGGAAGCATAAAAGTTCCTGATGCCCTGCAAAAATACACTGGATTTAAAGAAATTAAAAAATGACGGAACAAAAAATTCTTATCAGGGGTTTAGAAACTAACTACAAAATTATTGGAGATGAAAAGACCTCCCTGCCTACTACCAGGCAGGTCTTAATTTTGCATGGTTGGGGTGGTTCTTCCGATTCTTGGGTAAAAATCCAAAAAATTTTAGCTGCTCAGAACTACAAAGTAATCTCTCCTGACTTTCCCGGTTTTGGAAAAAGTAAAACCCCTGCCAAACCTTGGGATCTTGATGATTATACAAAGTGGCTGGTTGATTTTATCAAATTTTTAAAACTAAAAAAAATCTCTATTATCGCTCACTCTTTTGGAGGAAGAGTAGTTGTTAAATTTGCCGCTGGCTATCCTAAAAAGATAAATAAATTAATTTTATGTTCTCCGGCTGGTATTAAAATAAAACCGGATTTTAAGTGGAGAACAGCTCTTTATTTTAATTCTGTAGGTGATGCCGTTTTTTCTCTCAAACCGTTAAAAGTATTTAAAAATGCCGCTAGAAATTTATTCTATGTTTTCTTGCGCCGAACAGATTATGTAAAAGCGAAAGGTGTTATGAGAGAAACAATGAAAAAAGTTTTAAGAGAAGATTTATCGCCTTGTTTTTCCAAAATTAATGCAGAAACTTTAATTATCTGGGGGAAAAAAGATAAAATGATTCCAGTGAAATATTCCTCTGCTTTTAAAAATAATATTGAAGGTTCAAAATTAGAAATTCTACCTAGAGTGGGCCATAGTCCCCACTTGGAAAATCCGGAGAAATTATTAGAAATAATAACTAATTTTCTTAGACCCCGGTAAAGCATGATCTATCTATTAATTATTTTAAGCGTTTTATGGTTTATCAGGACAACCAAAATTGCCCTATTTTATATTTATTTTTGGCAACTCAAAGAATATCAGATTAAAAGATTCTTAGATCATTTTACGACAGCTAAGGGAAAACAGCTTATTTTTAATGGGCTAAATTTCGTAAAGCTTGTCTTAGTCGCTATTTTTTTTGTTCGCTCTGCGGTATTTTTCTATTTTCTTTTGGCGCTATATTTAATTGAGGTTCTTAAAACTTTTCTAAATATCTCCCAAAAAAGATTAAAGAAGCCGGTTTTAACAAAAAAAACAATAGTGTTAATTTTAGCCGCAGTTCTGTTAGAAATTGTTTTTGCATCTATTCTTTTTATAAAAATTGGAATTGTGTTTTGGCTGCCGTTTTACCTTTTAATCTTTGACATATTGGCTCCAATGATTCTCTCTCTGCTTATTCTTATTTTCCAACCGCTTGTGGTTTTAATGAGAAATCAAACAATTAAAAAGGCAAAGAAAAAAAGAGAGCAATTTAAAAATCTTCTAGTTGTTGGCATTACCGGAAGCTATGGAAAAAGCTCAACTAAAGAATTCTTAGCAACAATGCTTTCTGAAAAGTTCAATGTTTTGAAAACTAAAGCTAATCAGAATTCAGAAATTGGGATTTCTCAGTGTATTTTAAACGATCTGAAACCGGAACATGAAGTTTTTATTGTTGAGATGGGCGCTTACGGCGTAGGAGGAATTAAGATTTTGTGCGATATTGCTAAGCCAAAGATTGGTATTTTGACTGGTATAAACGAACAGCACTTAGCTCTTTACGGTTCTCAAGAAAATATAATCAAAACAAAAGATGAGTTAATTGAAAGTCTGCCTTCTGATGGGACAGCTATTTTTAATGGAGTTAATGAATATTGTTCTCAGCTTTATAGAAACACTAAAATTGATAAAGAGCTTTGCAATGGTAATTTAATACAAACTATTATTGAAAACATATTGAATCCTGATATTTGGGCAGAAGATATCGAAGTAGAAAAAGAGTTTGTTTCTTTTAAAATGGCCTCTAAAGATAAAGATTCTGTTTATTTTAAAATAAATTTGATGGGTAAACAAAATATAGAAAATATTTTATTGGCTGCTTGTTGCGCTAAAAAATTAGGAATGAGCCTAAAAGGGATTTCAAAAATTTGTTCAGAAATAAAACCGAGGCAAGGAGGAATGAAAATACTAAAAAAGGAAAACCCGGTTATCATAGATTCTTCTTATTCGGCAAACCCAAACGGAGTGGCTGCTGATTTAGAATATTTAAAGCTTTACCAAGGGAAAAAAATTATTATAATGCCCTGCCTGATTGAATTAGGAGGATCTTCAGAAAAAGCCCATAAAAAAATCGGGAGAAAAATAGCTGAAGTTTGCGATCTTGCAATTATCACAACAAAAGAGAGATTTAAAGAAATAAAAAAAGAGGGAGGTGATAAAATATTGTTTATTGAAAAACCAAAAGAAATTATTAACAAGATTAAAGATTTCTGTAAAAATCCGGATGATGTAGTACTTTTAGAGGGACGGGTGCCGAAAGAAATAATTGAGTTATTATGCGACAGAAAAAATGAATAATTTGAGTATAAAAAAAGCGCCATTTTTATAAGTTTTTATAATTTGGCGCTTTGATGAAGTTTGATATGATATTTGGAGTGGAGGAGGAGGTATTTTAGAGAACCAGTGGACTTGAGAGATCAATTTATATCTTCCACGAATTTTAAAAGCAGTAAGATTTTGTTGTTTACACGAACTCTTCGGTAAACGTTGCGCAAATGGGTTTTTACGGTGCCGTGTTTAATTTTTAGCGCTTTACTGATTTCGTTGTTGTTAAAGCCCTTACAAGTAAGCATGGCTACTTGTATCTCTCTAGGAGTCATTCTATATAGTTTTCCAAGGTATTTCCATTGTTTTTCACTAAATAAACTGACCTTTTTTTCCATTTTTAATTCCTTTCCAATTAAATTGTTAATTAACTAGCTTTAAGATTGTTTACATAATAACATAGTGTTTTAAATCTGTCAATAATTTATGCGTTTAAAACCCATTACAATATCTTTGTCTCCGAACACCCAAAAAGACGATATTTGGATGGCTTTGAGGTTGATTTTTCAGCCCTGGAGGTGGAAAAAAGGCAAGGCAATTAAAGAGTTAGAAGATCAGTTTAAAAAATATCTTGGGATAAAATATGCCTTCTCTTTTAATAGTGGTCGTTCTTCTTTGATGGCTATTTTGAGAGCCCTTGATTTAAAGCCGGAAAGTGAGGTCTTGCTTCAGGCGTTTACTTGTAATGCTGCATCTAATCCAATCTTATGGTCAAAATTAAAGCCAGTCTATATTGATTGCAATGAAGACAATTTTAACATTAATACAGAAGACTTAAAGAAAAAGATCACCCCTCAGAGCAGGGTAGTGATGGTTCAGCATACTTTCGGTTTGCCAGCTGAGATGGTCAAGATCTTAGAAATTGCCAAACAGAATAATTTAATTTTAATTGAAGACTGCGCTCATTCTTTAGGCGCTGATTATTATAATCAGAAAGTTGGAACTTTTGGCAAAGCTGCTTTTTTCAGTTTTTCAAGAGACAAGATAATTTCCTCTGTTTACGGTGGAATGGCAGTAACTAATGATCTTGAACTTGGCGAAAAACTTCGTCAAGCTCAGGACAAGCTTGCTTACCCATCGTATTGTTGGATTTTACAACAGCTCCTCCATCCTGTCTTGATGAATCTTCTGATTTTGCCAACCTATAAAATTTTAATTGGCAAAATTATTTTAGTTTTATTTCAATGGTTCCATCTTTTATCCAAAGCTGTTCACTGGAAAGAAAAACAAGGAAAGAGGCCTTGTTATTTTCCAAAAAGGATGCCAAACATTCTGGCCCTACTTGCTCAAAAACAGTTTAAGAAATTAGATAAATTTTATGAGCACCGCAGGAAACTGGCTGCTTTCTATTGCAAAGAGTTAAAAAATAGTTCTTTTGAAGTGCCAAAAACCTTATCTCAAGAAACTTTAAATTTCCTAGGAAAAAAACATGCTTTTCTGCGTTTTACAATCAAACATCCGGCCGCTCATAAAATAATTAAAGAAGCTTGGCGGAAAAATATTTTAATAGGGGACTGGTACACAACTCCTATTGCTCCTAAAGATACAAAATTAGAAAAAGTAAAATATGAATCAGGCAGTTGTCCTAAAGCAGAAAAATTAGCCAAAATTACTTTAAATCTACCAACCCATATAAACATTTCTCAAAAACAAGCCCAGAGAATTACTGGTTTCTTAAAAAAATTTTAAAATGAAAGTAAAAGAAATAAACAATAAAAAGATCTGGGAAAATTTCTTATTAAAGTGCAAAGAGAAAACTTTTTTAGATTCCTGGAATTGGGGAGAGTTTCAAAAAAAAGAAGGAGAGAAAATTTGGAGGCTTGGCATATATGGCAACGAACAATTGGTTAGTTCTGTTTTGGTTGTCAAAATTAAAGCAAAAAGAGGAACTTTTTTGTTTATTCCTCACGGACCAAATATCAATAACCAATCACCAAGAAACAATAACCAAATATTAGAAATATTATTAAACAAACTTAAAGTGATTGCCAAGGAAGAGAAAGCAAGTTTTATTAGAATTGCGCCGATTTGGGAAAGAGAAGAAAAAAATACAAACATTTTTAAAAAACTTGGCTTCAGAAAAGCTCCAATCCATATGCATCCCGAGGTAACCTGGGAAGTGGATATTACTCCTACTGAAGAAGAACTTTTAATGGGGATGAGAAAAACCACCCGCTATTTAATACGGCAGGCTCAAAAAAACAGCGATATTGAGATTACTCAAAGCCAAAATATTAAAGATCTTAAAAAATTCAACGAGATTTATTATGCGACAGCAAAAAGACACAGATTCGTGCCCTTTTCTCTAAATTATTTACAAAATCAGTTTTCTTCATTTTTAGCAGATAATCAAATCTCAATATTTTTGGGAAAATACAAGAATGAAATAGTTTCTTCAGCTATTGTTGTCTATTGGCAAAATATTGGCTTTTATCATCATGGAGCTTCTTTATCAAAATATAATAAAGTCCCGGTTTCTTATCTTCTCCAATGGGAAGCAATAAAAGAAGCCAAAAAGAGGGGATGCAAAAAGTATAATTTCTGGGGAATAGCTCCTGAGATTAAAGACAAGTCCCAGGTTTCCCAGTCAAAACACCCCTGGGCAGGCTTAACTCTATTTAAGATGGGCTTTGGGGGTTATAGAAAGGAATATGTTAAAACCCAGGACCTGCCTCTTTCAGTTACTTACTACCCAACCTATGCCTTAGAAAAATTAAGAAAACTTAAAAGAAGATTGTGAAAAAATATCGGCCAAAATATAAAAAATACAGCCGCAGAAAACCGTATAGAGCAAAGAAGAAAAAACTAATATTTAGGAATAAACTCTTCTGGTTTGGTTTGCTATTTTTAGCTATTCTGGGAACTGCTTTCTATTTTGTCGTTTTCTCTTCTGTTTTTAAAATAGAAAATATACAAATCTCCGGCGATATAAAAATTCCAGTTGAAGAAATTAAAAACATTATTTCAGAACAGATTAATAAAAACTATTTCAAAAAAAGTATTTTTCTAGTTAATTTAAAAGAAATTAATGCAGCAGTCTTAGAAAAATTTCCTCAGGTTGCCAAAATAACTTTAGACAGAAGTTTTCCTAATGTTCTAGCCGTTGTAGTTGAAGAAAGAAAGCCAGTAGCCGTCTTTTTACAGGGCGAAGATTATTATTTTATTGACAACGAAGGAATAGCTTTTGAAAAGATTTCTGAAATACCGCCCCAGATATTAAAAATCAAAAGTCCAACCTGGATTTCAGACTTAGGATTAGGAAAAGGAGTGTTTAGCAAAGAGAAGTTAGAACAAATTTTAAAAATAGAAGCAAAATTAAATGATTTAGAAATTCCGCTTAAAGAAGTTTCTATAATATCTGAAAAAAGGTTAAATATTGAAACCTCGGAAGATTGGGAAATATATTTTAATCCAGAAAAAGATTTAGACTCACAATTAGCCAAGCTCGCTGTTCTCCTAAAAGAAAAAATCCCCCTCGAAAAAAGGAAGAATCTTGAATATATTGATTTAAGATTTAATAAAATTTACATTTATCCTGAAACCTACAATCAATAACAAGCCCGACAGGACCACAAGAACGATATTTAATTAAAAAACCCAGTAGAAGAATAAAGCAAAAACTACTTCAAAAATTTTTGAGATAGCAAATATAATCAGCGCTCCGCCCAAGATTAAAACCAATATTCTTAATATATTAAACATCTTTTTATTTCCCATGTTAATATCTTAACATAACTCTTGTAATCACTCAAAATATCTGTTATAATAAGGCATATTTCAAAATAATGAAAGACAAAAATTTCTCCTCTCCTTCTTTCCCCAATGAAGACTTAGAGGAGAAAGAAAAAAAACAATTAAATACAGAAGAATTAGAAAGACAATTAAAAGAATGCCAAAAATTAAAAGATGAATACTTAACCGGTTGGAAAAAAGAAAGAGCAACTTTTTTAAATTATAAAAAAGAAGAAGCAATAAGAATAAGCGAATTAAAGAAATTTGGCAACGAAGAATCTATTTCAAAGATCTTACCAATCTTAGACGTTATTTATGTTGCCGAGAAAAAACTTCCCAGAAATCTTGAAGAAAACCAATGGGCCCAGGGAATCTTAAGAATAAAAACTCAATTCTTGGATATTCTAGAAAAACAGGGGATAGAAGAAATAAAATGTTTAGGCGAAAAATTTGATCCAAATTTTCACGAGATAGTTGGTGAGGTTGAAAAACGAGGCTTTGAACCGGAAATTATTATTGAAGAAGTTAAAAGGGGTTATCTTTTTCACGGCAA